>NZ_JBHILX010000050.1:0-2743 GCF_042193585.1 Bartonella sp. PS7NMGDW
CAAGCCCCCTTACGGTTATTCACAAGCAAAAACTTGAAGAGACTCTAAATGGCATTGGTGGGATAATGAAACGCTTTGGTCCACAGCAAACTAGTGAAAAGTGCTGATCATTTTACGATTAGATATGCGTTTAAATAGACAAAAGGGCACCTTACAAAGCGATTTAAAGATTTTATGATAAATATAACACCTGCAATATAAAACGCTCTGTATGATCAAATTTGAGACAAATAGACCAATTGGTAAAATTAGGATTAAAGCATGTTCATTTTTAAACATTTATTCTTAAAAAACCGTAAACAAGCCATGCAAAAAGAGTTTGTTGCAACAGCTGTTGGTTATGTTCCTTGGGGGGACGGAGCAGAGGAGTATTTTTACAACCTCTACGAATATGAAGACGGTACAAGAGAGTGTGAAAAGTTTGATGGCGGACAGTATTACAAAACACCCAAGAATGCCGATTTTAGTACCAAAGCGCAAGTAAAAGCTTGGGTTTACGGTGGGAATATTCCGAAAAGCGTTCTCAATTACGAACCTCTTATAGACGAGATCAATAAAGAGATCAAAAAATTATCGAAAACCGCAGGAAATAAATATGTTTACAGATAAACAGCTAAGAGCCTTGTTTGGTATTATAACTTTTATATTTTTATGTTTTTTAGGAATTAAAAAAAATCCCTACTTTATTCAAAGTATTTTGATATTTGCATCTTTTGGTTTGATAATAATAACAAATATTTTTGTAATTTTATGCAATTCTCATATTCCTTTTGAGTTGCAGAACAATCCAAAATACAAACGCGGCAATACAACAGGTTGGAAGACATTAACACGTGATTTACAACAGTATATGCACAGACTTTTAAAGCTAATAAGTTTAGCACTTGTCGTTTTAATTTTTCCAAATAGTTATAAGGAAACTGTTTCTTTGCCTATTTTTTCTAAGTACGTGGAGTATAAGCTTTCTTTTCCATTGGATACTGTACTTTGGTACTCAGATATTGCTCTTTGGTATTCTTTTTTAGTCTGTGTATTTTTCCTTATGTTACGTACACGCAGTTTAATAAACATATCTATTTACACACTACAGTGCTCAGTTAAAAACCAAAAGTAAAATTTCCGATTTTATAAAACTGTTCAGATTAAATGGCGTTGTCTCTTCTCAACGTTCATAGATGAAATCAACAAAAACATCAAAAAATCATTGAAAAAGGCGCGTAACAATGACTCATGTCTGCTCACCATTGAGATATCCAGGCGGTAAGGCTGCACTGTATGGAAAAATCAAAGAAATATTTGAGAAAAATGCATTAAATGGCTGTTCCTACAGAGAGCCATTTGCTGGCGGGTGCGGACTTGCTCTAAAGCTTCTTTTTAATGGTGATGTTAAAGATATTCACATTAACGATATTGATCTGTTCATTTGGAGCTTTTGGTATTGCGTTTTGCACAAGACAGAAGAATTAATAGAAAAAATCAATACAACGACCATTAACTTAGAAGAATGGTACATACAAAAAGAAATTTCTCCTGCAAGTGCAGATGTGCTTAGCGCAGGATTTGCAGCACTCTTTTTGAATCGCACAAATAGATCTGGAATTATTAAAAATGCTGGACCAATTGGAGGGAAAGGACAAAGCGGTGCCTATAAAATAGATTGCCGATTTAACAAAGAGAATATAATTGAACGCATTCTTCGCATAAGTGAACAAAAAGATAAAATACATTTAACTCGTTTAAATGCACGGGAATTTTTGCTGCGTTATGGAACTGATGAAAACACCTTTTTTTATATGGACCCTCCTTATTTTAAAAAAGGAAAAGGGCTTTACACTTCGTTTTACAAAGCTAATGATCATAATAATTTAGAGAATGTCATCTCCCAACATGTGACAGCGCCTTGGCTAATTACTTATGACAACGTTGAAGAAATTAAATTTTTGTATAGGCAATATCTCTCAATAGAATTTAGCTTACAATATTCTCTACAAGAGAAAAGGCAAGCTACCAAATTGATGATTTTTTCACCTAAAATCAAAGTACCTCAATTTTTAGAAAAGAATATAGGCTCGCTTCTCAAAGCAGCTTAATTGCAGATTTCATTAATAGGAGCTTTAATCACATGCTTACACCATTTGGCAAAACCTTACGTAAAATTCGTATTGATCGGACAGAACGTTTATTAGATATGGCTAATAAATTAGGCGTATCTATAGCATTTTTATCTTCTGTAGAAATTGGCAAAAAGCCTATACCTGCTGACATGGAAGAAAAGATCATTGAGAAATATGCTTTAGATGAAGAAACGGCTTCTATCTTGAGAAGAGAAGCAAATATTTGTCGTAAGAATTTTACAATGAACTCTTCTGACCCACTTAACCATGAAATTTCTAACACGTTTGTTAGAATGTTTAAGTCTCTTTCACAACAAGATCTGACAAAGTGCAAGGAACTCATGGAGAAAGTAGAAAAAAAACGGTGCTTGCAGAATAGAATACCTTGATCCCCTTATTTTATACACCGTAAACATAATTTTATATGTTAAAAAACAATAATATCCTTTTGAAATAATTGAATAAATATGCAAATTATGCTAAGATTTTTCATGTATAAATTGCTAATCTAATGGGGCTACAAATATGCTAAATAAAGTGACGTTAATCGGGCGCCTTGGTGCTAATCCCGAAAGCAAAACAATGAATTCTGGAGCAGAAATAGTCAATTTTAGTATAGCGACTTCTGA
>NZ_JBHILX010000051.1:0-2709 GCF_042193585.1 Bartonella sp. PS7NMGDW
CATGCCGTATCTCTATAAGCCTCTAAACGCAAACCTTCCCATTGTTTGATAAGCTCTAATCCTTCTTTCGATATCTTCCTCATCTGACGCTCCATAAAAAAAGCCCCACAAAAGTGAGGCTGGATAAAAATGTTTTTTTATGATCTCTATTGACTATGCTCTTTGATCAGTTGCTCGACTTCTTCAACACGAAAGCCAAGTTGAAAGAGCGGTGCATATTCGCTTTCCTGTAATTCATACTGACAACGCTTTTCTACAAAATCACCATTTGAATCAAATGGCATGGTTGTTGTTAGACAAACCTTATGCGTGTCATCTTCAATCCCCTCTTCTCCTTCACTGAGTTCTTTGACAAAAAACCAATAAAAACGCGTTGTCAAAAGCATCTCTAGCCTTCTTACTGTTTCAACTTTGTCAAAAGAAAGCATGTTCAGATAATCTTCTTTGCTATTTAAATGTTCTGGATATTCTATCATCTCTCCCTCCTAAACAAAATGACGCGTATGGCTACATCCACGCGCCGCAACTTGTTCATTTCCACCATTGACGATCATGGCGGCTCGAGTAAAACGCCCATTATCCGTTGTATTACTCCAGCTACCACCCCCTAACAATGCTCTCATTTCAAACGTATTTTGCGTACGGCTTATGGGTATAGGAAACGTGCCCGATAAAAATTGCCAAACATAACCGCAACCATCCTCACAACCGATATGCGAGATCATTCGACGATTCGCCGTATCCTTATATCCACCTGAAACCTTAGAGGTTGGTTCTTTCTTGCCAACAATATGTGTCTTTTCATTGCTTCCATACATAGCAGAAGCAAACGCTTCATCACTCAGTAAAGATTTTTTAACACGAGCCATATCTGTTACATGTTCGGTATAATTACGGTTTGTTGTTATATTGGTACGATACATTGATTTCGTATTTTCACCCGTCCCTGATTGAAGATAAATATCAACCCAAAGATCTGTAGAGGGGTCGTAGACCATTCCCTCTGGTGAACTATAAGGGCGGTGATTTAAACACCAAACTGAATTGGGTAAAATATCCCCTGCCCTATAACCAGACAAGGGGTGACCAGAAATCGTACCAACATCCGCACAAAGCGTATGAAACCCTCCTATCTTGCGCGAATTATTGACGCTGTAACCGTTTGGATACGTAGAGTTTTCTGATACAACAATTTTATGAGAATCTCCCTCCGGTACCAAATAAAGATAATAATCCTTGCCCGCAGAAAGAGACGGCATGCTTATTCTGGCATCTACCGTATAACTTACAACCAAAATATCATGAGTTCGTGGCAAAGTTAGATAGGTTCCTTTTTTCACGGTTAATTGCGCTTTGCCTGTCGCAACAAGAAAAGGGGTGGAAATTGATAAAACCGTTAAATGAGACTGTTTTAGAAAAGTGTTTATCTTTTCTGCGAGATTTTTTGCTTGTGTGGCTACTGTATGAGCTGTTGTCGCTGTTTCCAGAGAACTCTTGATACCTCCAAGCTCTTGCTTCGTCGTATCGGCTGTTGTTTTAGCTTCTTCTGCTGTCCTTTTCGCTCTATCGGCTACTTCCTTGGCTTTTTCGGCTTCGCTCTTGGCTTGATAGGCTTGTGAATCTGCTGTCTCAGCTTTTTTCTTGGCTTCATCTGAGTACATCCGTGCTAAACTTGCTATAGTCTTAGCATTATCTGCTGTTTCATTCGCGTCGTAAGCTTTACTCCACGCTTCATTTGCTGTTTTTTCTGCCTTTTCTGCCTGACTACGCGCTTGCTCCGCGTCATGTCTTGCATAACCAGCAGACTCCTTGGCTTCCTTGGCTATTTTTTGTGCCTCTTCCGCTTCTTCCTCTAAAGACGCGGCTTTTTTACCCGCTGTTTCGGCTGCCCTCTGCGCCTCTTCTGCTATATATTTTGCATTACTAGCTATTTCCTTGGCTTTTTCTACTTCATTCTTGGCTTCATACGCTCGGTCATCGGCTTTCTCCGCTATTTTCTTGGCTTCTTCGCCTGCCGTTTCTGCTAAACTTGCTATAGTCTTAGCGTTATTGGCGGCTTCATTCGCGTCGTAAGCTTTACTCCACGCTTCATTCGCTGTGCTTTTTACCTTTTCCACCTCACTACGCGCTTGCTCCGCATCATGCTTGGCATAACCAGCTGTCTGTTTAGCTTCTTGTGCTATTTTTTCGGCTTCTTCTGCGGCTGCTTCTAAAGACGCGGCTTTTTTACCCGCTGTTTCAGCTGCCTTTTGCGCCTCTCCTGCTGCATATTTTGCACTATTGGCTATTTCCTTCGCTTTGCCTGCTTCATCTTTTGCTTCATACGCGTAGTTATTGGCTTTCTCCGCTATTTTCTTGGCTTCTTCGCCTGCCGTTTCCGCTAAACTTGCTGTAAGCTTAGCACTATCTGCTGTTTCATTCGCTTTGTGGGCTTTATTCCACGCTGCATTCGCTGTGCTTTTTGCATTTTCCACCTCACTACGCGCTTGCTCCGCATCATGCTTGGCATAACCAGCTGTCTGTTTGGCTTCTTGTGCTATTTTCTCGGCTTCTTCCGCTTTACGCTTCGCCTCTTGTGCTATGCCCTGCACCGTTTCCACACTCACCTGCCCTGCCGTCTCTCCTGAACGCACCGCAGACTCTGCTACCGCTTTCGCTTCAGAAGCTAATTTTGTAGCCTCCTCTGCACTCTGTTGGGCTTGATGAGCC
>NZ_JBHILX010000052.1:0-2534 GCF_042193585.1 Bartonella sp. PS7NMGDW
GAACGGCGTAAAGAAACACCAGCAATGGCTAGAAACTTTCTGAAAGCCCTTAATGGACTTTTTAATTGGGCAATTGACCAAGGTCTTTTAGAAAATAATCCAGCCTTAGGTGTTAAAAGACCAGCCCTTCACAACAAAGATGGGTTTGCTGTTTGGACAGAAGAAGATGTTGAGAAATATTATCAAAGATGGTCCCGTGGTACCCATGAACGCGTTTGGATTGATGTTCTTTTATATACGGGTTTGCGTCGTGGTGATGCGGTCCGCATTGGCTGGAAAGATGTAAAGAATAATATCATTCATCTTAAAACAGAGAAAAGTAAATTCCAAACAGATGTTTTTCTTCCTATTTTACCGGAACTAGCAAAAACACTTGAAACTGGTCCTATTGGAGAAGAAACATTCATTTGTGGTAAAGAAGGTAAAAAACTCGTTAAAGAAAGTTTTGGCAACCTTTTTCGTGAGGCTTGTAACGTAGCGGGAATCAAAAAATCAGCACATGGCTTAAGAAAATTAGCAGCAACACGCGCAGCTAACTCTGGTGCAACAGTATCACAACTCAAAGCAATTTTTGGCTGGACAGATGACGCTATGGCATCTCTTTACACAAAGAGCGCAGACCGTAAAAAACTTGCTCTTGAAGCCATAAAAAAGCTTCAAAAAGATGAGGGATAGAGGCAAAAAAACTCAATAGAATCAAGATTCACCTATTCCCTCATATTAGACATAACTATTTTATTTTACTTGCTTTTTATTTGCTCTCATCGCCCACCATTTTATTTTGTAAATAAATTTTTGTTCTAAACATACTTATGAATGAATCGGCTTTAAAAACCTTGTCTATTAAAGTTTATGCTTTCTGCCTCTGCATAATTTAGCGTTTTTAAGTTCTATTCTTGAAAAACTATGCAATACCTTAACAAGCTATCTATTGATCTAAGCGTATTGTTCAATAATATTTTCTTCCGTTCCAACTAACTTTTTGCTTATCCCACAAAAAAAAGTATTATAAATACACCTAATTTCCAGTCATATCTGGAAGAGATTTTAAACTGTCGATGCAAATCTTACATAAAACTTTTCCAAATAGTGCAAACCAGCCATTCCCTCCAAGATACCCTTTAGACGCACTAGATATCTGAATAGAATAAATATCTGGAAAGATAAAATAATTCAAAAATACACGCCCGCAAAGAATTTAATATAATTTATCAAATATTTTCAACTGAACCTTTCTTATTATTACGAATATCGGTCGTTAAAACTTAAAAAAATATTGCTTTGTGAAAAATTTTTAAACAGAAAAAACGATCATGTTTAAAAATGAAACCGTTAGATAACACACTCAAAGAATTGACTTATGAAGAATTATTTTAATTGAAATTTAAATAGTTTTACAAAGAACGCTTTAAAATGCGCATTAAAATGATTGACCTTTTACAAGAAATTTGTCAAAAAGCATATCCAGTTTGGAGGGGTGGCCGAGCGGTTTAAGGCACCGGTCTTGAAAACCGGCGTGCAGGAGACTGTACCGTGGGTTCGAATCCCACCCCCTCCGCCACAGCACTTTTGTCGTGCTATAGTGTAGCTTGCCTGTAGCTTGTGTAGCTTGTGTAGCTTGCCAGCGGGTTTTGTATATTTTGCCACTAGGTTTTGTACCAATTTATTTTTTTTCAAAGAGTTTTAAAGTGGTTCTCAAAGGATCTTCAAAGACCTTTCAAAGATCATTTAAAGCCTCTTTTTCTTTTCTGCTCAAAATCACAATTTGAGATGATCAATCAAATTGACTGATAATTTTTCTGTATCCTAAGCACATTATTCAGGACATCATTAAAAAGAAAAGCGTTTAAGCAATTCGGTCAACTTGACCAAATTGCTCTTCAGTCTGCAATTGTGCAATGTTTGCACCATTGCTCCTTTGAGGAATTGGGTAAACATTACCCTATTGCTGTACTCATGCAATTGGATCAACTTGATCCTATTTCTCGTTTTAGCAATTGGGACAAGTTGTCCCTATTCCTCTAAATGCCCTTCATCACCAATCAAAGGGTAAACATTACCCTTTGATTTTCTGTCACTCAGAGGTTTCCTTTTCTCTTGTTTTGTTTCCCTTGTCCGGTGTTTCTAGTGTGATTTCTGTGGTGTATCCGCTTTGTTTCTCATAGCAGTGGGTGACGGTCGCGGCTTTCCATGGACCATTGATTTGCCCACGAAACCCTTGAAGAAGCAGAGGTTGATCCGCCATGATTTCTGGGCGTCCCTCAAGGGTCAAAGAACCACTGCCCACAGCACGACACAACCTGTCCGACTCGGAAAGCAGCTCGTGCTTCCTCCTCACAAGTGTAACAAGTCCGTAAACGCCGCACGGGACCGCTAACCCCTGTCTGATGCTTAATGTGGCATTGCTGCCCTTTTGAGCGATCAAAATAAGAAGCTTCAATGGTGCCATATTGCGTGCGTGGCTCTAGGGTAAATTCCCAGTTGGAACAGTCGTGTTTATGGATGTCGAGTGCTGGTAAATTGTCACCGCTTAA
>NZ_JBHILX010000053.1:0-2462 GCF_042193585.1 Bartonella sp. PS7NMGDW
AAAGGAATTGGTATGTTGTCTCAAGAGATTAAAAAACAAAACATGCATTAAGGGAAATAAACCATGGAAAAAAAATACGAATTTACTGATGAAACAATCGAAGTTGGGGGCAAAACTCTCCACCGCATTCGCGCATTACGAGACTTTGGAAACGTCGAGAAAGGTGATTTAGGAGGCTATATAGAGAAAGAAGACAACCTAAGTCATGAAGGTGATTGTTGGGTAGGTGATGATGCAAAAGTCTATGGTTGTGCCAAGATTTTTGGTGATGCCCATGTTTATGAAAACGCTCGTGTGGATGGTCATGCAAGAGTTTATGACAATGCCAAGGTTTTTGGTGATGCTTATATTCATCACATTGCTGATATTTACGAAAATGCATGTGTTTTTGGTAGTGCATCTGTTACCGGAGAAAATAATATTTTTGGCAATGCGAAGATTTTTGGACATGCTCGTGTTTTTGCCAGTGCACAAATCTACGAGAATGCACAAGTTTCCGGTGGTGCATTTATTAGTGGAAAAGCTAAAATTTATGGAAATGCTAAAATTTATGACGGTTCATTGATTTCCATCAGAGCAAAAGTTGGGGGAAATGCCCAAATCTGTGGTTATGTATTTATTCATGGAAACGCAGAGATCATCAATGATGAAATCATCACAACTGGCCAGAGGCAATAAACCATGGAAAAAAAATACGAATTTACTGATGAAACAATCGAAGTTGGGGGCAAAACTCTCCACCGCATTCGCGCATTACGAGACTTTGGAAACGTCGAGAAAGGTGATTTAGGAGGCTATATCGAGAAAGAAGACAACCTAAGTCATGAAGGTGATTGTTGGGTAGGTGATGATGCAAAAGTCTATGGTTATGCCAAGGTTTTTGGTGATGCCTTGGTTTACGAAAATGCACAAGTTTACGGTTATGCACATGTTTACAACAATTCTCGTATTTATGGCAAAGCAGAAGTTTGCGATGAACCATGCATTTACGGTGATGCAGAAGTTTACGGTGATGCATATATTTGCGGTGAACCGCACGTTTTTGATAATGCAGAAGTTTATGGCAATGCACAAGTTTACGAAAAGGCATACATTTATGATAGGGCGCGTGTTTACGGCAATGCAGAAGTTTCCGGTGATGCGCATGTTTACGGTCATGCAAAAATTTACGGTGAAGCATGTGTATGTTGGGACGACTGGATTGATGGCGATAAAAGAATCTCAACTAGGTAACAAACCAGATGAAAAAATACGAACTTACTGATGAAACAATTGTGTTTGATGGAAGAACTCTTCACCGAATTAGAGCATTAAGAGACTTTGGATATGTCAAAAAAGGTGACCTAGGCGGTTTTATAGAAAAAGAGAGCAACTTAAGCCATAAGAGAGACTGTTGGATTTTTGGCAATGCACACGTTTACGGTGATGCCAAAGTTTATGATGATGCGCGGGTTTATGGGAATGCACGCGTTTATGGCAATGCACAAGTTTCTGATTATGCCGAAGTTGGTGGTGCTTATGTTGGAGATAATGCCAAGGTTTTTGACTATGCGCGGATTTATGGGAATTCTGTTATAGGGAAAAGTGTACACGTTTACGGAAATGCTAAAATTTACAATCAAGCATATATTTGCTGTCGTGTAAACATTGCTGGAAATTGTAAAATTAGTGGCTCCACCATAATCGAAGAACGTGAGAAATAGTAATCATGGAAAAGAAATACGAACTTACTGATGAAATAAAAGAATTTTATGATGCAAGAACCGATAAAAGTAAAAAACTTTATCGCATACGTGCATTAAGAGATTTTAGAAATATTAAAAAAGGTTACTTAGGTGGCTATATACAAAAAGAAGACAACCTATCGCATGAAGGCGATTGTTGGGTTTGGCATAAAGCTATGGTTTGTGGTGACGCTAAGATTTTCGGCAATGCACAAGTATTTGAACGCGCAGAAATTACAGGCAGGGCGCGTGTTTATGAAAATGCAAAAGTTTGCGGTGAAGCATATGTTGAATATGATGCGCAAATTTACGGCAATGCACAAATTTATGGTGAGGCTCGAGTTTTGGGCCATGTTTATGGCAATGCCCGTGTCTATGGAGATGCTTATATAAGTGATAAAGCACACATTTCCGGAAATATGAAAATTCTAGATGGAGTATATATTTTAGATAATGTAAATATTTCTGGTAATCTTGAAATTCGTGGACGCAATTCAATCATCTACGAAAGTGACTATTCAGCAAGCGATATAAGCTACATAAGCCGTTTCTAACAACCAAACAACATTTTTAAACACAAGCGTGATTCACGCCACGGGGGAATTGCGCGCAATGTAGGAAATCAAGATGACAAATTCCACTTTTTTAACAGAAATGGCAAGAAAATATGGATTTTCTGCTGAAGAATTTCGAGAAACAATCATAAAAACTTGTATTGGATATAAAAATGCTAGTGTC
>NZ_JBHILX010000054.1:0-2201 GCF_042193585.1 Bartonella sp. PS7NMGDW
TCAGAAGTCGCTATACTAAAATTGACTATTTCTGCTCCAGAATTCATTGTTTTGCTTTCGGGATTAGCACCAAGGCGTCCGATTAACGTCACTTTATTTAGCATATTTGTAGCCCCATTAGATTAGCAATTTATACATAAAAAATCTTAGCATAATTTGCGTATTTATTCAATTATTTCAGTTTATTAATAACAGTTTTTTAAGTATTACATTATAATATTATTTGACAAATTATTCATCAAAAAACCATGTCACACAAATGGCACGGCTTTCTTATTTCTGCTTTTAACTTTTCAATAAATATTCTTTCATTAAGAGTCTGTATCAAACTTTTTTGTTCGATTTATTGTTGACTATCGAACCTTTTTGTGCGATATTCATTTTATGCAGAAAGGGGAGGCTAAATGAAACGAGAAGCACTGCTTAGAGAGTTACGTAAAGAAGCCAGAAAAAGAGGCATTCATTACAGTGAAGCTCCTGATGCAGGTAAAGGGTCACATTATTTGGTAACTTTTGGAGACAAGACAACCGTTATAAAATCTGGTGAATTGACCCCACTTTACGTGAAAATAATAAAAAAGCAGTTGGGGGTATGAGTTACTCTCTCAACGGCTTTAATTTTTCGTTTCAAAAGCATTTTGATCATGGCGAGGAGACCTAAACATGGAATACACGTATCAAGCAAAACTGGAATCTGATCCAGATGGTGGTTTTATTGTAACCTTTCCAGATGTACCAGAAGCAATAACAGCTGGAGAAAATAGAACTGAGGCATTAGAGAATGCTGTTGAAGCTTTAGGGTTAGCATTACGGAGCTATCCTATGCGCGGTTTACCTTTACCAGTACCACAGCAATATAAAGACCTTGTAGAGGTCACGGTAGATGCGTGGAATGCTCTTAAACTTGCAGTGGTAGAAGCCTTTAATGAAGCGAATATCACAAAAACAGAATTGGCTAATCGTTTGGGTAAAAAAGAAACAGAAGCAAGACGCATTCTTGATCCAAATTATCCAACTAAGCTTCAAACATTAGAGCAAGCACTGAGTGTTCTTGGCAAGCAAGTTGTTATCACAATCAAAAATGCGGCTTAACTTCCTCCCCACTTTTAAAATGGGGAGTTATGTTTTTAAATCTAAGCTGCTTTTACGGCAGACCTTGCTAGAACCTGTTTTGCTTCTTTAATGAGAGCTTTATATTTTCTGTTTTCTTCATCTACTCTGAAGGCATCAAGAAGACGCACATGAATTGGACCTAAAAGATATAAAACTTTTTCACCAGCGTTCATACCTTCCCAATAGCTTGGCAAATCAAAGCGCGTATCACGATCATAATCAACAGATTGGTTTCTCAGTTTCTTTTCACACTCAATAAAGTAACGGCGTGCTTGACGTCCTTTCTCATTGCGTTCAACCATTGAGAGCTCTTTCGCCATGTCTAGAGTGAGATGATATTCTATTGCTGTAACAGCTCTAGATTTTGCGCTTCCCAATTTTGGGAACCGCAAATCTTGTGTTTTTATGAAATCTTTACCTTCTTCAAATGTATATTGATTAATACGATCTGTAATCCAAGTAGCGAAACGTTTTCCTATTTCCATGAATGCGTGTAACTCACGCGCATTGACCGTTTGCACAATTTCTTGTTCAATAATTTTTTCTGATATTTTAATGAGTGTGTTCATAATATTGGTTCCTTTGTTTTAAAAGTTTAAGTATCCAGGGCTAAAACAACCGAACCAATTCAGTCCTTCACATCTTTAGGTTACCCTTGGACATACATGTGAAGACCCTGGAATAATAAAATGAAGGGCAACAGATCTTTCGGGATACTGTTGAACCGATTGGTTACAGGTGTTTTAAGCCTGCCTCGTAACCTAATAGCTTTTAAAAATTTGTCAAGTTGTTCCTGATATGAGTTAGCATCTAATCATTGTTTTTTCAGAAGCTTCCGATAATTTTTTGATCTCTTTATTGATCTCATCTATAAGAGGTTCGTAATTGAGAATGCTTTTCGGAATATTCCCACCGTAAACCCATGCTTTTACTTGCGCTTTGGTACTAAAATCGGCATTCTTAGGTGTTTTGTAATACTGTCCGCCATCAAACTTTTCACATTCTCTTGTGCCGTCTTCATATTCGTAGAGGTTGTAAAAATACTCCTCTGCTCCGTCCCCCCAAGGAACATAACCAACAGCTGTTGC
>NZ_JBHILX010000055.1:0-2195 GCF_042193585.1 Bartonella sp. PS7NMGDW
TAGAACTGTTGGGTAATTCGTCGTTTAACCTTATCCATAACAACAAAGTCGTTAGCAGTCTAAACACAACCGGAAGCTCGCTTAAAGGACCACTTAAAATCGATGGTGATGTTGTCTATACCAAGGCGCAAGTGGATGCAGCTATCTTGGCAGGGATAAAGAGTCTTAAAAAAGATTTGATCGATAAAATCACAAATTGGCTGGCTCTTGCTGATGCTGAATTGCTGTATACGCAAGATGGGAAAATTCAATGGCCAGACTGGGTAACGGATAAAACCAAAGTCGAAATTACAGCCTGGGGTGGCGGCGGCAGTGGTGGGGGTGGTTATTCTTATTACTTAGGAGGCGGTGGCGGCGGTGGCGGTTGTACGGTATGGTATGGTTATAAAGCGAGTTTAAAGGGTCATGAGAATATCGCTATTGGTAAAGGAGGAGATTCTGTTTCAGGGCGGACTGTAACAGGTAAGTCTGGAGGAATAACAGCCGTTGGAAAGAATTTTATTACCGCTACAGGAGGAAAGGGGGGTGGGGGTGTTTCTGCCTATCAATCTCACACGGGATTTGGTGGTAGTACGACTACCTTCTATTCAGGCACTGGTGGCGCTGGAGGTACAGGTGGAAACTTTGGTTTAGCAACAGACGAACATCTAGGAATCGCCAAAGGCGGAAATGGTTATGCTGGAACGAATGGAATTACGAGTAAAACAAGTGGGAATGGAGGCGATGCTGGAGGTGATACATCACGTGGTGGCGCTGGAGGACTAGGCAAAGGTTCCTATAGTTCAGGAAAAGCGGGGCGTGGTTTTGGTGGTGGCGGTGCTGGTGCTCATGACGATTCTTCTCCAAGTGGTGCTGGAGCTGATGGCGCTGTTCTTATAAGATTATGGAAAGAATAAATGGATGCACAAGTAACCAAGATATGACAGAAGTCAAATGGATAGCTGTTCTATAAGCAGGCTTATATGTTTTTAAGTCCTTTTATCGCTCTTTAAAAGCCCTTTGAAAGGGCTTTTTTGACTGACAGTGTCAGGCTTATGGAGCATGGTGATGGTTGTTATTCTCTCTTCATTGATTTGGAGAGCAAGATGGCAACAGAATTTAATCATGGGATACGCATTGTAGAGGCTGGTGAGGATTCCCGTCCCTTAGCAACATTTGATCAGACCGCTATTGGTGCGGTTGTCACAGCCCCTGATGCTGACAACCAAGTTTTTCCCCTCGACGAGCCTGTGTTAGTTTTTACACATGAGGGTGAGAAAATCCAAAAGCTTGGGACAAGAGGCACAGCTCTTGATGTTATCAATGCCGTGCGTGCGCAAGGGATTGAGGCACAAATTATTCTTGTGCGAGTGGAAGAAAAATCAACCATTGCTGAGACACAAACTGAGATGGTGGGATCAAACGCTCATTTGACCGGTGTGCATGCTTTATCGCATGCTAGAGGTCATTTAGGGGTAGAGCCTGGGATTTTATTGGCACCGGCTTATAGTGCAGGGCGCCTTGATAATGGTAAAAACCCCGTGGCGGATGCCTTGGAACAGGTGGCAGAAAAGCTACAAGCGATTGCCGTGTTTGATACGGGTGGTAAAAATGCGGAAGAAAGTCTTGCCTATCGTGCAGATTTTTCCTCACGCTTTTGTTATTTGATTGATCCCTTTGTACGGGTGGCAAATAGTGATGGGGGTGTTAGTGTTAAACCCGCAAGTCCTTTTGCTGCCGCCATGTTTATCAAACGTGATAAGCAAAGGGGTGGTGTTTTTTGGTCTCCCTCCAACCAAGATGTTAAAGGCATTTTAGGCACGGCGCGCCCGATTAGCTATTTTGATGGCGAAATCGATCATGAGGCAAATCGCCTCAACCAAGCCGATATTGCTACCTTTATTCCAGCACGACTTAGTCAAAATGCGCATGGAAAAATTGCTGCCAATGGACGTATTTTATGGGGGAATCATACCACCTCTAGTGATCCACTCTGGCGTTTTGTCAATGTGGTGCGCACCCGTGCAGCTTTGGAAAAAACGATCATCAACAATTTCCGCCCTTGGGCGAATGATGAGAATCTGACCGGTCAACATGTTATTGCCATTACCCGCAGCCTCACGCAGTTTCTTGATGATATGATTGCGCGTGGAGCGCTTTTGGGTGGGCGGGTTTGGTTTGACCGCGATTTAAATTCCAACAGCACTTTACAATTG
>NZ_JBHILX010000056.1:0-2131 GCF_042193585.1 Bartonella sp. PS7NMGDW
AGAACTGGTCAAAAAGACTTTTGCCATTATCCTCTACCAAAAGGACGTAAATCCACATTAAAACCCGTAATCATCGTACAAGACATTGATTTATAATGATAATTCACTGTTTTGTATGTTGAGTGAGAGTCCCGAATAACGTAAGATTCTCTCATTTCAAATCTGTTTATCTTGAATCAACTAAAACCACTCATTTGCACATAACAAGTGGGATGAGTGTGTGGATCAAATTTGTATAAGAAAGGACTAAAAATGGCTCTTATGAACCGTCTTAATGCAAGGGCTGTCGCAACATTGGGGGCTGGCAAATATAATGATGGTGCCGGCTTGTTACTTCATAAGCGTAAAGATGGAGGTGCTCAATGGATTTACCGTTATACCATTCATGGTCGGCGCCGTGAAATGGGCTTGGGTGCCTTGAGAGATGTTTCTTTAAAACAAGCCCGTGAATTGGCAACTGGGTGGCGTTCTGTTCTTCGTGAAGGTCGTGACCCTATTAAAGAACGTGAAAAACAAAAGCGTGAGGCAATAAGTAATCTCCATTATTTAAAAGATATCGCGTTGGATGCTTTTGAAAGTCGTAAAGCTGAATTAAAAAATGATGGTAAAGATGGGGATTGGTTTTTACCATTACGCCTTCATATTCTCCCTAAACTAGGCTGTCTTCCCGTTTCTGAGATTACACAAACAGAGATACGCAATACGCTTGCCCCTATTTGGCATACAAAAGCTGGAACAGCTAATAGAGCTCTTATTCGTCTCAACCTTTGTCTTAAACATGCGGCTGCCTTAGGATTGGATGTTGATTTACAAGCAACAGAAAAAGCACGCGCGCTCTTAGGTAAACAACGCCATAAAACGCAAAATTTACCAGCAATGGATTGGAAAGATGTTCCGGCTTTTTATAAAACACTCTGTGAAGCATCGACCATAACACAACTGGCTTTGCGTTTGCTTATTCTGACAGGCGTTCGTACCAATCCTTTACGTCATATTCATAAAGATCAAGTTGAGGAGAATATATGGACCATTCCTGCTGAAAATATGAAAGGAAGGCGTGATGCTACAACAGAATTTCGCGTGCCTCTATCAACAGAAGCATTAGAAATTCTAAAACAAGCGCGCTTGCTCTCTCGTAATGATTTCTTTTTTTCTGCTAGAGGTCGTGGTCCCCTCGCTGAGAAATGTATGGCTACGTATATGAGAAAAAATAAAATTGAAGCCTGCCCCCATGGTTTTCGCTCTAGTTTACGCAATTGGCTCGCTGAAACAACCGATGCCCCTTATGAGGTCGCTGAAACCATTCTAAGTCATACGGTCGGGGGTAAAGTAGAGCGTGCCTATCGTCGTACTGATTATCTAGAACAGCGCCGTGTCTATATGGATAAATGGGCGGCTTATGTCACGGGGCAATCTTAAGATATGGGGTGCATAACCCCATGATCTGTGGATAACTTTAGCTCTCTTTTCTCTCATTCTCTCTCAATAAGATTCATAAATTATCACATCAGAAAAACTATGATAAAATATTGTTTTCTATAAATAAAATACCTTCAAAAATGAACAAAAATATGGTTAATAAATGGTTATGATTTGTTACCATTTTTTGATAGAAAGGATTTTAGTATGATAGAAAATGATATTCTTTTGACAGACCGTGAAAGTGCCAAATTGCTTCATATGAGTGTCTCAACATTCCGCCGTCATGTTACCAATGGATCTCTCCCAAAACCCCTAAAATTGGGTTTTTTATCGCGTTGGTTACAATCAGATCTTTTGAATGTCATCGAGCAAGCAAAACAGCAACGTCAAAGTGACGCGGCATAAAAAAAAGCCTTGTCACGTAAGGACGGACAAGGCTTTCTCAAACTCATCACCCTAGAGAGTGCACAATCTGTCCTGTGACGCAACGTTATAGGATTTAAAATGATGTGTTCTTTTAAGAATGCGCAGGGTATTACACGGTGCTGTGCATGGTGTTTGGCATGGGCGTTATGGAACAACCCGTTGCCCTGCTCATGATCAGTTGCGCTGCTGTCGTTTTGCGCTTACTTGGCTTGGTGAATCCTTTTATTTTTCAAGCGATTATCGACCGTATTCTCCCTTTTCAGCGTATTGAAAGTCTCTATGC
>NZ_JBHILX010000057.1:0-2113 GCF_042193585.1 Bartonella sp. PS7NMGDW
AAAACTTATGATGATATAGACAGTGAACTAGAGAAAGCACTTGGTATTCAATTAGGTAGGTATCAAAATGAAAAAAATTGAAAAAAATAAAAAATACGTATTGACATTAAGGAAAGGTTCGTTTAGAAAGGCGTCAAGTGTGTAGAAACACTTAGCGATAAGCGGATAAACCACGATAAGGTTTTTCCCATCTTCAAAATACTGACTTTCTTTTATGCTATCACTAGCATATAACGATTTTGTCGGGTGTGGTTATGCCATACAATACCCTTTTAGGGGAAAGCATACAGCGGACTTATCGCCGTGTTTCTAGCGCCCGACGCCCTTATGGGCTGTCAATAGAAACCTTTTTTACGATAAGGATTACTAGCATGAACGCTACAGTTAAAAATCAAGAATCTTCCTTTTTTGTTACAGATGATAATGGCTCTTTTAAAAAGAGAGAGTTTGCAAAAAAATACGAATTTACAGGTGAAACAATAGAGGTTGGCTTTAAAACGCTTCATAGGATTAGAGCTTTAAGAGATTTTGGAGATGTCAAAAAAGGGGAGCTCGGCGGCTTTATAGGTAGTGAATACAATTTATCGCATCATGGCAATTGCTGGGTCGGAGGTAAAGCCAAGGTTTATGCTAATGCACGGGTTTACGATAATGCCGTTGTAAGTGGTTATGCTCATGTTAATGTGGAAGCTTGTATTTATGAAAACGCCCGTGTTTATGGCAAGGCGGTTGTAGGTGGCTTTGTTTATGGAAATGCTGAGGTTTATGGTTTTGCACGTATTTATCCTCGTGCAAGAATTTATGGGAATGCTCACGTTCATTATAATGCTTGGGTTTTTAATGATACACATATTTTTGGTAATGCCAAGCTTTCTGGATATGCTTGCATTTATGCTGATGTAAAAGTTTATGGTAATGCCAAGGTTCTAGGCTTTTCAAAACTTTATAAAAATGCACACGTTCATGGGAACGCTGTTATTGAAGGGCATGCTGAAATTCATGGGATTATTTATGGTAATGCAAAAATATCAGGTTATTCAAAAATTTATGGGAAGGTTTCAGGCAAGGCAAAATTAAGAGAGTGTGATTTTGTTCATAGGGAAGGTGAGGTTTATAGTGGCAATAAAGTCATATATAACTCGAATAATATTTTAGAAAAAGCAGCATAAGACAGCAGCGGCGGTGCGGGGGCGCCTCCTTATAACCATTTCATTCAAAATTTGTTTAAATATTAGATTAGGAGTTACCTATGACCACTAAAAATGTATCTAAAAAATATGAAATTACAGACGAAATTAAAGAAGTTAAAGATGCTGAAACCCGTCAACCTAAACACTTTTATCGCATTCGTGCATTAAGGGATTTCGATGATGTAAAGACAGGGGACCTTGGTGGCTTTATTGAAAGTGAAGATAATCTCTCACATGATGGTAATTGCTGGGTGTATGATAATGCTATAGTTGCTGTGAATGCCGTCGTTTCTGAAAATGCAAAAATACGTAATGATGCCATTGTTGCTCAAAATGCTAAAGTTTATGGTAATGCTATAGTGAGTGGAAAAGCTAAAGTTTATGGTCATGATACCCATGTTTATGGCAATGCACAGGTTTCTGATAATGCGAGTGTTAATGGTAGTATGTGGGTTCGTGGTAAGGGAGTAGTTTATGGCAAGTGCGTGGTTAATGACAATGCCAAGGTTTATGGTGATGCAAAAATTTGTGGTCAAGTTTGTAACAATGCCGTGGTTTATGGGAAAGCCTTTATTGCTGTAAATGCAAAAATTTATGACAATGCTAAGGTTTGGCATAGTGCTGATGTGAGTGGCTTTGTTTATGGCAATGCAAAAGTATCAGGATCTTCTTATATATATGAGGGTGCTCATATTTTTGATAATGCAAGAGTTTATGGAAAAGCGGTTGTTTACAAAGATGTTAAGATTTATGGCAACGCCGCTCTTAAGGAAAAGAAAACATTTCGTGATGATGTTTGTAGTAATGATGTAATCACTGAAAGAGCAGCGTAAATAAAATAACGGGGCGGGGGGCTGCTTTATAGCAAAAAAGCCGCGTCCTTTAAGACACGGCTTTTATTATCAAAACAGCTAGCGATCTAA
>NZ_JBHILX010000058.1:0-2073 GCF_042193585.1 Bartonella sp. PS7NMGDW
CAAATGGGTATTTTTCAGCTTACCAGACTTGCTATGAATAGCAACAGACGGTTAAGGGGATTGATCCACTCTCAAGCTGAAATTTGATTAACTAATTTCACTAGAATTGGCTGGGGTACCTGAATTCGAATCTTAAATTTAATTGCAATAAACTATTGATTTTATTTATATTTTTTAAGGTTAGGGAGCATATAATTAGGTTCGGGAATAGGATTTTCAGACTTTCCTTTACAAAGCGTATTCTTTTTGCCAGCTTTCTCTAATAATTTTTTTAATAGTTCTAAATCTTCTTGTGAAATAATATTTATCAGTCTAGAAAACATACCAGCAGCTTCACATCTGAATGTATCAGAAGGCTTTATAGTGAAACTTTTACGACAAGCATCCGATTCTCTTCTCAAAATTTCTGCTACCTCTTGATCTAAAGCATAGAGTTCAATTATCTTTTCCTCTAGCCCTACAGGAACAGACTTTTTGCCAATTTCTACAGATGATAAAAATGCTACAGATATGTCTAATTTCTTAGCCATATCTAAGAGGCGTTCTGAATGATCAATGCGAAGTTTCCGTAAAATTTTACCAAAGGGTGTAAGCATCAAAAAAAGTCCTATTAGAGAAGAAATATTTCTTCTGATCCTAACAAATCTTTTTATGATTTTCTTCAATTATTGCGAATCAAGAGTTCTTTTCGGGGTGGTTTTTTATCCGTACCTGCTGTCCAAAGGGGCTCTAATTCTAAAAAATCAAAATCCCTAAAGATCTCTCGAACCGCATCACAATCATTCAGACTCAAGACAAACCTTCCTTGGATGCTTTTGAGAACTTTTGCCATACTCACAAAATCATCTTCAACAAAATTCCCAGAGCTGTAATACCTCCTCTCTACAAGATAAGGCGGGTCTAGGTAAAATAAACTGTCGGGTGCATCAAAAAGTTCGACAACTCGCTCCCACGACAAATTTAAGATCGTCGTATCAAGAAGCTTCTGTCTAACACGCCGCATCCTTGCTAAAAGCTTATCGGGATTAAATAATGTAGGCTTTTTTCTTCCAAAACTAAAAGAGACATAATCTTTTTTCCCATACATCACACAACGTTGGAGAAACAAAAAGCGAGCAGCTCTTTCAACTTTGGAAAGGCTTTCTGGTTCAATAGCCGCAAGTTCAAAAAACAACTGTCTTGAACAAACAAACCATTCTAGTCGTTTGGCTAGATCATCAAAATGGTTTTGAACGCATTGAAACAGATTCGTGATCTCTCCATTCAAATCATTAATCACGGAATATTTCACTGATCTTTTATTAGGAAAACAACGCCTTAAAGTCAAAAATTTACCTGCCATGGATTGGAGAGATGTGCCGGCTTTTTATAAAACACTTTGTCAAAAAATAACTATGACACAACTGGCTTTGCGTTTGCTTATTCTGACAGGGGTTCGTACCAATCCTTTGTGTCATATTCATAAAGATCAAGTTGATGGAGATATCTGGACTATCCCTGCTGAGAATATGAAAGGTTTGCGTGATGCTACAACAGAATTTCGTGTGCCCTTATCATCAGAGGCATTAGAAATCTTAAAACAAGCACGCCTTTTATCTCGTAATGGGTTTCTTTTTTCTGCAACCGGTCGTGGTCCCCTTGCTGATAGTTGTATGGCAAAGTATATGAGAGAGAATAAGATTGATGCCTGCCCCCATGGCTTTCGCTCTAGTTTACGCAATTGGCTTGCTGAAACAACCGATGCCCCCTATGAGGTCGCTGAAACCATTCTAAGTCATACAGTAGGAGGTAAAGTAGAGCGTGCCTATCGTCGGACTGACTATTTAGAACAGCGCCGCGTTTATATGGATAAATGGGCGGCTTATGTCACGGGTCAATCTTAAGATATGGGGTGAATAACCCCATGATCTGTGGATAACTTTCTCTCTCTTGTCTCTCATTCTTTCTCAATAAGAGTCATAAATTATCACATCAGAAATTGTATGATAAAATATTGTTTTCTATAAATAAAACATCTTTCTAAATGAACCAAAATGTGGTTAATAAATAGTTATGATTTGTTACCATTTTTTG
>NZ_JBHILX010000059.1:0-1987 GCF_042193585.1 Bartonella sp. PS7NMGDW
GCACTGTTTGTATGTCCATAACCTATTGTCCACACCCCAATGGCATCTTTATAGGCGTTCAAACGCAAACCTTCCCATTGTTTGATAAGTGCTAGTCCTTCTGATGATATTTTTCGCATATGATTCTCCATAAAAAAAGCCCCGCAAAAGCAGAGCTGGATTAAAAAATTGACATCTTTCCCATTCGGAAAGATAGCTTGTTAAAACTCATGTCGCTTTTTCATTGGAATAAAAGAAGATTTTTTCTCAACTTTTAATTTCTTTCTTGACAAATATTCGTTTATAAACGAATATACATCATGTTTGAAATACGTCACTACCTTACTTCTGATGGCAAAGACTTGATAGCTGATTGGCTGCGAAAGCTCCGTGATATGCAGGCTAAAACTGCAATTATTCGCCGCCTTAATCGTTTAGAGCAGGGAAACTTTGGCGATTTCAAGCTGCTTCGTGAGGGTGTTCATGAATTGCGTATTAATGTTGGTCCTGGCTACCGAGTTTATTATGTCCAATCTGGAAAGACCGTATTGTTGCTATTATGCGGTGGCAGCAAAAAAACACAAGAGACTGATATCACTCGTGCATGTGCTTGCTGGCGTGATTGGCAAAACCGTGAAGATTAAAGGAGTGCAAAAATGAAAGACCGTAACCATGATGATGCAATGGCAGAAATATTCCGTGGTGATCCTGAGTTGGCAGCAGCTACCCTTGATGCAATCCTAGCAGATGGTGATCAGGGTGAGCTGCTTGTAACTCTACGCCAAATGGCCAAAGCTTATGGTGGTGTTCAAGCTGTAGCTAAAGCAGCCAACTTGAACCCAACACAACTTTACCGTACACTTTCAGAAAAAGGTAATCCAGAGTTCCGCAGCTTGAATGCTTTACTGCGTACCATGGGGTTTCGTTTGGCTGTACAGCCTCTTGAACGACCAGTTCCACACGTGTAACTTTAGTGTCCACTCCCCACCTTTAAAGATGGGGAAGGGAGGTACTTAAGCAATCTTTTTAATGAGGGGCTCTAAATCTGGTTTATAACCTATCATGTATCCTCTTCGTCCATATGGATTACGCCGTCTCCTTCGTCGCATGCGTCTGGTGGGGCGTTTGGATCAAGGGTATCATCCTTGTCTGGTGTTGTGTTTGCAACGTTTCCAGCCGCATCTTCTTGTGATGCATCAAAAAGTTCGCACTCTATTTTTGTGGTGTAACCACCCGTTTTATCAAGTTTGTGTTTAACGCTTTTGATGCGCCATTCTGCCGGTATATAAGGGCGGAAAGGGGGCTCTTGAACAAGCTTTGCTTCTGCTTGCACAAAGGGATCACCACCGATATCACATGAGAAAGAAGATTTTCCACGTGATGATTTATTGCGATAAGCAGCAATGGCCGCAACAGCCTCTGATTGGTTATGGTAGGTGTATTTGAGTTCATGAAACGGCGGATTACCAACTTTGACTTCTTTTTTTTCACCACTGCGTAAGTCATGATAGGTTGCGAGAACACCGCCTTTTTTCTCTTTGTCTTCTTCTTCTTTCTCAGGTGTTGTTTCTGCTTTTTCCGATTCAGATGATGATGGTGCTTTGTCACTGTCATCCATATGGATAAAGTTTTCATCATCATCAATCTCTTCTGGTTCTCGTGCATCAGCCGCGGCTTTTTGGTCGTCTCCCACATCTGTTTCTAAGCCATTGGCTGCACCTGCTTCATCCCGTGCGCTGTATTTAAAATCCCAAGAGGTGCAATGTTTTTCATGGATAATAATAACGGGGAGTGTTTCACCGGTAATGGCTTTGCCTTCACCCCGTTTGGCGAGCACAAGTTTGCCATCAACGGGCTTTGCTACCGCATCATAGTCTTCTGCAAGGCGTGTAGCAAAAGCCATATCGCTTTCTGATGTTTGGTCAATGTGTCGCACAACGATTTTTGCAAGAGAAGGATCAACCTTTGGCGTATAGCCATTACGCTCTGCTATCTCTTGAACAATACT
>NZ_JBHILX010000006.1:0-137241 GCF_042193585.1 Bartonella sp. PS7NMGDW
TTAAGCGGTGACAATTTACCAGCACTCGACATCCATAAACACGACTGTTCCAACTGGGAATTTACCCTAGAGCCACGTACGCAATATGGCACCATTGAAGCTTCTTATTTTGATCGCTCAAAAGGGCAGCAATGCCGCATTAAGCATCAGACAGGGGTTAGCGGTCCCGTGCGGCGTTTGCGGACTTGTTACACTTGTGAGGAGGAAGCACGAGCTGCTGCTGCTTCCGAGTCGGACAGGTTGTGTCGTGCTGTGGGCAGTGGTTCTTTGACCCTTGAGGGGCGACCAGAAATCATGGCGGATCAACCTCTGCTTCTTCAAGGGTTTCGTGGGCAAATCAATGGGCCATGGAAAGCTTCCACTGTCACCCACTGCTATGAAAAACAAAGCGGATACACCACAGAAATCACCTTTGAGGCACCAAACAAGGGAAAAGAGGCAGGAGAAAAGAAAACCTCTGAGTGACAAAAAATCAAAGGGTCAACTTGACCCTTTGATCGGTGTTGAAGAGTATTGAGACCAAAATCAAAAGTTCGCACTTTGGTGTGGAGGTAAGGAATAGGTGCAACTTGCACCAATTGCTAAAACGAGAAATAGGATCAAGTTGATCCAATTGCATGAGTACAGCAATAGGGTAATGTTTACCCAATTCCTCAAAGGAGCAATGGTGCAAACATTGCACAATTGCAGACTGAAGAGCAATTTGGTCAAGTTGACCGAATTGCTTAAACGCTTTTCTTTTTAATGATGTCCTGAATAATGTGCTTAGGATACAGAAAAATTATCAGTCAATTTGATTGATCATCTCAAATTGTGATTTTGAGCAGAAAAGAAAAAGAGGCTTTAAATGATCTTTGAAAGGTCTTTGAAGATCCTTTGAGAACCACTTTAAAACTCTTTGAAAAAAAATAAATTGGTACAAAACCTAGTGGCAAAATATACAAAACCTGCTGGCAAGCTACATACAAGCTACACCGCTGGCAAGCTACAACAACAAAAAAAGTAATGGTAGCGGAGGAGGGATTTGAACCCCCGACACAAGGATTATGATTCCTCTGCTCTAACCTACTGAGCTACTCCGCCAAAATAAGCAATCATAATTGTAAAGAATTACATCTTTTGCGGATATAAGGGGTAGAATAGTAAGATGTCAAGCATCGTTTTTAAGCTTTTCTCTTGTCATTCTATTTTATCCTCGATATGTAAAAGTGTAATTTTATATGATAAAGTAGGGTAAGGCATGAAAATGGTGCCACGTGTAGCGGTTTTAGGATGCGGTCATTGGGGTGAAAATCATATACGAACACTCCATTCTCTCGGGGCTTTGGCAGCAGTCTCTGATATTGATAATGATCGTGCTGCTAGTTTTGCAACGATGTATGGTGTAGAGCTTGTTACACCAGATGATCTTTTTACGCATCGAGATATTGATGCGCTGGTATTAGCATTGCCGCCACAATTGCATACGCAAAATGTGCTCCGTGCTGTTAAAAATGGTAAAGATGTTTTAGTGGAAAAACCAATAGCCTTGAATGTTTCTGATGCTAAACGCCAAGTTCAGGAGGCTGAGGCTTATGAGCGAGTTTTTATGGTAGGCCATATTTTACGTTTTCATCCGGCTTTTGAAAAAATGTGTGAATTGGTGAAAAACGGAGAAGTGGGAGATGTGCGATATATTTATTCTCATAGATTAGGCTTTGGAAAATTTCACACACACAGCGATGCTTTATGGGATCTTGCGCCTCATGATCTCTCAATGATTTTGGCGTTGACAGGATGTGAACCTTCCGAAATTCGCGGTGAGGGGGCTGCTGTCGTTGATCAGATTTCTGATTTTTCTCATATTCATATGACTTTTCCAAATGGTGTGCGTAGTCATCTTTTTACTTCACGCTTGAGTTCTTATCGTGAGAGACGTTTAACTGTTGTTGGAACAAAGGCTATGCTCGTTTTTGATGATATGGAACCGTGGAGCCGTAAATTGGCAATGCACCATTTTGCCGTTTGGAAAGAAAATCAAGAGTGGGCTTTTAGCATGGATGAGCTGAATTATATTGATGTTTGTGAAGATTTGCCGCTTACTTGCGAATTACGGCACTTTCTTCATTGTATTGAAACGCGTCAATCACCTCGTACAAATGGTGATGATGCTATTGCGGTTTTACGGATTTTAACAGCTGCTGGTGTCAATTATGATAGATAAAAGAGATAGGTAGCGCTTTTGCATTCTTGTGATGATCAATGGAGTTAATATGCAATTCATCGACCTTGGGGCGCAGCGTGCGCGTATTGAAGATAAAATTAATTCTGCAATTGCACATGTTGTCGCTAGTGGTAAGTATATTTTGGGGCCAGAAGTAACAGAATTTGAAGAGAAATTGGCAGAATATCTTGGTGTTAAACATGTGATTGCATGTGCTAATGGAACAGATGCTTTGAAGATGCCTCTTATGGCTAAAAATATTGGTCCAGGGGATGCTGTGTTTTGTCCTAGTTTTACATTTTCAGCAACGGCTGAAGTGGTTGCTTTGGTGGGGGCTAAGCCTGTTTTTGTTGATGTTTTACCTGATACATTCAATATTGATGTTGAAAAACTTTCTCACGCTATCGAAATGGTAAAAAAAGAGGGACGTCTAAGGCCAAAGGCTATTATTGCCGTTGATTTATTTGGTCTTTCTGCTGACTATGTGCAAATTGCTCAAGTGGCAGCAAAGGAAAATCTTTTTGTAATTGAAGATGCTGCTCAATCTATGGGTGGAAGAAGCGGTAATACTATGTGCGGTGCTTTTGGTGATGTGGCTGCTACAAGTTTTTATCCTGCAAAACCATTAGGATGTTATGGCGATGGAGGCGCTATGATGACCAATGATGATCATTTTGCAGAACTTTTACGCTCTATTTTGTTTCATGGTAAAGGTGAAACGCAATATGACAATGTACGTATTGGTATGAATTCGCGCCTAGATAGCATTCAGGCTGCAATTTTACTAGAAAAGTTTGCGATCTTTGAAGATGAAATGGAAAAGCGTGTAGAAATTGCTCAACGCTATTCCAATGGCTTAAGAGATGTTGTTACAGTTCCAGAAATAGGAGAAAATATTCGTTCTGCTTATGCACAATATACGATTAAGGTAAAAGAACGTGATAAATTAAAAGATTTTTTACAAAAAAATTCTATCCCTACAATGATTTATTATAAAACTCCTTTACATCAACAGCCAGCTTATAAACACTTTCCTTATGTAAAAGATTCCCTTTCTGTTTCAGAATCTTTAGGAGAGTGTGTTTTAAGTTTACCAATGCATCCTTACTTGACACAAACGGATCAGGATATGATTATCCAAAAAATAAGAGATTTTTATCACTTTTGAGAGCGTATTTTTATCCTTAAAATTATGGTCAAAGCTCTATTGTTGACTCATCTTAGAAGGTACCTTTTGTTAGAGTGTGTGACCAATGTTTTTGGTATTATTTGCTTTCTAGGACCTATGAAATGTTGTCCTTTAGGGCGGTGATATGATTAGCAAGTGGAATCTGCTAGACAAGAAGATGCTTTTTAACAGAACGGTATGGGTTAAGAAACTTTGTCCTTTAGCTTAGCAAGAAAGTCACGTTTAATAAAAAGGATTTGGGTTATGAAAGTTATAATGAACCTTTGTTGATTTTACTCTTCATTCAAGGTGTTTTAAAAGATAACTTATTTAACGGGGTTTTGGGAGAGACAAGTGATTTTTTTGCGAATACGTGATGCTAGGTCATTTTTGCTTTTCGATTTTTGAATCAATGTATTGATGGGTGATGTGTTTCCCTCTTGTAGCGCTATTTGAGCTGCCAATGTTGCTGCAAGTTCTTTTGTTTCTTCACGGAGTTCTTCCAGCAATTGATGGTTAGCAGTCGTGTCAAGCTGATAAGTTTGGATTTTTTGTAAACGTTGCTGATAGTGTGCGATTTTTTCACGCATCATTTTTCTTTCCTTTGAAAGTTGTGGCGATATTTTGTTTGATTGCTATCGCTTCTTTAGTGAGAGTGTCTTGTGTGGGGAGGCATAGCCGATAAAATTGTTCTGTTATTTGGCTCAGTTGTACTTTTTGTTGGGCGTATTTTTTTTGCAAAAATTCGTACTTTTGTTGGTTGTTTGCTAATTCTACAGCATGTTGTGCACGAAGAAAATCGTGATTTGCTTCTATTTCCGCGAGTGATAATGGCATTTGCGCACAAACATCTTTATACGCAAAATGAACGGCTTTACGCCAAATAAAAGGAGACAAAAGTACCAGTACCCAAGAAGTGAAAGCAACTCCAAGAATAAAAAAAATAAACGATTGAATAAGCATAATACCCCTATTTCAAATAAGAATACGTTTAAAACGGATTCCATGTCGGTCTAGGTGTTAATTTTAAATATCCTATATTGATACCAAGGCGTGCACCGATCCCTGTACGTATTGGGATTAACAAGGTATTATGGTATTTGAGGACATGAAAACCAACACCTGCAATTAAATAGGCCGAACCTGAAATACCACCATAGCGTTTCCATAAATTATTTATGCTATTAAGGTTGTAAACTAAGATCATTAAACGGGAGCCTTGGCCGCCAAAATCCCATCCTACTGAGGGACCTTGCCAAAAAACTTTATGTTGACCATAGCTTTTGGTAAAAACTCTTCCTTCACCATAGGTTAATCCAGCAAAAAAGGCACCAGAAGCTTCTTCTCCTAAAATATAGGCATTGGGATAACCGTATTGTGAAAAAATATTTTGAATTGCAACAGCCAGACCACTGGCTGTTTTTCCAAAAAAAAGATGCCCAGAATCAATAATTTCTTGGAGTGAATAATGGGGTTCGTTTTGCTCTATTGGTTGTAGTTGAGCATGTGCAGTGTTTATGGTGATGAATAAAAGGAAGATTAAAGATATAATATTTTTGTACCAGTATTTGAGCAGAGAGAGAGCCATGAAGTTTTCTCCTTTTATTAGTGATAAACAAAAAGATAATATTAGAATTTTCATTCTATTCAAATAAAAAATAAGATATAAGGTTATTTAAATTCTTGAATTTATTTCTGAATTTCTTTTAGCATGATTGTTAATGTTTCCTATTATGCATCAGATATTAAGAGTTTTTCTTTAAAATAAAGTTTGTTTTTTTGAATCTAGGAGTTTTCAATCATTATGACGTTAGATATTTCTTTGAATCCTACGGATCTTGCTGCTTTGCTTTGTAGTCGTATTTGCCATGATTTGATCTCACCTGTGGGGGCTATTCAAAATGCAATGGAGCTTTATGATGAAGGAGGAGCTGAAGAAGATGCTTTACAATTGGTGCGTTTATCCGTTGCGAGTGCTGCTGCACGTCTACAATTTGCGCGATTGGCTTTTGGTTTTGCTGGTGCAAGTGGAGGACAAATAGATACACGGGCTGCAGAGCAGGTTGCTCAACAATATATGAAAGAAGAAAAAGCAACTTTAAAATGGCAAGCTTCTTCTTTATTGTTACCAAAAGATGAAGTTAAACTTTTGCTTAATTTATTATTGATTGCAAACGCAACAGTTTCTCGTGGTGGTGAAATTGTTGTTATGATTTTGCAAGAAGAAAATAAACGTTCTTTTCGATTTGAGGTTTTCGGTAAAACTCTCCGTATACCCCCTCATTTTCTTGCGTTATTTCGTGGAGAAGTTCAAGAAGAGCTTATTGATGCACATGTCATCCAATTTTATTACACAATGTTACTTTCTCAGATGACAGAGATGAAAATAAATATTGATGAAAATGATCATTGTATTGTTTTAGAAAGTGTAAAAAAGCTTTGAATAAGAGAGAAGCGCTTAAGCCGTGTTGGGAAAAGTGGCTTCGATTGAACATATGAGCAATAGAGTTATATGTGTAAATGCTGTATAGTTACTTATTAAGCTTTAAGCGCTTTCTATATGAGAATTTTTGGTGTGCGAGTTTTCTACTTTTAACAGAGAACAGATTTTGGGAAAAAATCTCGGCCCGCCACACTCCGAGATTTTACAAAGTGCATGTTCACTGCTTAAGCGGTTTTTCGTACGTTCTCTTCAACTGGATCACGTAATACATAACCGCGTCCCCAAACTGTATCAATGTAATTTACACTAGAAGAGACTGCTTCCAATTTTTTCCGCAATTTACAGATAAAAACATCGATAATCTTTAGTTCTGGTTCATCCATTCCACCATAGAGATGATTGAGAAACATTTCCTTAGTAAGGGTGGTACCTTTACGTAAAGAGAGAAGCTCTAGCATTTGATACTCTTTTCCGGTTAAATGAACGGGGCGCCCTGCAACTTCGACGGTTTTTGCATCAAGGTTGACAGTGAGATCACCGGTAACAATAACCGATTGTGCATGTCCTTTAGAGCGACGAACAACTGCATGGATACGTGCAATGAGCTCATCCTTATGAAAAGGCTTTGTCATATAGTCGTCAGCTCCAAAGCCAAAACCACGGACCTTGTCTTCAATGGCATTCATACCAGAAAGGATCAGGACAGGAGTTTTTATTTTTGCCAACCTTAGAGTCCGCAAGACATCATACCCTGACATATCGGGCAAATTCAGATCAAGCAAAATGATATCATAATCATAGAGTTTTCCTAAATCGATACCTTCTTCACCCAGATCAGTGATATAAACATTAAAGTTAGCTGACTTTAACATTAACTCAATGCTTTGAGTAACTGCTCTATCATCTTCAATTAATAATACGCGCATTTTAGATCCCTCACTTCGCTCCTTCACGAATCATAAGGAGCATTTCTATTTTATAATCAGTTAGCAAAACCACTGTTATAAAAACAATTCATGAAATCAAACACTTATAACAAAGTGTTTATGAATATTTCAGTAGTACGCGTAACAATCACTACTAAATTCCCCACTATCCATGATAGTGGTTAACAAAATATTTTTATTTTTGAAAGAGGCTGCAAAATTATTTTAGAAAAATCGCATATTTTTTTAACATAATAAAAAAAGAAGGGCTTTTTTTATAAACTTTAACTTAAAAAAATTTGTAAAAGAGCATTATAAATTACTTTTTTACAATTTCAGTGTTTGTTTACTGAGCTTTAAATCTCTTCATTTTATAATGGGGGGAAAAGTAAAGAAATAGTTATTGCTCTTTAAAGCAGATTGTATGTTCAGATGCTTTAATGAAAGGCGAAAATTGTTATAATTTCAAGTCAATAGACTGTTTTTGTCGGATAGACATATAACTAAAAGATATTTATTGGGTGTGAATGCGAGTTTTGAGTTGGCGCAATCAAGGAGTAGTGAGTATGAAGCCACGAGAAAATATGGTGCGATTGAGGATGTTTCAAGTGCGTGGAAAACGCCGTGAAATTGCACAGCTTGAGATGATGATCGCAGAGTTTGAACGAATGGTGTTAGAGCTGGAAGCACAAATTACTCATGAAGAACGTAAATCTGGAAACAATGATGTTCACCATTTTGCTTATTCTGCTTTTGCGCGTGCAGCGCGGCAAAGACGTGATAATCTGATCAATTCAATTCGTGATTTACAGCTTCAAAAAACAAACGCTGAAATTGCTCTCCATGAAGCTAATACAGAGCTGCAACGTGCACAGCTTTTGGAAGCACGGGAAAAGAAGATTGCTGCGGGTGGTGAGGATATTTTGATTCAATCTAATTCAATGGTTGGCTAATTCAATGGTTGGATGATAAAAGCAATTATTGAAAAATCTATTCTTTCAGATTTATCTTTTGGGTATAGTGTAAAACAGCCAAATTTTTATCAAATTTGGCTGTTTTACAAGTTTCTTTATGTTATCGAATCGTCATCAAGGGCAACTTAATGCCTGTAGTTTTGAATCTTGGTCGTTCGTAATCCCGCTAAACCGTGTTCATCGATCAAACTTTGCCATGAAAGAAATTCTTCTACAGTCAAAGTATAACGTTGGCACGCTTCGTCAAGACTTAACAATCCACCTCTGACAGCCGCAACAACTTCAGCTTTGCGACGAATCACCCAGCGTCGTGTTGTTTGCGGCGGTAGGTCGGCAATTGTAAGCGGACTTCCATCTGGCCCAATAACATATTTCATTTGTGTTTTTATCAAATTGGTCATTCGTATCCTCTACCTTTAGTCAAGGACTTGATTCGTTTATAGAGCATGAAATTTAAAAAAGAGCTAAACGCGCTGAAAGAAAAAATTAATAAAGTGATTGAGCACGTAAAAGAAACTTAAGTGAAGTGTGTAGAAGAGCTTCTTGCAATATTTTACCAGATTTTAAAAAGAGCAAAAAGGTTTTCTCCCAAACGATTGCCATTATGCCTTATTTCGATCATTCTTTTTTTGTTTGCAGCAGCTTTTAAGAAAGTAATGCCTATGGTTGTGGAAAAGATAAAAAAACAATATAAAGACAATCAATCGTGTAAAAGTGCTGAAGAGCGTACATCAAAATGTTAACATATGAGTAGACATTAAACAGAGCATTAAATAGAGAATGAATACATGTTTTTAAACAGTCTTGATTTACCAGGACAACCTGAGGATTCTCGCATTGTTGTTGCAATGTCGGGAGGGGTTGATTCATCGGTTGTTGCAGGTCTTTTGAAAAAGGAAGGGTATAATGTTATTGGCATTACGTTGCAGCTTTATGATCATGGGGCAGCGACGCATCGGGTGGGGGCGTGTTGTGCAGGACAAGATATTGAGGATGCACGCCGCGTTGCAGAAACATTAGGAATACCGCATTATGTTCTTGATTATGAAAAGCGTTTTCGCGAAGCTGTTATTGATCCTTTTGCAGAAAGCTATGCGCATGGAGAGACACCAGTACCATGTATTGCGTGTAATCAAACGGTTAAGTTTGCTGATTTATTAGCAACGGCACGCGAATTGGGGGCAGATGCTTTGGCTACGGGACATTATATTCGTTCCCGTTCCCACGGAGCGCATCGAGCACTCTTTCGTCCTCTCGATAATGATCGTGATCAGAGTTATTTTCTCTTCGCAACGACACAAGAACAGATTGATTATTTGCGTTTTCCACTTGGTGACCTTCCAAAAACCCGCGTTCGTGAAATGGCAGCAGAAATGGGCTTTGTGGTTGCCAATAAGCATGATAGTCAGGATATTTGTTTTGTTCCACAAGGAAAATATTCAGATGTTATCGCAAAACTGCGTCCAGAAGCAGCTAATCCTGGCGTTATTGTCCATATTGATGGAAAGATCTTAGGTAAACATTCGGGAATTGTTAATTATACGGTTGGTCAACGTCGTGGTATTGGAGTATCAACGGGTGAAGCGCTTTATGTGGTTTATCTCGATGTGGAAAATGCACGTGTTATTGTTGGACCGCGTGAAATGTTAGAAACACATAAGCTTTTTTTACGTGATGTGAATTGGCTTGGTGATGAGTCGTTAGATAATTTTCCTTCTCAAGGTATTGAGGTAGCTGTAAAGGTGCGTTCAACGCGTCCTCCTCATCTTGCGCGCTTACATTATAAAGAAGGTATTTTTTCCGTTGATTTATTGGAATGTGAAAATGGTGTTGCACCAGGGCAAGCTTGCGTTCTTTATGATGGAAATGATCATGAGGCGCGTATTCTTGGGGGAGGATTTGTAACACATTCAGAACGTGCGGCCGATACTGAAATGATGTTGAAGCGCGTTTTATGTAATCTCGAAACAAAAGATTCTGTTTCCTCTGAACTAAAATAACAGCTTCATAAAAAATAGTCAGTTGATTTATAATGATAATTTTAACCTTAAACTTAAACTTGAATGAGAGACTTCCGGAAGATTTTATCATTGAAAGTTTTTAAATGATTGGATCCATCAAAATTATGTCTTCTGCACGTCATGAGCGGGGTTAGGGTGCGGAAAGCATCGATAAGAAAAATATAAAAATGTTTTTTAATTAATGCTTTCAAATGCTAGGGAACAGCAACATTATTGGGACTGATAGATAACATACAACATCGGATATGTTTTACAACTTAAAGTGTTATCATCTTTAGTGGTCAAAGTTGGTAAAATGGGCAAGTGCAATACCTGAGGCTGTGGCAACATTAAGGCTGTCAAAACCGTCAGTCATGGGAATACGTAAGGTTTTTGATTGTTGTAGTATATGGGGTGGTAAGCCATCGCCTTCTGTTCCAAAAATAAGTGCCATTCTTTTAGTTTTGTTGGCTTGCTTGAGAGTGTGTGAAGCAGAAGGGGAGAGTGCATAAAAATGAAAGTTTTCATCGTTTAGAGCAGCTATAATGTCATTTATATCAGCGTTTTGCGTATAGGGTACTTTTAAAGCAGCGCCGGCAGAAACTCTTATTGATTTACGATAAAGTGGATCGCATGAGGTTTTGTCGACAATAATACCATTACTGGCAAAGGCTGCTGCATTACGAAAAATTGATCCCATATTATCGTGATTCGAGATACCACATAAAACAAGAATCAAAGCTTTTTCTGGAAGATGTTGTAGAAAACTTTGTAAAGATGGCAGTATTTTGCGTTTACCAATACCCAAGACACCACGATGAACATGGAAGCCGGTGATATTATCCATGACTTTTTGTGGAACGCAATAAATGGGACATAGAGGCTGTGTTTTTTCTAAAAGCGGTAGAAGTCCAGAGAGACGGTTTTCTACGATGAGCAGTGAGATGGCAGAAAACTCTTTCGAGTGCAGTAATGCGGACAATGTTACTTTGCCTTCAGCAATAAATTGATGTTGCCGTCCAACAAGATCTTTTTCACGGATATTATGATAGGCTTTTAGGCGTGGATCATCGGTTTCATTGATTGTTATGATATTCAAATGCATGAGAGATTTTTAGTGCTTTTTTCTTATGATTTCCAGATGTTAGAATTTATTTTATTTTAACAAAGAGAGAAAAAAACATTATTTTAAAACTTATGGTAGAATTTGTGTTGACAATATGCAACCATAGGTATAGTATAAAAATACTGATACGGAATCATATATTTTTTCTCGTATCGGGTGCAGTGTCTTGGGTCCCCGCTATTTCCCAAGTTCTGTATGCCCTTAATTTCTAAGGGAAAAGAATCTGGGTCCCCAATGCCCAGATTCTTTTTTTTGGGGTAATCATTGTTCTTCTTTTTTATATCTCAATTTTTTAGTAAATCATATTTTAAAATGCGGTTGACCTCTGAGGTTACAGTAGAGTGCTAAGATATTTTTTCTAAGTTGCAAAGATGGCTTATGATGCACATTATAAGACTGAAAAATAATGCATGATCATGGTATATTTGAGTAAAAACAAGTTTTTTGTTTATGAGATGTGAGATGGCTTTAAGTTATTCAGAAAACGATTAGTAATGAAGGTGATGTGTTTGATTGCTTTTGGGAAAGCTCTTTGTTTATTCTGTTCCTCTCTTCTTCCTTTATTGATTCTGTTCGTGTAACTGAGCAGTTTTTACGATAATAATGTGAGCTTGAAGCGTTTATTGTATGCTGAAGCTTCTGTAATATTGAGGAAATATTGTCGATATGCCAAAAGTATAATTATATGGTTGAAAATATTAATCCCTTATTTCGTGAAGAAAAGGATGAGGTTCATGGATGTAAAAATCAATATACAAAGCTTAACTTTATACTCTATTTTTATTGCGTGTATTGTTTTTGCTTTGAAATATTGGGCATATCACATCACAGATTCGGTTGCACTTTATTCTGATGCATTGGAATCAATAGTTAATATTCTTGCGTCATTTGCAGCATGGTGGGCTGTTAAAGTGAGTATGAAGCCAGCGGATCAGGATCATCCCTTTGGGCATCATAAAGCAGAATATTTTTCCGCCATTCTTGAAGGGATACTCATTATTATTGCGGCAATTGTTATTTTAAGAGAAGCATGGATAGCTCTTTCTACCGTTCAATTATTGCAGAAGCCTGGAGTATGGCTTGTTATTCATCTTATTGCAACTGTCATAAATTGTATGTGGGGAATGGTTCTTATTTGGCAGGGAAAACACCATCGCTCACCGGCTCTTAAAGCGGATGGAGTGCATTTTATAACGGATGTTTTTACTTCGCTTGCAATTTTAATTGGTCTGATTGCTGGTTTTATCGGGGGATGGGGAATTTTAGATCCAATTTTAGCGATAATCGTTGCCGTTAATATTCTCTTACAGGGCTGGAAGGTGATTAGAAATGCTGTTCAGGGATTAATGGACGTTGGCGTTGAATTGAATGAAAGCATGCGGATTCGGGAGCTGATTTCTGCAAATGCATCGGGTGCGCTTGAGGTCCATGATTTACGGACGCGTGTTGCTGGGAGGGTTACTTTTATAGAGTTTCATTTGGTTGTGCCTGCTATAATGCAGGTAGGAGAAGCACATAAAATTTGTGATAAAATCGAAGGTGTTCTTCAACAAGAATTTGATAATGTACGTATTTCTATTCATGTCGAGCCTGAAGATGAGGCAAAATTGCCTCCCGGTACAACGGTGATCCCTTTTATATAAAAAGATTTTTTCAAATTGTCTGCTATGTTATGGGGACTATTTTTTATGATGGGGCGATTCATACCTCTCGAAAATACAGTGAATCTCTTTCGTTGATTTAATTTTTGCATTAATCAATTATAAAAGGTTAAACAGAGTATTTAAGGCAAGATTTATTCTATTTCGTTAAAACACTGTTATTTAAGGTTGGGTATATAAAATTTGATCTATTAAGTGTTTTTAGAGTGTGGAGTAAATATTCAAAATAGGGCTTGCTGGTGTATCCTTGTGTAAGTGAATCTCATGAAATGGTTAGCCGCTTAAATTCACTTAAGAGAACGGATTGTTTACAGACTGTCAGGAGTAGATGTTTCGTTTCTTAGGGCGAGGAGGAATGAAGCTTTCGTCATAAGTTTAATGATAAATTTTATATAAAAGTTATGAGTAGAATTTTAAAGTTTGTGATCATAGATTAATCATCATTATTGTTGCTAATAAATGTGTTGTTTTACCGATAAAATGTGTTCTGTTTTAAATGTTCTTTATTGCATGAAGGATAGGGGACACATTAAAGAATGATGCTAAAGATAGATACTGGTTTTTAATTGATGCCTTCATATTTTCATTTCAATCTAGCATCAAAAATTTTACAATGACGCGTACAGTACTGGTGCATTCTAATCATAAATATGCTGCTACATCAGGGTTATTTTAATGTATAGACAACAAGAAAACGCAAAGACTTTATGAGGAAAATAATGCTATAAGGTCAAAAATTTATACGCAATAAATTAGAGAGATAGATCGAATTTTTATAAAATACTTTATGAGATAAAAAAAACATATCTGGCGTTACTTTTACTTATTTTTACAAACGTTTATCTATGTCTTTTGCGCTATATTCGTAAAGATCAGATTAGTGATAATCTATAGATAATTCTTGGTTGAGAATATAAAAGGAAAGCGTGATACTAAAATAGAGTTTTGCCTGTCTTTATTGTTCAACCAGTAAAAGTGATCACAAATCCGTGATTTTTTACATACCTGTAAACAAAGTTAGATCAAAACGACTTTTTCTCTAAAAACTGTAAAAATATATTGTATCCGTATAGCTTGAACGAAGTTAGATGTTTACCTGAATAACTACAGTATATATTTTAAGAATAGAGAAGATATTTCATATCACTATGATGTTATTAAAGAGCTCTTAAAACAATGATTCCTGGTGTTTTTGCAACATAATCCATAAAAGGAGAATCAACGACTTTTTCGTTTTCTTTTCGTGAAGAAGCATTTCTTAACATTGGCCCTTTATCTGTCATGATAAAGAAGCCCACATGTGTTACATCCAATCCAGCAAGTTTCGTATAAATACCAATAAAATCACCAGACTGTAAACGACCTACAACCTCCTCATTAATAAAGTTACTTGGGATATACGTTATCGTGCGTTTCACAACTGGCAACCCAGGTAGATAGTTTTCACCATCAGCTTTTTTGTTGAGATATTTTTCTATTTTTACCGCATGGGGACTTATTTCAGCGGTAATATCAGTGGCGAGTTTATATTCTCTATAAGCCCAGTCTGTAAAAAAATGTTTGCGATTTAAAAAATGAATATTACCGTTAATATAACGCGTTTTTATGACGTTATTTATGAATTCTGTTTGGGATGTTGATTTGCGTAATGCTTCAACATAATCCAGATAAGTGAAGCAATCTAAGCCTCTAAAATCAATAATCAGTTTTTCTGGTGTCTTTTCTGAGCCATGTAACATATTTGCTTGGTAAGGTGTCCCTAAAAAAGCTTCAGAAAGAAAGTCAATTAGTGTCCCTTTTTCCTGATAATTTGTTTCTGAACGTTTTTTGAGAAGAGCATTTAGTTTATTTAGAGTATAAGGATCTAGTTTTATGTTGTTTGTTTGTTGTGTTTTTATTTTATTTCCTAAAATACTCTCTTGTGAATCAGAATCCTGAACATCATATCCTGTTACCAATATTAAAATGAGAACTAATAGAGATATTTTTCGCATTCTATACACCATTTTTGCATTAACAATTCATGACTAACTATTTCTAAAAGTGCTATTTTTTAAATGCGTATCACGATCATTATTAGATTTAACAGTAGCATATAATCATTAAGAGCATCAATGAATATAAAGATATAATCATGGTTTTTAAGGTTACACAAATTTCAAGCGATATGAATAGTTTCTAAGATTATAGAATTAAAGAATATTTCTCTATAATATACTTATTTTTTAAATAAAATGATTGTCAGATAAATACTTTTAAAAATATGATGAGCTTTTGCATTGTTAAGCTATTTGGGTGATGCTGCTTTAATCTTATAGCACATTCTGAGGGTAAGAAAATTCTTTAAGAGCTTATCTTTTAAAAGGTTTCAATTGCTATAGGATATCTAACGTATCAAATGGAATTGAGATTCCTGAAAACGGTGGTATGAGAAGGGGAAATGATGTCTGATAAAATTCATCATAATGTCTCTAAAACTATTGGAAATGCTCTGTGTTTCATGAAATTTTGTTTATGAGTTGGTCGCACAAATATTTTATTCGTATAATGCAAAAAAATATTTTTATGCTTTGACAATGATATACTAATTAAAACGTAATTTTATATTTTTATCTTGACTCTTACTTAAATTTTTACTTTGCTATTATTTTATATATGACAAGTATATGGTATAGAATACTTTTAAAAGGAAAAGGGAGTAAAAAGATAGCGGGGGAGTAATTGTATGCGTAAAATAGTGTGTATGTTATGCAAGACCAAATGCTCAATCCGAATTTTGTTCAGCGTGGGCTCGTTTTAGTGTTCATCACTTTATTGTTAGATATTCTTGGCATTGCGATTATTTGTCCTGTTTTGCCTGAATATTTTTCTCAATTAACTGGAAAAGATGTCAGTACATCTTTTGTAGAAAGAGGAAAATTACTTGCAGCTTATTCAGTGATGCAGTTTTTGTTTGCTCCTGTTATTGGCAATCTCTCTGATCGTTATGGTCGTCGTCCTATTTTGCTGCTCTCTATTATCTGCTTTGCTCTTGATAATCTCATATGTGCCATAGCATGGAGTTATTCTATGTTATTTATCGGGCGTCTTTTGTCAGGGATGAGTGGTGCTAGTTTTGCAACTTGTACAGCTTATCTTGCGGATATATCCGATGATAAAACCCGTACACGCAATTTTGGTCTGTTAGGCGTTGCATCCGCATTGGGGTTTATTTTAGGATCGTTTATTGGTGGTTTTTTAGGTCAGTTTGGTCCGCGTATACCGTTTTATTTTGCTGCTGGTTTTTCACTCATTAATTTTATTTTTGCTTGGCTTATGCTTCCAGAAACTCTTTCTCTGTGGAATAGGCGCTTTTTTGATATTAAGCGGGCAAATCCCTTAGGTGCTTTTTGGCACCTGAAACAATATCCGATGGTTCTTTGGGTGTTATTGGTCTTTTTTCTTTATTGGTTTGCGGAATCTGTATGGTTAAGTATTTGGGCTTTCATTGCAAAAGAACGCTATGATTGGAGTTCTTTTTCTATTGGGCTCTCCTATAGTGTTTTTGGGATAGGCCAATTTATTGTAGTCGCTCTCATTTTGCCTTATTTTTCTAAACGATGGAGTGATTGGCATATTGTTATAGTGGGGCTTTTGTTTGCCTCCGTTGCTATGCTAGGCTATACATTCGCAACGCAGGGGTGGATGGTTTATATGGTTTGTGCGTGTACAATGCTTGAATATCTTGTTCATGCACCTATACGTGCTATTGCTTCAGCGCAGGTGCCAACAAATGTACAAGGAGAACTGCAAGGAGCGATGACATCTGTTATTTCGTTAAGTTTAATATTTGGTTCTGTTTTTTATGTGTTTCTTTTTGAATGTTTTACAGATAAAAATGCACAGTTTTATTTTTCTGGTGCCCCTTTTGTTGGAGGCTTTTTTCTTCTTGTCGTTGCAACAGTTATTTTTGCCTTGCGGGTACGTTAATTTTTTGAGAGGGGCTGGTACGTACTATTTTGCTAGAGAATGCACAAGATAAACAAAATGTATCATTTTATAGGCAGAAAGTTTTTTGTGATATTTGTTTCACAAAGTGTTGTATAGAATATCGATACATTCTTCTCATTTAGTGCAAATAATTTTTTTATTCTTTAATAGGAATTACGCTTCTCATGCAAAATAGAATGCTTAGAATTGTATTGTGAATCCAATACTTATTTGAAGGTTAGGCACTTTACTCTTTTTAAAAATGGTTTTTATCGACACACTTATCTTGCTTAGGGGGAAGCCAATGATTTTGATGAATACAATTCTAAGAGGAGAGGTCATGAGAAAAATTCAAGTTATTCAGTGCTCTCATCTTAGTTGCAAAATGATAAATAATAACACTTATTCAATAAGTTGTAGGTATACAAATAATATATTTGTGTATGGGAAGATGATATAATTTAAAGGAGAGAAGCTAGAAAGTGAGATATTTTATTTTAAGATATTTTTTTATAATTCATAATGAGATCACAGAAATGCTGAAAGAGGTAGTGGCTATCTTGTGGTCCAGGAGAAGCTTCGGGGTGATATTGAACAGAAAAAACTGGTTTTCCAATGATTCGAATACCACAGTTTGAACCATCAAAGAGAGAAATATGTGTTTCTTGTACATGTTGTGGTAAAGAGGCAGAATCTACGGCGAAACCGTGATTCATCGATACAATCTCAACTTTTCCAGTGTTGAGGTCTTTAACTGGGTGGTTGGCACCATGATGTCCTTGGTGCATTTTCACGGTTTTTGCACCAACCGTAAGAGCGAGAAGTTGGTGACCAAGACATATTCCAAAAATTGGTAAATTATGATCAATTAATGTTTTGATCGTTGGAACGGCATATTGAGCCGTAGCTGCGGGGTCCCCTGGTCCATTAGAAAGAAAAACGCCATCAGGGTTCATTGCTAGAATTTCTTTTGCAGTTGTGTGGGCAGGCACAACAGTAATGCGTGCTTTTTGTGTTGCCATAAGGCGAAGAATATTGCGTTTAATACCATAGTCAATTGCAATGATATGAAGATTATGCACATTATTTGTACTGTATCCTTTGTTCCAGCTCCATGGTTTTTCATCCCATTGCATTGATGATTGAGATGTCACATCTTTCGTAAGGTCAAGATTGACGAGACCGTGCCATTTTTGCGCACGTTTCTTTAAAGAAGGAATATCAAAATTTCCATTAGAATCATGTGCAATGACAGCATTTTGCGCACCTTTTTCACGAATAAGAATTGTGAGCGCACGTGTATCAATACCACAAAGTGCAATAATTTTATGCGTTTTAAGCCATTGATGAAGATTTTCATTGGCACGATAATTTGAGGGATGTGTAATGTCTGCCTTGAAAATAGCGCCAACAGCACCATGACAATCGAGAGGAGAGAGAGCTTCAATATCTTCACTATTTGCCCCTACATTTCCTATATGAGGAAAAGTAAAATTAACGATTTGTTGTGTGTATGACGGGTCTGTGAGGATTTCTTCATAGCCTGTGATGGCGGTGTTAAAACACACTTCAGCTTCAGCAATACCTGTAGCACCTGCTCCTTTGCCTTCAATAACGGTTCCATCAGCTAAGACTAAGAGGGCTGTAGGTTTTTTGATACTCCAAGGGTGGCTGGGTGAAGTCGTTTGTATCATAGTATGTATCCACAATTTATTCTCTGAAAGGTATAATGATCAACTTTACACAAAAATCATACCTTTAACAGATGCTGTGTATATTATTCTGGTAATGTTTCGCTTGAAATAGGCAGTATAAGTACATTCCATGAAGAGGTAAAGTCTTGTTTTAGCTTTTCGAAGATCGAGTCCTTAATTATTTTTTTATCCTCCATTGCAAGATGGATAAAGATTGGTTAAAAGGCGCTTTCTTCTTGAACAAAATTGGATAAATTTATGTTGCGTAACCAGATTGATGGGGCTCTTAGGGCTGCTTTGAAAGCGCAAGATAGTGCGCGTCTTGCTACACTCCGTTTAATGAATGCTGCAGTTAGGGATCGTGATATTCTTTATTATGATCAAGGGAAGTTAGAAGTGGATGATCAGCAGATACAGTCTGTTTTCACTAAAATGCTTCAACAGCGTGAAGAATTGATGCGAGTCCATAAAGAGTCTGGTTGCTTGGAATTGGCAGAGAGAGGACAAGCAGAAATAGAAGTTATTCGTGAGTTTCTTCCCTATCAACTTAAGGAGATGGAAGTAGAACAGGTCCTTTGTGAAGCTTTGGTACAAACAAAAGCTGAAAAATTACGCGATATCGGTAAGGTGATGGCATGGCTTAAGGAACGGTATGCAGGGCAAATGAATTTTTCTAAAGTGTGCAATAGTCTTCGTAAAAAATTGCAATAGATCTTATTAATTCAAGGGGATTGGAAAATATTTTTTATTGTGCTTCGCCTTTGTAAGTCAGTAGGATGTTGATAAATGTCATTTATCTTTTACATACATACTATTATCAAAAAAATATTTTTTTGAAATAAACGAATCTTTTTTGGAGCTCATAGAGCAATAAAAACATCTTTTATGTATTATATTTTACTGTTCTTCAAAGCTGTTAGATCATTAACAAAACAAAAAAATTATAGAGTTTCTACTTTTAAAAAAAAGATCTATTGTCTGCACTATTAAAAATTTTAAAATAGGATGATTAAGCTAATTGATACAGATTTCCAATTTTGGGGAGTGTGTTGTTGTCTTTTTTGCTGTTTCAAAGCATTTTTTTGATAAAGAGTTGCCGTATTTTTTAGAGTGCTGATTATTCGGCAAGAAATTTAAATGTAGATGATGTATATCTTCTTAATTCAAGCGCTGGTTTTAATGATAAGAAAATTAGAACGTTAAACGTTTTTTCTATAGAAGACATTTTTAAGCTGAGTTGATGAAATGAAAAGATATTTTGAAAATAACTCTTTGTTTGTAATGTGTTTTGAGATGATTTTGAAATTCTTTTCTCTGATTAAATCCCTTATAAGCTATATAAAATCTATAAATTATGCAGAATAAAATGAGTAACCTTTATTGGTGGGGATACAGCGGTGAATCTGTTAAAAATAGTTCAGTTAGCAACAATGGCTTACCCGTTAACCGCAAACGGGAACGGCGTGCCCATAGCACATCTTGTTGACCAATATGAATGTAATCGCGGGTTAATTGGTCATGGTTAAATAAATAATGTCCTAGAGGTACAGTTCCCAAATGCATCAAGGCTTGATTGTGTAGGAGGGTTTCTTGTGGAATTACAGTGCGTCCAAGGAGCCAAGGTTTATTATCTCCCATCAATATGATTTCACGTAGCCAATAACGCGCACTTTCGGGGAGATGCTCTGCTTCGTCTGTTAATTTATCTCGCGTAATAAAACATTCGCGTTGTGGTTGAATTTGGAGGCAGGTACAATATTTCTTTAATCGAAGCGTCATAGAGCCAGATTCCATGAGCCAATTGCGAATGTTTTCTGGTATTGGAGGATTTTGATTAGAGAGCCACTTTAGAGGCGGTAAGATGGAATCTTGAAGATCAGACATCGTTTTACTCCACAGCTAAAGTCTTATTCCATATGTTATGTTGGGTTAAGTAGATAGCTCTATTGTAATACAAGGAGTATAAAAGCAGCAAGATTTTAACAGGAAGATATCAAAGGGAAAGTCGAAAGAAAAGGTCTTTAAAAGAAGATATGCGGGAATTATATATTATAGGATTATTTTCATTAAAAAAGCAAAATAAGGTATTATGTTTTATCCAAGGCGCTTTCACAATGCGTTAGGGAAATTTCTTTATCGCATGAGCAATGGGAAAAATGTTTTGTGCTTTAAAATTCGTTTGTAACGCATATAAAAAGTCATCTATGTAAGATGATATAAAGAGAAAATTTAAAGAGAAATAAAACTTTATTTTATACTTTAGAAAGTGAAGAGATATTCAACCCTTTTGAATTGAGATGTAAAGGAGATCGTATTCTTTATAGTCAATAATTTTATAGTAAGGCATATATTTTTGAAAACTTAAAAATAGATTATATTATTGAAATTGTAATAAATTACTTCATATTAAAGAGTGTTTAGTCTTTTATAATAAATTTATATTAATATGTATTTATAATATATCTATTTTATTTCATAGATTAGAAAAAATCTCTTTATCATTTTTTGCTTACCTTCTCTGTTTATTTCTTAAGAACGCAAAAGAGCTCTTCGAGTTTTTCGGTAAAAAGGTATTGTTGATGAAGTGTATAGGCGTTAAGTGCTATGCGGTAGAATCTTTAATCATCGTTAGTGATTTTTGTAACCTTACGGATTGTTATTACAGTGAGATGAGCTAGATTTGCGCGTACGGTACGAAAATAAGTTCGTATTTCGTTAAAATAACGCAACATATCTTTCCTGATATGCGTAACTTTATATAGGTATGAAATGGTGCGTTATAAAGATCTTTACTGCATTTCGTTTTAAAATACGGTGATGGTGTATACCCAAAATCGCAGCTTAAGCATCTCACCATCATATCAAAACTGGTGACAACGAGCTCCAGGGAAATATTTCAAACTTTTCTAGTTGTTTCCCAGTTTTTTATTAAATCCCAAAAGGTGTAAAAAAAATAAACGCTCTATGATCGAATTTTTTGTCCTACCCATATAAGAATGCAGGCTCCTATAAAACCTGAAATAAGATAGCCAAGCCAACCAGCAAAACTTACACCTAAAAGACTAAAAAGAAAGCTTGCTAGCGCAGCGCCAATAATCCCTAAGATAATATTTAACAATATTCCTGTTTGGCTTTTCATAATATACTGGGCAGCCCAACCTGCAATTCCGCCGATAATAATAGCTGCAATCCAACCGATGTTTGCATCTTCCATGATACCCTCCTTTGCCTGAACTTAAATTGTAACTAGAGTAAACTTTATAAAAATCAAGATTTATCCCTTTTTTATCCAGTGGAAAGGATATTTTTGTTAGAAATTTTACTTATTATTTTCCTTTATATTTAAATAACATTCACATTTATATAATAACAATACTTAACAAGCATGAGTATATATCACATTTTAATTTATAAATAAATTAATTATTTGAGAAACATGAATAAAAGAAGAAAATATTAGTGAAAATGTTTTAAGAAATCATAAAGTTTATTTATAAGCTTTTTAATCTCTCTCTTAAGTTTAAAAAGCAATTGTGATTTGTGATTAAAGCAATAAGTAAAATGGACATTTAAAAGTCTGGAGCTTGCCAATTGATATCAATGATGTTTGAAATGAAATTAAAACTGTTTTGTTGACACGTTATAGAATGGCTGTATAGGTTGAGCCTCTACCAATCTTGATATAAACGTTGCATTTTTGTGGGGTTTTGCATTCCTTATAGAGTATTTCTGTTTTTGCTGCTACTGCGGGGCAGTTCCTTTTTACAAGGCGAGTTTAGGTTGGAACCATCATACTCTTGACTTTCTCTTTATGTGTTTAACAGTCTTGGCTTTGAGATGATTAGGCATTTTTACGTCTTTCTTCAAGAATTCTATTCTACATGCTGCTTTGTTTATAATGTGCAAGCAAATGACTTTGAGTAATTCATCATGAATAGATTTTAAATGAAAGAAATTTACGATGCAGAAAACTCATTTAAATTGTCAAATAATAAAATATTTTGATTAAATCAATATCTTGACCATATTCCAAATCGAGTAATCGATGTGATGTATTTCTTATTCAAGTTATTTAAAAGTTTAAGGTTTTTCTGTTTGTTCTTCAGCAGGGTTGCGTAGGCGAGAACTTTGAAGAAGTCCCTGTTCTTCTAAAATGGGGTAGATCATTGAGGTCAAAAGAGAGTTGATTTGTTTAAGGTCGCGGACAGTGTCGAGATGAAGACTGGATGATTCTACATTTTTGAGATCCCCTTCACGCAAACGTTTAAAATGTTTTAAACTCATCTCTTTTTCTAAGTTTCGTAGTTGATCTTTTTTTTGTACCAATAGGTGTGCAGTGTGTGTATCGCGTGAGACGAGAACGTTAAATGCTATATGCGCGTTGGCTAGTACAATGGCGTGGAAACGAAGGAGATCATTCCAGCCCTCACTGCTGAAGTGTAAACCTTTTTGTTGTTTCTTTTTAACCAGCATCAGCATATTATGAATAATGATATCGCCTGCTTGGTCTAATTTTATACAGGCGCCTAGAAGTTCTTGCGTTTGAAGAGCTTCTTCGTCAGATAATTTTTGTCCCGCTAATCGTGCAAGATAAAGTTTGATGGCGATATGTTTTTTGTCCAATATGGTGTTGAGTTGGTTGAGTTCACGAATAATATTGGGATCAGGATTTTCATAAAGTCCCATGATTTTTTCTAGCATGATGTCCACAAGATCACAAATATGAATGACTTCACGCATGACATTCGAGAGAGCGAGAGAGGGTCGTTCAAGAACACTGTCATCAAGAGCTGTTTGATCCGATAAATTGAGCGTTTTGTCGGCTTGCGTTTTTTTTGCACTTATATGAACAATTTGAGTGGTTAATTTTAAAACCCATTTTGAAAGCGGTATTCCAGCAAGGAGAATGAAAACATTAAAAATAATGTGAGCGTTGATCACTTGAGTAGGGGCGTTATTGCCAAGCCATGTGATAGGAGGGCGAAAGGAGAGAAATAAGGTAAGTACAAGGATTGAACCGGCCCCACGCATGAGTAAGTTTCCTAAGGGAACGAGGCGGGTATTAGGAGAGGCGTTGCGCGTTAAAAGTGGTGCTATAAGAGAAGAGCCAAAGTTGACACCAAGAACCATGACAACACAGAGTTGCGTATGGATAAGATCGTAGTTGGCAAAATTGACCAGCAAAATGATTCCTGCAATGGATGAATGTAAGAGGTAGGTTAAGCCAGCAGCCAACAAAAAAGTGGAAACAGGATCGGTTGAAAGATAACGAATGATGCTAGGCAAAATTTCGCTTTCACGTAAAGGTTCTGTCGCTGTACTTATCATCTCTAAAGATAAAATCAAAAGACCAATACCGATGACAATACGTCCTATTTGACGCCACTCACGTTTTTCTGTTGTCATGAAGATACAAGTGCCAATTAAAAGACAAAGGGGCACAACAAGTGTGAGATCATAGGTGAGAATTTTAACAACGATCGCTGATCCTAATTCTCCTCCGCGTACAGCCATAAGCCCCGCTACTCCAGAGACAAAACCAGATTCAACGAAAGAACCAACAAGGAGCGTTATTGCTGTAGAGCTTTGTAAAATCATTGCTGTAAAAAGCCCAAAACTTACAGCAAACAATGGTTTTGAAATAACGTGGCACATTTTATATTTAAGTCTGTCACCATAGGCGCGTTCAATTCCTGTGCGCACCATGCGTGTGGCCCAGAGAAGTAAAGAAACAGCGCCGGCAAGATGAAGGAGTACCAATGAACCATTCATGATACTTTATTCTTTCTCTGTTGTTATGAATATGTTTGCCTCAAAATTGATAAATTAAAGTTTATCGTTTTTATTTCGCTTTTGCTTTTAATACTTGATTAAAATCATAACCGCTTGGATTTTGAAAAACCTTTAGACCAAAACAAGGAAGAATGGAATAAAGGTGATCAAAAATATCACCTTGAATTTGTTCGTAGTCTATCCAAACGGTGGTGTTCGTAAAGCAATAAATTTCCAGGGGTAGACCATTTTCTGTAGGAGGTAATTGCCGTGCCATAAAGGTCATATTAGGGTTGATGTTTATATGCTGTTGTAGATAAGCAAAAACATAAGCGCGAAAAGTTCCAATGTTGGTTAAACGGCGCGTATTGGCTAAGACATCATGATTTTTATCTAATTGAGCGTTCCATTGGTCAATTTCCGCTACTTTTTGTGTGAAATAATTTTCTAATAAATTAAATCGGGAAAGATATTTTTGTTCTTCTTCTGTGAGAAAATGGATACTTGATTGATCAATAAAAAGGGAGCGTTTGATGCGTCTTCCACCCGATTCTTGCATTCCACGCCAATTTTTAAAAGGGTCGGTTACAAGTTTACGGATAGGAACTGAGGTGATGGTGTTGTCGAAATTTTGAACTTTAACAGTATGCAGGGCAATTTCAATAACATCACCATCGGCGCCGAGATTGGGGATTTCAATCCAATCACCAACGCGAACCATATCAGTGGATGAAATTTGAATACCGGCAACGAGAGAAAGAAGCGTATCTTGAAAAATTAACATGAGAACCGCGGCCATTGCACCAAGACCGGAGAAGAGAATAAGAGGGGAGCGGTCAATCAATGTAGCGACCATTAAAACTGTCGCAACAGCAAAAAGTGCAATTTTAGCAATTTGAATATAACCTTTTATTGGTTTTAACCGTGCTGTTGGTCGTTGTTCGTAGAGGATATTAATGACATTCAGACAGGCAGAAATTGTCAGAACAACAAAAAAGATAATGAAGGCGTTAGCAACATTACCGATGACAGTACTGAATGCATTGGGCAATGTTGGTATAAAATTAACACCAACTGAAATAATAAAGGCTGAAATGATATCCGCTATGTATTGAATAGCATTATTAATATCCACCGTTGTATTTTTGGGGAGAAAAGAAGAGAGTTTTTTTGCTCCGTGAATAAGTAATTTTCGTCCTAGAAAGTTGACTAAAAGGGCAAATATAGTAAGAATAACAAGCCAAGAAATAGCCTCTAACCACGGATATTGAACAATAAATTCGATCACTTTTCTACTCTCCATTTCTGAAATTATATGCAGTTAAGAGTTTAAAATTTTACAACTGCTTAAGAGGAAGTATTGGAATTATGCTCTAAAGTCGTTAAATATGCAAAAAAGAATTTTCAAACTTTGTGAGAGATAATGCGTTTCCCGCCCGATTTCCTTAATGAACTGCGTACGAGACTCCCAATTTCAACAGTGATTGGTCAACGGGTGGATTTTGATCCTCGAAAAAGTAAGCCTTCACGGGGAGACTTTTGGTGTTGTTGTCCATTTCATGGTGAAAAAACGCCAAGTTTTCATTGTGATGATCATAAAGGGCGCTATTATTGTTTTGGTTGTGGTGTAAGTGGGGATATTTTTACCTTTTTGTGTGAGCTTGATGGATTGCACTTTTCAGAAAGTGTAGAGCGTTTGGCTGATTTTGCGGGAATGAAACTCCCTATTTGGGATTCACAAAGTCATAAACGTCAACTGGAAAAAGCTGAGCTTTATGATGTGATGAAAATTGCTACAGATTTTTTTCAATATAATTTACGCTATAAAGGAGGTGCGCAAGCACGTCGTTATCTGGATGCACGTGGTGTGACACCAGAGCTCGTAGAGCGTTTCCGCATTGGTTTTGCACCGGTAAGGCGTACAGCTTTGAAAGAAGCTTTGAGTGCACGGGGCATTTCAATAAAGCAAATGGAAGAATGTGGACTTCTCACAGTGCATGAGGGGAGTGCGGATTCTTATGACCGATTTAGAAATCGTATTATGTTTCCTATCGAAGATTTGCGCGGACGTGTGGTGGCTTTCGGAGGGCGTGCATTAGAGACAGAGACACGAGCAAAATATCTCAATAGCCCTGAAACAGTGCTGTTTCATAAAGGAAATATACTTTATAACGCGGTAGCGGCTCGCAAAAACAGTCGCTTTGTTGGCGATGAAAAAAATCATTCACTCCTTGTTGTTGAGGGGTATATGGATGTCATTGCATTGACTAAAGCTGGTTTTGAAGGAGTCGTAGCACCCTTAGGGACAGCATTAACGGAAGCGCAAATTGAGCTTTTATGGCAGATGGGGAAGGAGCCCATTTTGTGTTTTGATGGTGATGCTGCTGGTTTAAACGCTGCTTTTCGTGTTGCTGATCGTGTGTTGCCTCTTTTAAAGGCTGGGGTTTGTGTACGCTTTGTTTTGTTGCCACAAGGAAAAGATCCTGATGAAATTGTTTGTGCTGGTGGAGCACAACTTTTTTCTTCTTTTTTGCAAAAAGAAATTCCTTTGAGTGAGCTTTTATGGTGGCGTGCTACCTATGGAAAGCATTTTGAAACTCCAGAGACACGAGCAGCGCTAGAAAAACAACTAAAACAACAAATTTTTACGATTAAGGATGAAGATGTCCGTCGTTATTATTTGCAAGATGTAAAAAAACGCCTTTTTGATTTTTTTCGTCCCTCTTTTTCGAAAAAAAGGGGGGAAGGGCGATATGATCAATCTTCACCAAATAGGATCTTTAAAGATCAATCCTTTTCTCTGTTAGCAAATTCTGAAATAGTACGAAATTCTTCGCAATCTATTCCTTTGCGAGAAGCAGTGATTTTACTCACTTTAGCTTACTATCCTGAGTTGTGGTATGAAAATTTTGAAAATCTTTCTGAGTTAGAATTAAAAAATACTCAATTGATGTGCTTTCATCAAGCTATGTTGGAAATTCTTGGGAATCAACAGCTTCATGATAAGGAGACGATGGTTGCGCTCTTAGAAAAAAGAGGGCAAAAGGCTCTGTTAGAGCGTATGAAACATCTTGTGCAAAATATTGGTATGCATATTATTTTTGGTAGAGCTTCTATAGAGGATGCACGTGCGATATTAAAACAAGCTGTCTACTTGCATCTTCAAGAACACCACCTACATAAGAGATTACAGGATATTAAAGAGCAACTTGTAGAAAATCCTAAGAGTGAGGTTTTTGATCTGCTTCGTGAGGTAAAAAATGAGCTGGAGCAGATGCAGGCAACAGAAGCGTTAATTGAAGGGTTTGGAAGTTGGTTGGATGAAAAAATAGACGGGAATACACAAGATACGATAAAATGATTCGCTTTTTTAATGCGAATCAGTCACTTAAATTTTAGATGAGGAAGTTTATGGGAGTGACATTTTCATAAAGATGGCAATTAAATTTTAGGAAAAGCGGGTAAATTTTAGGAAAAGCGGGAAATTGGTTCTTACGATAGGGTACAGAGATTATCTCAGAAGGGCTGAGAGGTGTCGGGGAAACTTCTGGAGTTTTCCCGCGTTTTTGTCTGGATGTCAAGTTTGTCTGGATGTTAAGGCGTATACAAAATGTATTCTTTCCAATAGTAATCTCTTAAAAGGAAGTATATATGAGAAACTATTGGTAGATTTTAGTGAGAGCAAAAAAACTGGTCACATGGAAACTATGGTTACATGGAAACTGTGAAGTGGTCGAGTGGAGTTATGGTATGGCAACAAAGGTTAAACAGAAAGATAGTGCAGAAGTAACAAGCCAAGCAAGTTTGGATGGTCCTCTTCTTGATTTTTCTGATGATGCCATCAAGAAAATGATTAAACTTGCCAAAAAAAATGGCTACGTAACAATGGATGAACTCAATGCTGTTCTTCCTTCTGACGAGGTTACATCCGAACAAATTGAAGATATCTTGGCGATGTTCTCTGAGATGGGGGTTAATGTTGTGGATGATGAGGATGAGGTTGAGTCTGAAAATTATGAAGAAGAAGTTACAGTAGAGGGTGGTGATTTAGTAGAGGCCTCTAGCCACGCAATTGCAACGACAACGAATAAACGCGAAGTAACAGATCGTACGGATGATCCGGTGCGTATGTATTTGCGTGAAATGGGAGCTGTTGAGCTTCTTTCACGGGAAGGTGAAATTGCTATTGCTAAGCGTATTGAAGCAGGGCGTGAGACAATGATTGCGGGACTTTGTGAGAGTCCTTTAACTTTTCAGGCTCTTATTATATGGCGTGACGAGTTAAAAGAACAGCGTATTCTTCTTCGTGAAATTATTGATCTTGAAACAACTTATGCTGGTCCAGAAGCAAAGCAGGCTCCTGTTATTGAGCGAAGTGAAGTGAATAAGACAGAAGAAGAAAAAATGTCTTCTGGTATACGTAATATGGGGGAGAGCGCAGGAGAGAGAAACATTGAAGACGATGATGAAGAAGACGATGACGATGTTAACTTATCGCTTGCTGCAATGGAAAATGAACTTTGTCCTCAAGTTATGGAAACATTGGATTTTATTGCTCAAACCTATGTGAAATTACGAAAATTACAAGATCAGCATGTTGAAAGCAGTTTGGCAGAGCGTAAAGAGGGGGCCCTTACATCTTCTCAGAAGAAGAAATATATTCAATTAAAGGGTGAGTTGATTCAAGCAGTAAAATCTCTTTCTTTAAACCAAAATCGTATCGAGGCTTTGGTTGAACAGCTTTATGACATCAATAAGAGATTGATTCATAATGAAGGTAAGCTGAAACGGATTGCCAACAGCTATGGTATTGGCCATGAGGATTTTTTAAAAGAATACCAAGGGCGTGAATTGGACGCAGATTGGATGAATTATATTGCTGCTTTGCCTACACCTGGTTGGAAAGAATTTTCGATGCGTGAAGCAAAAGAAATCCAAAAATTGCGAAGTGAGATACAAAATCTTGCGCAAGAAACGGCTATTTCGATTGGTGAATTTCGTCGGATTGTTATGCAGGTGCAGAAAGGTGAACGCGAATCAACAATTGCGAAAAAGGAGATGGTAGAATCTAATTTGCGTCTTGTCATTTCAATTGCAAAAAAATACACTAATCGTGGTTTGCAGTTTCTTGATCTTATTCAAGAAGGCAATATCGGTTTGATGAAGGCTGTGGATAAGTTTGAATATCGGCGCGGCTACAAGTTTTCGACTTATGCAACATGGTGGATTCGTCAGGCGATTACGCGTTCAATTGCTGATCAGGCGCGTACGATTCGCATCCCTGTTCATATGATTGAAACAATTAATAAAATCGTTCGTACATCGCGTCAGATTCTCCATGAAATTGGACGAGAACCAACACCAGAAGAATTATCTAGCAAGCTTTCTATGCCGTTAGAAAAAGTACGAAAAGTTCTTAAAATTGCAAAAGAACCCATTTCACTCGAAACGCCCGTTGGTGATGAAGATGATTCCCATTTGGGTGATTTTATTGAGGATAGGAATGCGTTATTACCAATTGATGCAGCTATCCAAGCTAATCTGCGAGATACGACAACACGCGTTCTTGCTTCATTAACACCGCGGGAAGAACGTGTTTTGCGGATGCGTTTTGGAATAGGGATGAATACAGATCACACGTTGGAAGAAGTAGGACAACAATTTTCAGTTACAAGAGAGCGTATTCGTCAGATTGAAGCAAAGGCACTTCGTAAATTAAAACATCCTAGCCGTTCACGAAAATTGCGCAGTTTTCTCGATTCTTAAATAAAGAAATTCGTGTGCATTTTAATAAATCTCTCTTTCTTCTTAATGAAGGGGAGGTGTGTCACATTGTACTTGGATGCTTTTTTGAGAAAATATGGGAAGAATTTGAATAATCCAGAAAGTTTACGATGTTTAATGTTTTTCTTAGCTTTTGAATTTTGTATTTCTTTTTCTGAAAATAACAGATGTAGGGCAAAGACCGGTGTGGTAGTCATTTGAAAAAATGAACGAAAAACATTATCTTGCGTGTAGCGGCTTGTTTCTTAAGAAATAGGATCTATTAAGAATAAACTTATATTGCAACATACGGACTTTTTGATGAGAAATGTGTATTCGTTGCGGAATTTTTCTATCATTTTAGGTGACGCATTTTATTCTTTGTCAGTTTATAAAGGGATGTTTCAATAGATTATGTTCATTTATATGCTCTATTTTTTGAATATTTTCTTTTTATTCAGATAGATTTTAAGAAAACGGTTTAAAGCATACATTGAGTTGAATCTTTTTAAGAGACAGAAATAGATGAAATTATAGAAATTAAACGTTTCATTTTTATAGATCGTCTTAATTAAAAAAGGTGTGTCTGAGTTTATGAGTGGAGAGCTTCCCTTTTGGAAAGTAAAAAAATTAGAAGAGATTTCCATTTCTGAGTGGGAGAGCCTTTGTGATGGCTGTGGCCGTTGTTGTCTCCATAAAGTTGAGGACGATGATACGGGTGACCTTTATGCAACCAGTATTGCTTGTCGTCTTTTAGATGGGGAAACTTGTAGTTGTCGAGATTATGCTCATCGTAAATCAATTGTACCAGATTGTATATCGCTAGACATTACAACAGTTAAAACAGCGCGCTGGCTTCCAGAAAGTTGTGCTTATAGATTAATTTATGAGGGAAAAGATCTTCATTGGTGGCATCCATTGGTATCAGGAGATTGCCAGACAGTACATACAGCGCATATTTCTGCACGCGGACAGATAGAGGTTTACGAAGACGAATTATTATCTGAGGAAGATTATCTTCATCACATTACTGGTCTTCTATGTAAAGGCCAGTAATATGATTTTTTATACAACAGTTGGTGATTTAATCGATCGCAAAGACGACAGTGACGCTCACATTATAATTTAATTCACCACCTGCAAAATTTGTATTTGCGTAGCTTGCATCTGCTGCTCTACTCATGAGACGTGGTGTTGGGTGGTAGTAATCATCCTTTTCATTGATTTCAATAATTTTTCCTAATTTTAAATTTGCTGCTTGCGCTATCGTTTGCGCTTTTTCAATGGCTTCAGTAATGGCTTTTTTACGTGCTTCTTGATAAAATGGCTTTGTATCTGCGTTGGTAAAAGTAATGCCGTTAACTGAATTAACACCTAGAGTCATCGCTTGATCAAAGATTTTACCAGCATTGGCAAGATCACGAATGCGCACGGTTAAAGAATTTGAAACATGATAGAGTTTTTCATTATTCTTTTTTTCGTGGTGTTTATCAGAAGTCGACTGATAAATGGATAAACCTGATGTTTGCAAATCATTTGCTTGGATGCCATTGTTTTTAAAAGCTTGTATAATATCATTGATGGATTGATTATTGGAAGCTAATGCCTTTTGGGCAGTTTTGTCATAGGTAACAACGGCTAGATTAATAATTGCCATATCCGGTGCAGCTTGACTTTCTCCGATTGCAGTCACTGTAATCGTTGCATTTTTCATTTTATTTTCTTCAGCATAAGCACGTACACTCAACGATGTGGCTAAGAGTGTAAATGCTAATATAACTGCTTTAACCAGAGAACCCTTCAGTGGTTGAATTTTCTTTTCTATCATATCTATACCTTTATATTTGTCAGTTAACTATTCTCTCATTTTTAAGAGTTCTTGTAAAGAAATTAGGGCACTGAAAAAAAAACCAATAGAAAAGAGAAAAAGATGGGTTATAATCTTTGTCAGCTCTTGTATCATAGGGCATTTTAGTTTAGAGAGAAACAACCTATATATGGGGCCTGTAGCTCAATTGGTTAGAGCCAGCGGCTCATAACCGCTTGGTTGGGGGTTCGAGTCCCTCCGGGCCCACCAATAGGGAAATGGCCAATAGAAAAATGGGTCGCTTATATAAAAATTTTGGGATTCTACCTTTTTCGTTTTTTATTTATTTTCCTGTTTGTTCTAAAATCCTTTGTCATTGTTTGTTGCTGTTTTTTTCTATCAGTCGCTTTAATATAAAGTGATGGTATGTTTTTTAGTCTCATTAAAGAAGTGCTCTCATTTTAAACATTGTAGCATTTGGATTAACTAATATGTGGCGCTATTTACTTTCTTAATTCATATACTGTTTTGTACTTTTTCTGTATGATGTTTTTCATAAAATAGAAGGCTAAAAGCTTCATTGAATAAGTTTATTTATGCTTGTTCTGCAAATAAACAGATCCCAATAAGACCAATTTTAAAGATTGTACCTGTTTAGAACAAATGGCTCAAAAAACATTTAGGGTAAATTTGCTTTTTTCTGGGTGATGTTAATGTCTTTTAGACGTTCGAATAGCATTATCGTGATGAAAGGTTGTATATAAGAGAATGTGATCCATAGGTGTTCACATATATCATGGGGGCAACGATGATAGCATTTGTTGATATTTTCTTTTTCCCAAGAGAGGCGTTCTATTTGATTTTTGAGAAATATTGTTCATAATGACGGTGGCGTGTTCTCTGAAAAGAATTTCATCAATCGTTCTTTGAAAAGTCAATTGAGTGATTGTTTCTATCGCTTTGCATCATCCAGATTTTATTGTAATAGGAATTTTATTATTCTGTAAGAAATGTTTTCTATTATATTGGAAAATTCGTTAAAATGCCGTTTTCTGTCTTTTTCGCTTAATGCTCAAATTATAGAGTTTTCATGTAATCCGAATTATTATTGAAGAGCAGAAGTCTTTTTTGATTTTACTCTCATAAGGGATTGGCAATATTTCGCTAAACCTAGCACTTTTTTGTATTACTAACATTTTTCTCGTATTGATTGTGTAGAGAGTTTTCTCTCTTATGAAAAATTATTGGCAGAGAGGGTAATTTTTTTGGAAAAGTATACTTTTCTTCAAAATCATACTTTGAAAATATAATTCTTCATTTACATAAAGGAATTTCTCTCTTGTTGTAAATCTGCAATACAATTTACGTGCAAAGAGTATGCGTGGTGATTCGTTTTATTTTTTAATAGTATCATTTTTGCTTATGGTAGAGACTTATATTAGTATTTACAAGGTGCGTTTAGAGGGGAGGTTACCTATAAACGTGTTACAGAGTTTTAGGTAGTGTGGCTCTGTTTATAAGAATTTATTCCTATAACATTGTTATATTCTTGCTTTGCAATATTGTTTAAAAAACATAGATGGTGCTATGTAGAATAAAATTGTGATATATTTTTTTTCAAAAAGTTTTTTCGTGTTCTCTTATATAGAGTTCAGGAGTGTCTTTAGGGATATTTTCACATTAGTTTGTTATTGGTCCGAATCACAAGATATGCGTAACATTATTCGCATTTTTGATAGATCATACCAATTTTCATAAGAAGATCTGGATCGTGTGATGCTTTCTGTTTCACCATGGTACATGACTAATAGAACTTCATCTGATTTTGTAAAATAAGTTTGTACACAATTGCTTCCATACTGCCTATTGCAAATATTTTTTTCTAAGGTATGAGATATATTTAAACGCTTTAGCGTTATATAGTTTGACTACATGGAGTATGACTATGAAGAATGATAAAAAATTTGAAACAACTTTATCTGATATTATTGTGAAATGGGAGTCTTTGTCGACGTCTCAAAAGCAAGCGATATTGGATAGAGTAGAAAATTCTACAGATTCTGCTCATTCAACAGAACATTTAAGGCTTCAATCTTCTTTTTATCTCCAGACGAAATCAAAGTTATGAGTTTTAAGTCTTCATCGGAGATGTTGAAACCAGTTATTACATATATGGCACTAGCATTTCCCAGTGTGTTCAAAATAGCCATGAGTTTATCTACTGAAGGCCTCTTTCCTCCATTTATCATTTGTTGGACGTAATTTTGTCCACAGCCTGCAGCTCTGCTTATTTCAATCATTGTTCGTCCGTCACTTTTAATCAATTCAACTAAGCGTTGGAACCAATCTTTTTCAGTCTTTGTCATTTTTAGACCTTTACATATTTACGCTATAGCGTTAATATTGCGCTGCGAATCCAGAATATATGATACAAGGAGCGTGAAAATATCCATGTGTAGCTCTTCGCTAATGAAGCATATAGAGTTGTTTTTAACTAATAACAAAATGTCCCCATACACTTTCAGATTCGAATCAATAAAAAATGGTTGCTTAGTTCCACGGTTGTGAAGAAGTAAATGTGTATACCGGAAACGGCGATACACACTCGTATGTTTATGAGATTTCACTGTGATAGTATACGTAGCAGCATTATAAATCAAGATATACCCCAACATCAGAATTTGTAAAAAAAAATTCTGCGTTGAGGTGGTGTGTGAGTATAACGAAGCTTTAGAGCCTTAAGAGATAGGATAATGGCTGTAGAAAAAATGTAAATTCATAGGCAAAGAATACTGATTTCTCCTCTATTGTAATAAATTAGATCACTATCAGATGGTATATCGTATATATGCGTTAAAAAAATTGGGAAATATCAAAAAAGTGATCTTGGATATTTTATTAAACAGGAAGGTAATCTGAGTCACAAAAGTGGTTGTTTGGGAGGGGGGGTACATTCGATTAATGCCCTTATGGGGGTGAGTGTGTTTTTATGATGCTGCGGTTTATAATGAAGTCTGTGTTTACAATGATATTGTTATTGATAACAATGCATTAACATATGGTTGTGTAGTCGTTCGTAAGAGTTTGCATGTTTATGAAAGATAAGAACTTTATAGTTATTCGAATATGAGTGGAGATGCATATGTTTACGTTAATGCGGTCTTTTTTGATCAAGTTTTGAATGCTCAATGTATTGAATTTTATGGTGATACTCGTGATTATAGAAAGGCTCGAGTTTATAGTGATGCTTTAATTTATGGTGATGTAAAGATTTTTGGGAAGGCAAAATTTTACAGAAATGCTGTGCTTTGTGACACTGATGATTTTTGTAATAATGAAGAACTTTCATATATAGCCGCATTCCCCATGGCGTAAAAAGGAAGATAGGAACGATTTGGGCAAGGCTTGTACGATTGCGTTGCGTCGTTAGTTTTATTTGACGTTCCTTATTTTTTGTTTTTTGTGTCAATAAATGTGTCGCAAATAATTGGTGTAAGCGTGTAGATTTAGCCGCTTTCAGGGATTTTTTTGCGTCATTTATCAATGGCTTTAATGGAGAAAATAAGAATGCCGAGAGTGATTGTTCACACTTGGAACATGCGGTTTATTGCATTCTTTTTTTGATTGAGGATGAAACAAATTGGTCAAGATGATCACTTGAGCGACAATTAAGGGAGATCCAAATGAGTGTAAACGAAATTTTATTGGGAGCAATGGTTGTTGTTTTGTTGTGCAGTGGGGTTATATTTCGGTTTTCTTTATATTATCGCAGTCAAGTGAAAATTTTAAAAGAGGAATCTAGAAGAATAAAGCATGAGTTTTTAAGAGATTCTATGAAGATGACTGAAGAACGAGATAGAGCTATTAGAGAGCAAAGTATGGTGATTAAAAGACGTGACCAAGCAATTGAAAAACTGAAAAAACAAATTAAACAATATGAAAAAAATGAAAAGAAATATCAAAAAATGCTTAAATCTGAAGATGATAAAGAGTGATTGTATTTATATTTTGCATTAAAGGGCTTGGAAATGTGTTAGGAAGATTGGAATGACGAGAGAGATAAACTTTAATGAAGCCAATTATGATGCTGATGGAGGGATTGTATTGAAAGAGAATATTCAAGTTTACTCTGATTTTATGAAAACATTTAAGTTTATAAGACAGAGCGTCTTTGATTATAAAATAAGAGTTTATGATGATAAACCAGTTTATAGGTATGCTGGTTATTAAAAAGCGCGTCTATACAATCCATTATGCTTGAAACAATTTTGCACGTTCCTTTTAGATATAAGATATAAATGCGACGATAGTTTCAGCTAATATGTCTAAAAAATTGCATGATAATAGAAAGAAAGAGATATTTGCTTTTTATGAAGATGAAATGGGTAAGTCAGTTATGATTATCAGATACAGAAGAGGAATATAAAGGTAAAAGATATTAATATTTGGTAGAGTAATTGTATTTCATCGTTGATGATTCATTTTCTTTTCATGTGCGTTTATTTTTATAAAAAATAAAAGACTTAAAAGAGTTTCTTTTTTATAAGTGCTACAGAGAGTTAAGTATGATTGAAAACAAACATATAGTAATATGCAAGAATTTGACTGTTATTTATGAGTGTTAGAAATAACACAAAAGATTCATCCCACTGAGGGAAAAACAATCACTTTTTATTTGTCACAAAAGTAACTCACATACCATTATATAAAATAAACGCTTGTTCTAATGGTAAAGAACGTTAGAACTGTAGTTCTCTAATAAGAGCCTTATGTGTAATTTCTTTGATTTGTTCAATATTGATTAGGATATCTTGTTTTGTTGGATAACCTTTACTAGAAAAAGCAATTTTTTGTGCATCTCCTGAGATTAAACGCCAGTACCATTGATTGTGAACTCCTTGAAACACCTCAAAATACATGCTTCCACCTCATAAAATAGCTGATAATTTTCAGGATAAATATTTAACTAATCCCTTTTTGAACATTAATGTATGTCTCTATAGGAAGTCGTCAATATATTTCCCTTAAATTTTCTGACCTTAAAAAATAATTTCTATGAGAGCTATTATTCTTTTAACAAGAAAAAATTTCTTGTCAATAAGATATGAATGAAAATTTTATACTAAAAATTATTTTTTTAATTTAAAGACATTATACTTTTATTTACAATGGAAATATTTTTATTGTCGTTATAGAAACAAATTTTATAAATTATACAAAATCTTACCAGCATGGATAAAGTGAAAAATATTTTTCTCCATACTGGTAGAGCTTAATCATTTCTTGTTTTTTCTTTTAAAATAGATGTTTATTGATTAGCGATAACCTCTTTTTGGGATACGCTTCGAATGAGTAAATCAATGAATAAGCTAAGAGTATAAGAATTGGCCATTTTAGCTTTCATGTCGATCAGAGAGGTTGTAGTTTTAGGGTTAAGGCCATTAGATAAACCTTGTCTTGACAAATATTGCTGCAATTTTTCATAAGAGCTGTCGATTTTCTCTTTATTTAGTTTTTCGTTACGCTCACCATTGGCAAGTGTTTCTTCCAGTCCTTCGATTTTTTTAATAAAATAATTCCAGTCAAAATCACCTTTTGTATATTCGGTGTCAAACATTTTTCCTTGTCCAGTTAAGAGCCAATTAATATTGACACCATATAACGTGCGGTATGTTTGTAAAACACTAAGATTGGGTTCTCTCTCCCCACGCTCATAAAAAGCAATAGAATTTTTTGTCATGCTAAAATTTTTAGCTAAGGTTTCACGTGATGGATCGCCTAAAGCAAGACGTACATAACGCAAACGTTTTCCAAATATGGTTTTTGATTCAGTTTCAGGACGTGCCACGAATTATCTCCCTCAGTAAATCATCATGGTATAAATCATTAAATAATAAAAGCACACTATGTATTAATATTCTATGATATAATGTCAATATTTATAGCTTTAATTTCTTTTTATTTTTTTATTTTTCGTGGATAGAAAGAAATATTTCGCTTACTGTATTGACAATTGATATTCATTTCAAAACAAAATTCTCTGTTTTCTACATTTGTCTCTTGCTTTTTTTGAGAGAATTTTCATGTAACTTTACCATATATATTCTATACACCTCTGCATTAATAGATGCAACTTTAAAGAGATGCAAACTTTGGATTTGTACTGGGTGTGCTTTAGATGAATTAGAAAATAAACTTTGAGGAATGATCATGGCCCTATTACGCTATTTTGGGTTTGCTTTTTTTTTCACGATTATTGGTGTCTTTTTAGGAGGGGTTATTGGTTGGTTTGAAACGGAAAGTATTACTGGTTTTCTTAAATATTTTTTTATTTGCTTTGTTTTAGGAGTTTTGGAAATTTCTTTATCGTTTGATAATTCTATTATCAATGCGCGTGTTCTTAGTAGAATGGATCCGTTGTGGCGTCGTCGTTTTCTTATATGGGGCATTTTGATAGCTGTATTTGGGATGCGAATTGTTTTTCCATTATTGGTGGTTGTCGTTGCTGTTGGGATTAATCCAATTGCGGCAGTAAAATTAGCGATATGGGAACCACATCGATATGCTGAAGTTTTAATCGATGCGCATATGGGGATTGCTGCTTTTGGAGGCACTTTCCTTATGATGGTTGGCTTAAAATATTTTTTTGATTCTGAAAAAGAGGTACATTGGCTTAATGTTATAGAGAGACCTGCTCAAAAGTTTGGGGCGCTTGTTGGGATTGATATTGCAATTGTTTTGATTTTGATCTTGTTTGTTTCAGGGCAGATTGACACAGAAGATAAAATGACTTTTTTATTGGCAGCCCTTTATGGACTTTTGACCTTTATCGGTGTTGAAGTTGTCGGTCATCTCTTGGATACCCCTCAAAAGACTTTAACAACAGTAACTCACGGGGGAGTAGGGGCGTTTCTTTATTTAGAAGTTCTTGATGCTAGTTTTTCTTTCGATGGCGTGGTTGGTGCTTTTGCCTTTTCACATAACCTTTTTATTATTGCGATAGGTCTTGGTATCGGTGCATTTTATGTTCGTTCTATGACAATTATGCTGGTTGAATCAGGAACATTATTGCATTATCGTTATTTAGAGCATGGTGCTTTTTATGCAATTTTAGTTCTTGCAGTGATTATGTATCTGCAAACGATTATATCGGTTCCTGAAGTTTTAACAGGACTTGTGGGAGTCTGTATTATTGGAATGGCATTATATTCTTCGATTCGTTTTAAGCATCGTCAATTGGATAAACATGTTGTGTCTAAGTAATGGAGATTTCTTCTTTTCTCAGGCTTTTGTTTATCACATATCTTTGAATAGAAAGAGGTCTTTTATGCAAAATAAAATACTATTTTATTGCTTATTTGTGTTTTTATTTTAAAGTTGAGTCCATTGCATGATACTACTCATGAAGGGAATAGTGTAAAATCTTTAGGGTACTTTTTGACCTAAATATAAGACAGAAAGCTGATGCTATACTTTTTACCAGCTTTCAATATTATGATAAGTTCTTGCATTTAATGGTTCATAAGAAGCATTTTTACTGTTTTTTTGAATGATTTTTATTCATACATTGATTCTCTTTGTAACGTGTAAGAGAATGGTTTTGAAACAGGTTTGAAATCAGAGAATTTACGATATTCTAGACTTTCACTTAAATATGTGAAAAATAATTTATCCTTTATAAATCAGTATATTATAATAGTAGATTAGAGAAGAATATTTTAAGAGACCATTAAAAGTTCTATACCAGCTTCGTTCATAGTTTTAAGCATAGTGTTTAGTGATCCGTTTACATCAATACCAGCACAGGCATTTAATGAAACACTGACTTTAAAACCGCATTGTATAGCGTGAAGAGCAGAAAATCCGACACAAAAATCAGTTGCTAAGCCACACATAATGAGCTTGGTAAAACCATGTTCTTTGAGATAAACTTGTAAACCTGTTGGTGTTTTTTGATCATTTTCAAGAAAAGCAGAATAGCTATCCATTTTTTGATTATAGCCTTTTCTAAGGATAAGTTGTGCCTTTTCCACTCTAAGAGATGGATGAAATTCTGCTCCTTGTGTTCCTTGTATGCAATGATCAGGCCAAAGTATTTGAGGACCGTAGTCAAGAATGATGGTATCATAGGGCTTTTTTTCAGGATAGCAGGAAGCAAAGCTGCAATGGTTTTTTGGGTGCCAGTCTTGGGTTAAGATAACGTGGTCAAAATGATTTATGAGATTATTGATGGCGGGTAAAATAGCATCACCTTGTGGTACGGCAAGTGCTCCACCTAGTAAGAAGTCATTTTGAACATCAATGACGATTAAGGCTTTTTTTTCCATTAATATATTCCTATATGAGATGAGCTTTTATCGTATTTTAAAAAAGCTATATGTCGTCTTGAAGTTTTGAAATGATGTGTTGGATATTGATATTATTTTTATAATTATCAAGCCAAAAGAGGGGGATGGATAAGTTTTTACAATTGGTTTTATAGTTTTTTACGAATTGTAACCACGTACCAATGGGAAGTGCACTGTATTCATTTTTTGCTACGTGTTGATGCAAAGCTTTCATGATCATTGGGCTTGGGACGTCAGATCCCATAAGGCGGCGATCGTTTTGTAAACGTAATTTAAGCCATATCAAGGCAAGGGGTGAAGACCATTGTTTCCCGTAGCAAAAAATCGATGAAAAAAGAGAAGGATTTTTTACTGCGTAATATAAAGCCCATAAAGCGAAAAAAGAAGGTGCATAGAGAATTGCTTTTCTTTTTGGTACCATATTACATTGATAAGTTGGTTTAATACGATAAAAATACAATGTTATATCTGGTATGGAAAAGAGAGGCAATGTTTGATAACAGGTTTCAGGTACAGCTAAAAAGATTTGCTTTTTGCTTTTTTGGGGGATGTTTTTTTGCATTCAGGACCATACTGGGGCTTGTGAGATTAGAAAAAATGTACCAATATAAAGCGGAAAGCTTTTGATACGATGTAAGTGCTATTTACTGTACAGTTTCAAAAAGCAAAAGCAGTTTTTTCAAAATCCTAATCTTTAATATCGCACAATATAAAGAGAAATTTATGGCACGTCAATTTATCTATCATATGGCTGGGCTTAACAAGTCTTACGGCAATAAAAAAGTTCTAGAAAATATTCATTTGTCTTTTTATCCAGATGCGAAGATCGGTATTTTAGGGCCGAATGGTGCAGGGAAGTCAACTATTTTACGTATTATGGCTGGGCTAGATAAGGAATATACGGGAGAAGCATGGATTTCTGAAGGAGCACGCTGTGGCTATCTACCACAAGAACCTTTGCTTGATGCGAGCAAAGATGTGCGTGGCAATGTGATGGAAGGTGTTGCAGATAAACAAGAAATTCTTGAGCGTTATAACGAATTGATGATGAATTATAGCGAGGAAACGGCTGATGAAAGTGCACGGCTTCAGGACATTATTGACAGTCAGAATCTTTGGGATTTAGAAAGTCAAGTGGAAATGGCTATGGCTGCTCTTGGTTGTCCGCCAGCCGATGGGGATGTAACAAAACTTTCGGGTGGTGAGAAGCGGCGTGTTGCACTTTGTAAATTGCTTTTGTCAAAACCTGATTTGTTACTTTTGGATGAACCGACAAACCATTTAGATGCTGAAACGACGGCTTGGCTTGAAAGGCATCTACGTGAATATCCTGGGGCTGTGCTTTTGATAACCCATGATCGTTATTTTCTCGACAATGTAACGGGTTGGATTTTAGAGTTAGATCGTGGGAGAGGTATTCCTTATGAGGGGAACTATTCTGCTTATTTGGGGGCTAAAGCTAAGCGTTTGGCTCAAGAAGGCCGTGAAGAGGCAGCGCGTCAACGTGCTTTATCACGTGAGCAAGAATGGATCGCTTCTAGTCCAAAAGGGCGACAAGCAAAGTCAAAAGCTCGGATTAAGGCTTATGATGAGTTGGTTCAAGCAGCACGTGAGCGCCGTCCTGGAGAGGCGCAAATCATTATCCCTATTGGAGAAAGATTAGGACAGGTTGTTATTGAAGTTGATAATCTCTCTAAAGCTTATGGTGAGCGTGTATTGATTGATTCTCTTTCTTTTAAACTTCCTGCTGGTGGTATTGTCGGCGTTATTGGGGCCAATGGTATGGGAAAGTCGACCTTGTTTAAAATGTTGACGGGACAGGAACAGCCCGATTCAGGTCAAATACGTATCGGTGAAACAGTTCACATGAGTTATGTGGATCAGAGTCGCGATTCCTTGGTGGGGAATAAAACTGTTTGGGAGGAAATTTCTGGTGGAAATGACATTATTAAATTAGGCAAATATGAGATGAATAGTCGCGCTTATTGCGGGGCTTTTAATTTCAAGGGGGCAGATCAACAGCAGAAGGTGGCAAATTTATCAGGAGGCCAGCGCAATCGCGTACATTTGGCGAAACTTCTAAAAGAGGGGGGGAATGTGCTTCTTCTTGATGAACCGACAAATGATCTTGATACTGAAACATTGGGTGCATTAGAAGATGCATTGGAAAATTTTGCTGGTTGTGCAGTTATCATATCGCATGATCGTATGTTTCTTGATCGATTGGCAACACATATTTTAGCCTTTGAAGGTGATGGTCATGTAGAATGGTTTGAAGGTAATTTTGCTGAATATGAGGCTGATAAAGTTCGTCGTCTTGGGGCGGAATCTCTTAATCCTAAGCATGCAAATTATAAACCTCTTACACGCTAGAATTTTTTATCTTATCTCAACTTTGTTGGAATAATAGTGTGTTTTATTGCGTTTTTTATTTCATAAATAAAGTGCGTGTGTACTCTGTGTAAGTTTTTATTCATTGAAAAGAGTAAGAGACACTTTATGAAATTATGACCTAAATAGGGTTATTCTACTCATGATATATAACCGGTTATTGCTTGTAAAATTGCAATGAAAAGGAGGGGGTGAAGAGTATAGCACTATTTCTACAAATGCTCTGGTCATTGAGCATTATCATCTTTACTTAATAAAAATGCAAGCTGGCACCATCATGTTATTTATTTTCTCTCAATAATGTGCAGTTCTTGTTTTGAGATGACTATAAAAAGTATTTTTATCCATATGTCTCCTCTGTTTATGAGCTGTAAGAGAATAATTTGGATTGATTTATCATGAATCGATTTGAAATGAGGAAAATTTACGGTATTCCGATGTTTTATTCAAGTTGAAAATGATTAATTGTTATTATAAATCAATGCATTATCATTATAACGAGAAGCAGAGAGATGAGATCTGTTCGTTTTTTACAGTAGCCTATTTTTTTATAGTATAATAAAATAGAGAGAACAAAATAGATGAGAATATGCGTTTTATGCTTGACTTTTTTTTCTGTAAACAAATGTTTATAAGAATGTTTAAGGGATAATTATGAAAAAAAGTGCAAGTTTAGATGCAATGATTGTGCTGCTAAAAGCGGTCGCAGAAATAAACCATTTACGTGTTCTTACGCTCTTGCGTCATGAAGATTTAACAATTCCTGATTTTATTTTTATTCTTGATCAGTCGCAAGCGTGTATATCACGATATTTACGTTTGTTGTACGAAGCACGATTGATTGAGCGTTATCAGAAGGGAGATAGCCTTTATTTTAAGCTTTGTCATGATTTTTTGGGTAAAGACATTGTGATGGGTGTTCTTTCGGCTTTACCAAAGCATGATATGTTGTTAGCGCATGATTTAGAACGTTTGAAGGATGTTAAAAAGCAGCGTCAAAAAACGAGGAAGAAGCATTTTTTACAAAATACGTTGCAATGGGATGTATTACGGTCATCCTATATGGCAGATCATGGTGTGGAAAACGCTTTACTTGAAATCATTGGCGATAAACCATTTCAAACGATGCTGAATATTGGAATAGGTGGAGACTCTGTCTTAAAATTGTTTTCTAATCTTTATACGCATGCGGTTGAAGTTGTGCTTGATAGCAATGTTTTTCACTTGTCTGTTGGAGATACAACTTTTGATTTAGTTATTCTTCATTGGGTTTTACATTTTCTTGAAAATCCTGAAATGTTTCTTCATGAGATATCAAGTGTTTTGCGTCCTCATGGACGTTTATTGATTGTGGATTTTGGTTATCATAAAATTGAGTCTTCATATTCTGATCAAGCACATACGCGTTTTGGATTTTCGGCTTTACAAATAGAACAATGGCTTAAAAATACGGGACTTGTTCTAGAACAAACGGTTTGTCTTACTCCTATACAAAATGAAAACAGTGAGAAGGGTATGGTTACGCTTTGGCTTGCTCGTGATCCGCGTTTATTAGTTGACGATATCAAAGATAAACAAGTCGATTTTGCATAAATCGCGTTTGTTGACCTGCTTTATTCTCTGATTTTTCTTAAGGAATAGCGTAGAGATAAAACTTTATTCAATCATTGATAATCTATTGTTTTTTACATTTGTATTATGTTTTTATATGAGAGTATTGGTGTTTTACAGCGGCTTGGTGGCTGTGTACTGTGTAATGAAAGCACCTTCTATAGAGATAAGCCTATGAGGATCGTTATTTAAGGTGTCTTGATATCATATTTGTTTTATTAGCCAATATATTGATTTTTTAGATTTCAATGAGAGGCTCGAATATAGGAATATTTTTTCATTTCAAATTTCCTGTTTCAGAATCCAAAAGAGTCTGTTTGTTTGTTACAAGAGAAGATATTTATCTAAATAATAGCGTTTGTAAAAGGAAATACATATTTCTAAATATGAGAGCGGCGGCGATATGATGTAATAGCGCACAATATAATATAGTGATGGCTCATACCTTCATAAATGTCAAAAATGGTGGTACCCAATAGATCTTACGATGTCTCTTTAAAACAGGTGCTTAGATAAGAAGTACCTTGGAATTTTTAGTGAGTGGTGCAAAAAGATGCTCTAAAAAGACGAAGGGGTAAAAGGGTAAGACAATGCATGATTTTCATTATTTAAAACACAGCGTTATGAGCATGTTTGAAATTCGTAAAGGCAAATGAAAGGGATGGTAAAGACGGCAATAGGTTTTTATTTTTGGGCTTTTATGTTTTTTATCCATATGCTTTTTCTTGTTTGTGATGTGCCATAGTATGGCTATTCATTGATTCAATGGACGAAGATTTAAAATAAGGGATCTTACGTTCTTGAGATCTCTCATGTAAGTTGTAAAATGATGCGTTATGATTGTAAATCAATGCATTATTTACGTTAGAAGAACAGACTATAACAATTTTTGAGTGTAGAAACTACTGTGTGTATTATTTTACGGAATCATTTAAATGATAGAGATTAAGAGAAACTGTCTGCATTGATCTCGGTTTGTTATGTTAAAATGCGTTAGAGCCTGTTGGTTATTGTAAAATAGTTTATCGTTATTTGGAATGATTATAGCACGTGATTCGAAACAAATACCTTCAGAGTTCTCATTTTTTCATAAAATTAAGCTGTTTAAATTCTTCATTGATTGTTACATGAGAGATGCGACAATATTTTAATGATCATTTACAGAGTTTTTTATGAAGATAGATAAGATTTTAAAAATCTACATTTTTATTTTTGTGGTGATTGCTGTTGGAAAAGTGATTCTACTTTTACATAGTTTGATTTTTATAGGGTGGGTACGTAGAAATTACGGTTTTTTTAATTATGATCATCAGAGTTATGAAAGAAATTATTTAAAAGTTATAATGATTGTAGATTCTAATTGATGTTCCTTGAAATAAAATTGCTTCAAATTGGGTCATTTTAAACTTTTTTTGCCTAAATTTAAACATTTTTAAACAATTTATAACTCTTTTATGTTTTTTTGCGTAGAAGATGATAAGAATTTCTTGTTGTTTAAAGAATTTTATTCCATAGCAAGAATATTGCATCGGCTATCTTAGTGGTTGATGTGAGAGGACGATCGGGGAACCTCCTCCCCCCCCCCCCGCGTGGATCCCCTAGATTGTCTGGCCTGACTGAGGATTTCCTCAGTCAGGCTTTTTATAATTGTTTTGGGGTATGTTGTAGCGTGTTATTAGGGGGAAGTGTAAGATCTGTTATTGTTTCGCCTATACTACCTGAATACATAGAGGGGCAGGTCTTGTTGGGCGGATAGTGTTGGCGTATTCATTTTCAATAATTTGATTTTTCTTTATTTAGGCATTGTTGAATGCTATAAGGAGAATCATAAAAGGAATCTATGTTTGTGTTCTGTGATCTTTAGGTAAGAGATAATGGAATCTTTTTCGCGTCGTATTATTTTTATTTTATTCGTATTTTTTATTTTTGGCGCTGTCTTTTTTGCTTCTCAAAGCGGTACTGTTTATCAGTTTTTTTCCGGTCGCCCTTCTTTTTCTTCTCAGAATCTTGATGTAACAGAGGAGGAGTTGTTAGAGAGATTGTCCGTATCTTTTCCAGATATTATCAAGCATCTTTCTAAGATGGACCCTCAACAGCAAGAGTTGTTTATTGCGCAGCTGCGTCGTGATGTAATTGCGCTTGCTGCTAAAAGTGGTCAGAGTCGTGAGCAGGCTCAAAAATCTGGTGAAACTGTTGCTATGGCTCTCTCAAAAGCGATTTCTCGTCCTTCCATTGCTAATGCTTATTTTTAGCTGTTTTTTTAATCGCGCTTTTGGGTTTTATTTTAAGCAGCAAGAGCTTTGCGTGGATTTTTAAAAAGTGCGAGGAGATAATCAATTTGTAAGATAGTTAGCAAAATTTATCTTACTCAAAAGGTAAGCAATCAAAGTATAACGATAATGATGCAATCATTACAGGAGTGAAAGAAAGTCTGTCAAGGGTATTGGTCGAGTTAATTGTATTATCAATCGCGACAATAACAAAAGCAAAAGCAGTATTGGCTATAATAAAACACGTTAATCGCGTTTTATATGCCGGTTATTTTTTTATTTGATATGAGAAAATAGAAAATTTTAAAAGGATTTAAGATTCCTTTGTTCTACGGATTTTAGAATATTTATTCACTTGTATGATTTCTGAAAATGAGGTGCAAGGCTGATAAGGTGATTGTCTGTGACAAAGAAAAAAATATTTGAATGAAGATGAGGGTTTATTTTTATTTAAAAGGCTTTGGGGGTATTGAGTTTCCTAACATTTTTCAAAAAACAGACAAAAGTAATTGTTAAGCTTTGTTGTAGAGACAAAGACGGATATAGCTTTTTTAGCATATTGTTTTATAATGATAATTTGTCATTTTCATATTGAGTGAGAATCTTAAGAATTGTAAAATTCTCTCGTTTTAAATTTATTCATGGTGAAAAAATAAAAATTAGTTTCTTGTGCACTACAAGTGAGAGGCTTGTGTGGATAAAAGCTCTTTCAAAAGAAGAAGTAAAAAGCTTCTTTGAGGCATCTTAAGAGCTAAAAGTCTGTTGCAATATTTTGAATTGGTAAAGAGTATGATAGTTTTAGTATATTTATGAATTTTTTATGCGCAATGATGGGAGCGGGGACTTGTTTTATGATTTGTTGGGGTTTTATCGGACATAAAGAGTGCTGTGGGTGTTTATTAACCAGAGAGAAGTGTTGATAACAGTTTATATTTTTTGTGAAACTTTTTTGATATTGAGGATCTTCGGTAAAAAGATGTTCTTGTCTCTCTTTAAGATGCTATTTTTTAAATATAAAAATTGAGTGATACAATAGTGATAGCAGAAACTTACAGATTATATCATTTTATTTAATACGCTATAAGATTAATTATAGTCTCTTTATTTTTTTTATTTTATGATATAGATAAATCTATAATTTGTGCATAAAGAGATTTTCTTTTGTTGCAGAATTTTATCTTGAAATTGTCTTACTCTTTCCTTTTTCAAGCCGTTCTTTTGCTTTCTTTTTTTGTACAATACGTTTGCAAATTATTTGCAACTAGAATTTAAGAATGTTTGAGTGAAGAGAAAGAAAATGCAATTTTTGAAAATCTTGTTAAATACAGCGTGTGCTGTATTTTTTGTATTTGATGTAAGTTGGGCTCATAGTGTCTTAAATGTTGTGGAATCAGGAGAAGCCTCAGTGATTGTTGCTTCTAAGATTCCTGATCGTCCTTATGAGTTTCTTATTCAGAAACTTGCGAATAAATATAATGTTCCCGTTAATTTAGCACATGCTGTTGTAAAAGTTGAAAGTAATTATAAGGCAGGTATAAGGGGGGCTGCTGGCGAAATAGGTTTGATGCAAATTAAACCCTCTACGGCACGAGGGTTGGGCTTTAGTGGTTCTGTACAGGATTTGTACGATCCTGCGACCAATCTTGAATATGGTATGCGTTATTTGGCACGGGCGTATAAACTCAGTGGTGGAAGTACGTGTGGTACAATCCTTAAATATAACGCAGGTCATGCTGCAAAAAAAATGAATTCCATTTCGGCGAAATATTGCGCAAAAGTGAAAACTTATCTGGCTTCATTAAAATAAAAACATCTTTTTAGACAGGTTTGCTATAAAATATTTTAAGATGCTATTTTCACGGAGCAGAAAATGTTTTATAAATTAATGCGTCAGTCGGCTGGGCAGCCGCGCTTGTCTAATGCTGAAATGCGGCAGGTGAGGAAAGTCCGGGCTCCATGGAAAGACGGTGCCGGGTAACACCCGGCGGGGGTGACCCTAGGGAAAGTGCCACAGAAAGTAAACCGCCTATTTTTATAGGTAAGGGTGAAAGGGTGGAGTAAGAGCCCACCGCGCATTCAGTAATGAATGCGGCAAGGTAAACCCCACCGGGAGCAAGACCAAATAGAAATGACGTGCAAAATTTAATTTGCAGCCGATTTCCGGGCGAGTCATTCGGGTAGGTTGCACGAGGCGGATGGTAACATCCGTCCCAGATGAATGGTTGCCATGTAAAGTGTAAGCTTTACTCTACAGAACCCGGCTTATAGGCCGACTGATATTTCATGATGATACGCGATATTTTATAAGATCAATTATATATGCTCTTTTATGGATTCTATGTGTTTGAAATGGACACTTGAGCAAAGAGTATTTTAAAAAATTATAACATTTCTTTAAGTATAATGCGTTAGGATCTGTCTTGGGATAACTTTAGTTTTTTCGTTCATTGTGATTAATATGAAAGTTGAAGGCTAGGTTACTCTAAAATCAGTTGCTATGAGAGAGCTGTTGATTTGAGACAGCATAACTTCAAGACGGATTATTTTGATAAAGCAGGATCAAAGAGCTGAACGCCATATCCCAGTGTTGTTGCAGCCAGTTTTGGCTGGGCTTATGCCATTGGTTGGAGCAAAAGTGATTGATGGCACCTTTGGTGCTGGTGGTTACACGCGCGCTTTGTTAAAGGCAGGGGCGGAGGTGATCGCTCTTGATCGTGATCCTCATGCTATTAGTGCGGGACAATCGCTTGTTGAAGAATTTTTTCCACGACTTCGTTTGGTGCAAATGGAATTTTCACAGTTGGATCGCGTTGTTGAAGAGAAGGTAGACGCCGTTATTTTGGATATTGGTGTCTCTTCAATGCAGCTTGATGAAGCTGAAAGGGGATTTTCTTTTCAAAAAGATGGTCCATTAGATATGCGAATGGCTCAGACTGGTTTTACTGCTGGCGATGTTGTAAATCACTTAAAAGCAAGGGATTTGGCACGTATCTTTAAGATATTAGGAGAAGAGCGCTATGCGGGGCGAATTGCACGGATGATTGAAAAGCGTCGTGTTGTTCAGCCTTTTTTGCGTACAGGTGATTTGGCGTATGCTATCGAAGCGTTGATAGGACGTAAGCCAGGAGATCGCATTCATCCTGCAACACGTGTATTTCAGGCTCTTCGCATTTATGTTAATGATGAAATTGGTGAACTTGCACGTGGCTTATTTGCTGCTGAACGCATTTTGAAACCGGGTGGTCGTTTGGGGGTTGTCAGTTTTCATTCTCTTGAAGATCGTATGGTCAAAAGATTTTTTTCTTTTCGTTCAGGAGAGTGTATGAGATCACGCTATCTTCCTGAAATAAAAACGCCTCCAGCAACATTTTTTCCTTTGTTTAAAGGGGGGATAACTGCAAGTGAAGAGGAGTTACAGCAAAATCCTCGTTCACGTTCTGCGCGGTTGCGTGTTGGTGTACGAACTAAAGCAGAAGCTCTTGCAGCAGATATGAAGTTATTTGGTTTAGCAGAGATTGCCAGTTTTGAAGGCGGCAAGAAATGACAGTTTTTCGTACATTTGATATGATCTTAGTGATGATTATGATTTGTATGGCAGGTCTTACTTATAAAGTAAAATATGATGTTCAAAAACGAATGAACGAAGTTCGTCATCTTGAGCATGAAATTGCTGCAGCAAAAAATACGGTAAGTTTGCTTCGTGCTGAGTGGGCTGTGATGATAAGGCCTTCACGCATGCAAAAACTTGCAAAACGTTATCAAAAAGAACTTGAGTTAGAGGTTATACAGCCGCGTCAAATCGTGGCGTTTAAAGATATTCCGGTACGGGTACATGATCAAATTGAAGAAGTGATTAAACAAAATATCTTGGAAGATAATCAGGATATTTTGACAAATAATCGGGCTTCTCAGATAAATGATGTTGTCCAAAAAGGCGCGCAGTAATGAAATCGACTTTTTTATTCTCACAGAAGAAAAAGCGCTTAAAGAATTCGTTGAATAATCATAATGTTTCTGTTCGTCGTCCCTATTCTAGTCGTCCACGTTTGCTTTTTTCGTTGTTCTGCTTTTTAATTTTATATGGCATCATGGGGGCTTGCCTTATTTCTTATGGGTTGGAAGGTGGACAGATTGAAGAAGCAAAGGGGCCAGGAGTTCTTCAATTGATGGCACGGCCTGATATTGTTGATCGTAATGGTCGTTTATTGGCAACAGATATTAAAACTTATTCACTTTTTGCTGAGCCACGACGTATTATTGATGTGGATGAAACAATTGAATTGCTCTCAACAGTTTTGCCTGATCTTAATTGGCAGGAAACCTATAAGCGCTTAAAAAGAAAATCTGGTTTTTCTTGGATACAGCGTGGGTTAACACCAATGCAGAAGACGAAAATTATGGCTCTTGGTATACCAGGAATTGGTTTTCGGACTGAAATTCGTCGTTTTTATCCTGATGGACCTGTAACTTCCCATATTCTCGGTATGGTGAATGTTGATAATCAGGGCATTGCAGGTATGGAAAAATATATTGATGATGCGGGGTTGAGTGCTTTGCGTGCCGCTGGTCTTGCTATGGAAGAATCATTAAAACAAGTTCAGCTTTCGATTGATGTGCGTGTTCAGGCAATTGTTCATGATGAACTTATTCAGGCTATGAAGCGTTATAGGGCAATTGCTGCAGGAGCTATTATTTTAAATATACATACGGGGGAAGTTTTGGCTTTGGCATCACTACCAGATTTTGATCCTGGAAATCCTATTGAAGCTTTAAAAAGTGATCGTCTCAATCGGATGACGGCAGGAGCTTTTGAAATGGGATCAATCATTAAAAGTTTTACAACTGCCATGGCTCTTGATTCCGATATTTTTCATTTAAACAGTATTATTGATGCTTCAAAGCCAATAAAAGCAAGTAGTGGGTATACTATTCATGATTTTCATGGGAAAAATCGTCCCTTAACGTTATGGGAGGTTTTTATTTATTCCTCTAATATTGGTTCTGCTAAGGAGGCATTGGCGGTGGGGATTGATGGACATCGTAATTTTTTGAAACGACTTGGTTTACTGGATCGATTGACAACAGAATTGCCTGAAGTTGCCCATCCTATTGTGCCTCATCATTGGAAGGATATCCATTCTATGACGATTTCTTTTGGGCATGGTATGGCAACAACACCTTTGCAAACAGCTGTTGGGGCTGCTGCTTTAATGAATGGTGGTTGGTTAATCGCTCCGACATTTTTAAAACGTACAAAAGGACAAACGTTGCACTACGCAAAACGGGTTTTGCAGGCTAAAACAAGTCAAAATATGCGTTACCTTTATAAATTAAATAGTGATATTGGTTCTGGACGTAATGCAAAAGTTGAAGGTTATCGTGTAGGTGGTAAGACAGGAACAGCTGAAAAAGTTGAAAATGGAAAATATTCTAAAACAAAAAATTTCAATAGTTTTCTTGCTGCTTTTCCTATTGATGATCCTGTTTATGTTGTTTTAACAATTATTGATGAACCAAAGCCTGCAGAGGGACAGCGTTCAGCAACAGCGGGGATGAATGCTGGACCAATGCTTGCTAATATTGTTCGTCGCACAGCTAGTTTTCTTGGTGTAAAATCCGATTTTAAAAAAGAATATGAGCCTCTTTTAAGTAAAAAGAGTAATTCAAGTTTCGTTAAACAACGGTAAAATGAATACAAAGGTGCAGCGTTATGTTGTTTGGAACAGTTTTTACAGAATGTCTTGAAGATCAGAATCTTTCTTCAATGGAAATAACAGGAATCAGTGCAGATTCTCGACAAGTCTTGCCAGGCTATGTTTTTGTCGCTGTTCAAGGAAAAAAAAGTGATGGAAGGCACTATATAGATGATGCGATAAAGCGTGGCGCACGAGCAATTGTTACAGATTGTCATGCTGTTCTTGAGGATTTATCTGTTCCCATTTTACGTGTTTCTAATGTTCGTCATAGTTTAGCGTTGGCAGCTGCACGTTTTTACGGTTCTCAGCCTGAAACGGTCGTTGCTGTGACTGGTACAAGTGGTAAAACATCTGTTGTTTCTTTTATTCGGCAAATTTGGACTCATGTTGGATTTTGTGCTGCGAGTATAGGAACGGTTGGTGTTGTTTCTCCTAAACGGAATGTTTATGGTTCTCTCACAACACCTGATCCGGTTGTCTTGCACCGTCTTCTTTGTGAAATTTCCAATGAAGGTGTTACACATGCGGCCCTTGAAGCATCTTCGCATGGGCTTGATCAAGGACGACTTGATGGAGTTCGTTTAACGGCTGGTGCCTTTACCAATTTAGGGCGAGATCACATGGATTATCACACGGGGGTAGAGGATTATTTGCGGGCTAAAATGAAGTTGTTTGATACACTTTTGCCTGTATCTGCTCCTGCTTTGATTTTTGCTGATGATGTTTATTCACAAAAGGTTATTGATGTTGTTACACAAGCGCGCCGCCGTGTCTTGACAATTGGTCGTAAGGGGCAATTTATCACGATTAATCGTGTTGAACATCAACGCTCAAAACAGTGTATTGAGTGTCGTGTGGAAAATAATATTTATACATTTGATTTGCCTTTGGCTGGAGATTTTCAGGTAGCCAATGCGCTTATGGCAGCGGGGTTAGCAATTGTAACGGGTGTTTCACCTCGTAAGGTTTTTTCTGCGCTTGAAACTTTGCAGGGGGCGCCTGGGCGGTTAGAATTTGTCGGAAAGACAGAAAATAATGCGCCTGTTTATATTGATTATGCTCATAAACCAGAAGCTTTGGAGCAGGTTTTGCTTTCTGTTCGTCCCTTTACGCAAGGGCGTTTGATTGTTGTTTTTGGTTGTGGAGGAGATCGTGATCAAGGAAAAAGACCTTTGATGGGAAAAATTGCGGCGGATAAAGCGGATATTGTTATTGTAACGGATGATAATCCTCGCACAGAAATGCCAGAAAAAATACGCAAGGATATTTTACAGGCAGTGCCAACAGCAATAGAGATAGCAGATCGTGGTGAGGCTATTTCTTATGCGGTGGAGCTTTTGAAAGCTGGTGATACACTCATCATTGCTGGAAAAGGTCATGAGGATGGCCAAATTATAGGGCAAACAACGTATCCTTTTTCAGATCGTTTGAAAGCGATAGAAGCTCTAGAGGACCGAAAGAAATGACAGCTTTATGGGATAAAAAAGCACTTGTTGCTGCAATTAATGGTGTTGTAATGGGAAGCATGCCAGAAACTTTTTCTGGGGTTTCCATTGATAGTCGTACTCTTGCGGAAGGTGATATTTTTTTCTGCATTAAAGGGCATCATCTTGATGGTCATGATTTTGCTGCGCAAGCTTATGAACGAGGTGCAGGCGTTCTTATCGTTGCGGAACACCGTTTGAGGGATATGAAAAAGATATCGGCCCCGCTTATTGTTGTTCCTGATGTTTTGCAAGCCTTAGAAAAACTTGCACAAGCTGCACGCAAACGTTCAAGAGCTAAGATTATCGCGATAACAGGATCGGTGGGAAAAACAACGACAAAAGAAGCTTTGAAACAAGCACTTGCAACGAAAGGGAACGTTCATGCGAATCTCGCTTCTTTAAACAATTGCTGGGGGGTTCCACTCACTTTAGCGCGGATGCCTATGGAGAGTGATTATGGTATCTTTGAAATTGGCATGAATCATAGAGATGAAATTCGCCCTCTGGTCAAACTGGTTTGTCCGCATGTTGCTCTCATTACGCATATTTGTGCAGGACATATGGGTTTTTTCAAAAATCTTGAAGAAATAGCAAAGGCAAAAGCTGAAATTTTTGAAGGATTAGATGAGAAAGGCATTGCCATTTTAAATGCGGATAGTGATTTTTTTTCTTATCTCGTTCAAGAAGCAAAGAAATGCGGTGTAAAGAATATCTTAAGCTTTGGTGAGAGCAAAAATGCTGATTATCAAGCACGAGATATACGTCTTCTAACTGATCGTTCTTCTATGATTGTACGTATTAGGGAGCGGGATAGGGAGGTTCAAATTGGTGCTCCCGGACGCCATATTGTGCAAAATAGTTTAGGGGTTATTGCTGCTTGTGATGCTATGGGAGTTGAGTTAGAGCCTGTTCTTCTTTCTTTTCGCCATTTTTCTTCTCAAAAGGGGCGAGGTGTTCGTTATCGACTGTCTTTATCAAATGGGGGTGAATTTTATCTCATTGATGAAAGCTATAATGCAAATCCTGCTTCTATGCGTGCTGCGCTTGAGCTTCTTGCTACAGGACCAGTCGGGGAAGAGGGGCGGCGAATTGCTATTTTAGGAGATATGCTAGAGTTAGGGGAGTATAGTGAAAAGCTTCATCGTGATTTAATAAAGCCAATACGTCGTTCCGGTGCTAATCCGGTTTTTCTATTTGGTGAGGCGATGAAATCTTTAGTTAGTGATTTGTCTGCTGGTGTTAAGGTTCATTATGCTGAAAATATTGAGAAAATTTTATCTCTCCTTTTAGCAGAAATTTCTTCTGGGGATCTGCTTATGGTTAAATCATCCAATAGCCTTTGTTCATCAAATATTGTGACTGCATTGCTTGACCGCTATAAAGCGGTTTCTTCATAGTTTTAAGAGGTTTTTTGTACCATGATGCTGTTTTTTTCTTCGTTTAGTGATTGGCTTCCAGGTGTGAATGTATTTCGTTACATTACTTTTCGCACGATAGCGGCTATGCTTACTTCGGGGCTCATCGTCTTTTTGTTTGGACCTAGCATCATTGCTTCTCTTAAATTGCGGCAGGGTAAGGGGCAACCGATTCGTGCGGATGGTCCTCAAACACATTTTAAAAAGGCTGGAACACCTACAATGGGTGGATTGATGATTTTAACCGGTATTGTGGTATCGGCATTTTTGTGGTGTAATTTATCGAATATTTATTTTTGGGTATCGCTATTGGTTATGCTTTCTTTTGGGGCAATTGGATTTTATGACGATTATCTTAAGGTCACAAAACAAACAGACAAAGGATTTTCTGGGAAAGCACGGTTAAGTTTGGAGTTTTGTGTTGCCGCAATTGCTGCTTTTGTCATCCTACAAATTGGCTCATCTGGATTCGCTTTGCCTTTTTTGAAAGATTATCTTATCAATTTGGGCTGGTTTTTTATTCCTTTTTCTGCTTTTGTTATTGTCGCGACCGGTAATGCGGTTAATTTGACGGATGGACTTGATGGCCTTGCTATTGTTCCTGTGATGGTTGCAGCCTTATCTTTTGCTCTGATTGCTTATCTTTCTGGTAATATGAATTTTGCTGATTATCTCCAAATCCATTATGTATCGGGAGCAGGTGAATTGGCTGTTTTATTGGGAGCTGTTGTTGGGGCAGGGCTTGGTTTTTTATGGTTTAATGCACCACCTGCAGCTATTTTTATGGGAGATACTGGTTCGTTGGCTCTTGGAGGATTATTAGGGACTGTTGCAGTCGCTACGAAGCACGAAATTGTTTTGGCTCTTATTGGTGGGCTTTTTGTTGTGGAAGCTTTTTCGGTCGTTATTCAGGTTGGTTATTTCAAATTAACAAGAAAACGCGTGTTTCTTATGGCACCGATACATCATCATTTTGAGAAAAAAGGCTGGACTGAAAGCCAAGTCGTGATACGCTTTTGGATTATTTCAATTGTTCTTGCTCTTATTGGTCTTTCAACACTTAAATTGCGGTGAGATTTTGATTTCTGTTGCGTGTTATAAAGGACAAAAAGTTGCTTTATTTGGATTGGGGAAGTCTGGACTAGCAACGGCACAAGCATTGATGCGTGGCGGTGCAGAAGTGGTGGCGTGGGATGATAGTCCTTCAAGCGTGCAAATGGCTTTTCGGCACAATATTCCAACGCGAGATCTCCGTTATGAAGATTGGTCAGAATTTGTTGCATTGATTGTAGCTCCTGGAGTTCCTTTAAATTGTCCTCAACCCCATTGGGTTGTTGAAAAAGCACGAAAAAAAAATATAGAAATTATCGGTGATATTGAATTATTTGTTCGTGCGCGCCAGCATTTTTTACAGCATTATGGTTTTTGTGACCAAGATGTTCCTTTCATTGCGATTACGGGGACGAATGGGAAGTCAACTACAACGGCTTTACTTGCGCATTTGTTGGAAAAAATGGGTTATGATGTGCAGGTGGGGGGGAATATCGGAAAGGCAATATTGACGCTTAAGCCATTTGTTAAAAAACGTATCTATGTGATTGAATGTTCATCATTTCAAATTGATCTTACACCCTCTCTTCAGCCGACCATTGGACTTTTATTGAATTTGACACCTGATCATATTGATCGACATGGGAGTTTTGCCTGTTATGTGCAAACCAAAAGGCATCTGATTGCTCAGGCTTCTCAGGCTTTTATTTCAGTTGATGATGCAGCTTGTCGGGTTTTATATCAACAGTTGCTTCATGAGGGGAAGAAAATTTGGGCAATTTCCAAGGATCATTTTGTTGAAAATGGTTTTTATGCAGATGGGACTAAGCTCTTTTCTGTTTGTCAAGGACAGCGTCATATGCTTGCAGATCTGGCGTCTATGACTGCTTTGCGCGGATGTCATAATGCGCAAAATGCCCTTATGGCATTAGCAACGTTGCAGGCTTTAAAAATAACCGATCCACATATAGAGAACTGTTTAGCAAGCTATAAAGGGCTGGATCATCGTATGCAGCAGGTGCGTAAAATGGGGGCGGTTTTGTTTATCAATGACAGCAAGGCGACTAATGCAGATGCAACAGCTCCTGCGCTTTCCACCTTTAATGATATTTTTTGGATTGTTGGGGGAGAGGCAAAACAGGGAGGAATAGAGTCTCTTAGAGAATTTTTTCCTAAAATTCGTAAAGCCTATTTGATTGGGAGCGCGGCGGAAGAATTTGCCCGCACCATTGGATCTGCTTTTCCCTTTTCTATGAGCTTAACTTTGAAAAATGCGGTGCATGAAGCAGCTGTTGACGCAATGGGTTGTAAGGAAAAAGAGGTGACGGTTCTTTTGTCACCTGCTTGTGCAAGTTATGACCAATTTAAAAATTATGAAATGCGAGGTGAAGCATTTGTCTCTTTTGTGATGCAGTTACAATAAAAAAGCATCAGTTATAAAAAAATATTTTTGCGTTAAGACTCCAGAATCTTTTTTTGTGTAATTTAGTTTTTAAAGTGTTTGTTAAATAGGCTGGGGAACCATATCACTTTGAGATAATTTATAAAATGGATAAGGTGGATACCATGGTTACGCGCGCAGATAGAGATCCAATTGCTAATTGGTGGTGGACGATTGATCGCTCTATCTTTGCAGCTTGTTTAATTTTAATGGGTATTGGCATTATGCTATCTTTTGCTGCCAGCCCTATTATTGCAAAAAAAATCGGAATTGCTGATAGTTTTTATTTTGTTCGGTGGCATATCATTTTTAGCATTTCAGCATTTTTTACGATGGTTACCATTTCTTTTTTTTCGCTTTCTAATATTCGTCGTTTATGTGCTCTTTTGCTCATTGTAACGCTTGCTCTTATGGTTGCAACCTTATTTTTTGGTCCAGAATTAAAGGGAGCACGGAGGTGGATTCAGCTATTTGGTTTTTCTGTACAGGCTTCAGAGTTTATGAAGCCAGCTTTTGTGGTTATGTCTGCTTGGCTTTTTTCAGAACAGATACGCAGGAGGGGAATTCTGGGTTATACGTTAGCGATTCTACTTTATGCCATTTGTTGTGTGCTTCTGGTTTTGCAGCCTGATATTGGACAAACAGTTTTAATAAGTGCAACATGGGGGGGGCTGTTTTTTATTGCTGGTGTACCTCTTACCATTATTTTTCTCTTTCTCATTTTAGGCGTTGTAGGAATTATTTTAGCTTATCTTTTTCTGCATCATGTGCGCGAGCGTATCAATGGTTTTTTGACAGGTGAAGGGGATACTTTTCAAGTGGATGTAGGACGTGAGGCTATTTTGAATGGTGGTTGGTTTGGGCAAGGTCCTGGGGAGGGAACAGTAAAACGTATCATTCCTGATAGCCATACAGATTTTGTGTTTTCCGTCGCTGCTGAAGAATATGGTATTATCCTTTGTTTATTAATTATGATGCTTTTTGGCTTTATCGTTATGCGTTCATTGTATATAGCCATGAATACACGTGATTCCTTTATACGTCTTGGTATTACTGGCATAGCAATGATGATTGGCTTTCAATCAGCGATTAATATGGCCGTTAATCTTCACTTAATTCCTCCAAAAGGCATGACATTGCCTTTTATTTCTTATGGTGGTTCTTCGATGGTGGCGATTGCGTTTTCAATGGGCATTTTGCTTAGTTTAACACGTCGTTGGCCAGAAGCACGCCTTTCAGCTTTTTCTTCCTCTTCTGTCTTGGATACCCCTTATGAATGATAAAAAAGTTATTGTTTTGGTGGCTGGTGGTACAGGTGGACATCTTTTTCCTGCTGAAGCCCTTTCTGTTGAATTAAGGCAGCGTGGATATGATGTTCATTTAATAACAGATGAAAGAGCACGACCTTTTGTTCAGTGTTTTGATGAAGAGCATATTCATATCGTTTCATCGGCAACATTTATACGACGCCATCCTTTTTCTCTGATAAAGACATTTTGGTCTTTGCTAAGGGGTATGGGGCAATCGTTGGCGTTGTTTTATAAATTACGTCCTGCTCTTGTTGGAGGATTTGGGGGGTATCCTAGCTTTCCTCCTCTTTTTATTGCGGCCCTAACGAGGCGTGTAACATTTATTCATGAACAAAATGCTATTATGGGGCGTGCCAATCGGGTGTTGGCAATTTTTGTGCGTGCAATCGCTGGTGGTTTGTTGTCGCCAAATGGCGCTTATGCTCGTAAAATACTTTTGACGGGGAATCCTGTCCGTGAGGCTGTGCTGAAGGCGGCCAAAATTCCTTATCATCCCTCAACTGGTGAAGAGCCATTTCATTTTTTGATTTTTGGAGGTAGCCAAGGGGCTTCTGCTTTTTCACATATTGTTCCAGAAGCTATTGCTTTATTCGATGATAAGAACCGTAAACGTTTACGAATTGTGCAGCAAGTTCGAGGGGAAGCAGAAGGGTTAATCAAAATCTATCGTGATATGGGCGTACAAGCAGAGGTAGCTCCTTTTTTTGATGATATGGCTGAACGTATGGCACATGCCCATTTTATTTTGTCGCGTGCTGGGGCTTCATCTGTTTGTGAGATAGCGGTGATTGGTAGACCTGCTTTGCTTGTTCCCTATCCCCATGCTTTAGATCATGATCAGGCTGCCAATGCAGCTCTGCTTGCTCGTGTAGGTGGTGCGCAAATTGTATCAGAAAAAGATTTAAATGCACAAAAGCTTTTTTCTCTTTTAATGCACGCTTGTTGTGCGCCCCATTTATTGGAAAAACAAGCGCTTGCTGCAAAAAAAGTTGGGCAACCTCATGCAACCCGTTGCCTTGCTGATATGGCTGAATCCTTAATTGCAGGGCGATTGTTGTCAGATATAAAAGAGGAGCTTTTAAATGAAAATGCCACTTGATATAGGCGTTATCCATTTTATCGGAATCGGGGGGATCGGTATGAGTGGAATTGCGGAGGTTTTTTATAATCTTGGCTATAAAGTTCAAGGGTCAGATCAAGTTGAAAGTACAAATGTTGAACGTTTGCGGAAAAAAGGAATTAACGTTCATATAGGTCATTGTGCTGAAAACTTAGGGAATGCAGAGGTTGTTGTTTTTTCTACTGCCGTTAAAAAAACAAATCCTGAGTATATTGCTGCAAAGGAAAGACATTTGCCGCTTGTTAGACGTGCAGAAATGCTGGCGGAGCTGATGCGGTTTCGGCGTGCAATTGCGGTGGGTGGTACACATGGTAAAACAACAACCACATCAATGGTCGCAGCCCTTCTTGATGCCGGTCATTTTGATCCAGTGGTAATTAATGGTGGTATTATTAATGCTTATGGTACGAATTCTCGTACAGGAGATGGCGATTGGATGATTGTTGAAGCTGATGAGAGTGATGGTACATTTTTAAAGCTGCCTGCTGATATTGCTGTTATTACTAATATTGACGCTGAGCATTTGGATCATTATGGAAGTTTTGATGCTGTGCGTGACGCTTTTCGGCAATTCGTAGAAAATGTTCCTTTTTATGGTTTTGCTGTTTTGTGCCTTGATCATCCAGAGGTTCAGTCATTGGCGGGCCGTATTGATGATCGTTGGGTGATCACTTATGGTGCAAATCCACAAGCGGATGTTCGTTTTCTTAATCTTTCGATGGATGGTCAAAAAACGCATTTTGATGTTCTTGTTCGCTCACGCAAAACAGGAAGAAAGATTGAGTTGAAAAATTTGCTTTTGCCCATGGCAGGACAGCATAATGTTGCTAATGCAACGGCGGCGATTGCTATTGCGCATGAACTTGGCATTTCAAATGAAGCTATAAAAAGGGGCTTAGCAGAATTTGGCGGAGTAAAACGGCGTTTTACGCGAACAGGAAGCTGGCGGGGTATTGAAATATTTGATGATTATGGACATCATCCTGTTGAAATAAAGGCTGTTTTGCGTGCAGCACGTGAGAGTGCAAAAGGGCGTGTTATTGCCATTGCACAACCCCATCGGTATTCACGTTTGTATCATTTATTTGATGATTTTTCTACTTGTTTTAATGATGCAGATACAGTGTTGATTACGCCTGTTTATGCGGCTGGTGAAGAGCCTATTGTAGGATTTGGTTCTCAAGAATTGGTAGAGCATATTAAAATGGCGGGTCATCGTGATGTGCGCTTGATACATAGTCTGGAAGATGTCGTGTCTCTTGTCTCAAAATTTGCTCAGGCAGAGGATTATGTTGTTTTTCTTGGTGCTGGCAATATCACACAATGGGCTTGTGCGTTGCCTCATCAATTAGCGGTATTGGATGGTCATGGTAAATTTTCAGCACATTGATGGTGAGGCGCTATTGGCGCAATTGCAACCGCTGTTGGGTGGCGTGAGAGGCAAACTTACACCTAATGTTGAAATGCGTAAGGTAACGTGGTTTCGCACGGGCGGGTTGGCAGAGCTTTTTTATCAGCCTGTTGATGAGGCAGATTTAGCAGTTTTTCTGCAAAATCTTCCTGAATCTATCCCTGTAACAATTGTGGGAATTGGTTCTAATCTTCTGGTGCGTGATGGGGGCGTTCCTGGTGTTGTGATTCGTCTTTCGCCAAAAAATTTTGGGCAAGTGCAGCAAGTTTCTCCAAAAGGCTTTTTAGTTGGTGCTGGTACGGCGGATAAACATTTAGCTGCTGCTGCTTTAAAGGCAGAAGTTGCAGGTTTTCATTTTTATCATGGTATTCCTGGTGCTCTTGGAGGAGCTCTCAAAATGAACGCTGGGGCGAATGGTGTTGAAACCGCAGCGCGTGTTGTCGAGGTCTATGCGCTGGATCGTAAAGGACAACGTCATATCTTGAGTTTGAAAGATATGCATTATTCCTATCGCCATTGTGATATTCCTAAAGATTTTATTTTTACAGCTGCTTTATTGGAAGGAAAACTTGGTAATAAAGATGATATTCGTGCTGCTATGGATGAAGTTTCCCTCCACAGAGAAACTGTACAACCTATTCGTGAAAAGACAGGAGGATCAACTTTCAAAAATCCTGAGAATGGATCTGCGTGGCGCGTGATTGATGAAGCAGGGTGTCGAGGTTTACGGATTGGTGGCGCTCAAATGAGTGAAATGCACTGTAATTTTATGATTAATACAGGGCAAGCAACAGGATATGATCTTGAAGCATTGGGAGAAACAGTGCGTGCGCGTGTTTTTGCAAATTCAGCCCACCTTTTACAGTGGGAAATAGAGCGTATCGGTCAATTTGAGCGTGGTCGAAGTGTTTCTCCTTTTGATCCATTTCATTGATTTATTGTTCACTAAAAAAGTGCAAATAAAAAATTGAGTCATTTCAAAGAGATAATAAAAAATTTCTATTAAGAATCAATAAATTAACAAAGAATCTCTTGCATCAGGCTTTTGAGTCTGATTCATTATGCAAAATGCTAGGTTATTGATTCGCAAGGATAAACCTTGTTTTTTCTGTATGTGGTGCTGATGTATTTTATATAGACTACATATAGTATGCGAAAGAGGGTGATTTATTATGAGAGATAAACATATAGCTGTGTTAATGGGAGGTTTTTCTTCTGAACGGTCTGTAAGTTTATCTTCAGGGGCGGCTTGTGCTGATGTTCTAGAGCTGCAGGGGTATCGCGTGAGCCGCGTGGATGTTGACACTCATATTGCTTCTGTTCTTGAAAAGTTGCAGCCCGATATTGTCTTCAATGCATTGCATGGTCCATTTGGTGAAGATGGTCGGATTCAGGGGATTCTTGAATATTTAAAAATTCCTTATACCCATTCTGGTGTGATGGCATCCGCTTTGGCAATGGATAAGGGACGTGCAAAAATTATCGTTGAAAATGTTGGGGTTTGTGTTGCTCCTTCTCGTATCATGAGCCGCTTTGCTTTGGGACAAACACACCCCATGGAGCCTCCTTATGTAATTAAACCTGTGTGTGAAGGATCAAGTTTTGGTGTTGTTATTGTCCAGGAAAATGAAGCTGTACCGCCGCATAATATTGGGGGAGCTGAGTGGGGGTATGCCGATGAGGTGATGATTGAAAAATATATTCCTGGTCGTGAATTGACTTGTGCTGTTTTGGGGAATGAAGTGCTGGATGTGTGTGAAATTCTTCCCGATAAACACTTTCCATTCTACGATTATGACTCGAAATATAAAATGGGTGGTTCTCTTCATATTTGTCCTGCACAACTTTCACTAAATATTTACCAAAGTGTGCAAAGAATGTCTTTAGCAGCCCATCAGGCGATAGGGTGTCGAGGTGTTAGCCGTTCTGATTTTCGTTTTGATGAGAAAACGGGAGAATTGGTTTGGCTTGAAATTAATACGCAACCCGGTATGACATCGACGTCTCTTCTTCCTGATATTGCAAAAGCGAGCGGCCGTACTTACGGCGATATTGTTCAATGGATGGTGGAGGACGCATCATGTATGCGTTGAATGTTAATAAAACAAATGTTCCGATGGAGGTGCTTTCAGTGCCGGCTTTGCCACGTCTTTATCGTCGTTTTCTTCGGTTTATGTTTGAGTTTGTTTTTGTCAATATTCATATTCCACGCCATTTTGGCTCTTTTGCTGTTGTATGGTTTTTCTTTGTTACGGCTTTTTATGGACTTTCATCAAGTGGTCAGATGGCTGTGATCGTAAACACGATCATATTGGATAGTAGTTTTGTAGTCACCCATGTCGATATAAGCGGTAATAAGCGCTTGGCAAAGCAGGATATTTTTAAAATTTTAAAACTTGATGTTGCGCCTTCTATATTCACTTTTGATGTTGAAAGAGCACGTTCTCTTTTGGAAAAACAGGCTTGGGTGCAATCGGCTAATGTTCAGAAAATTTATCCCAATAGAATGCGCATTTCCATCGTGGAGCGTGAACCCTATGCCATTTGGCAACATGATAGCATAATGGATATTGTTGATAATACAGGGCGCGTCATTGTACCCTTTAAAGGAGAAATTTCTCGGGATTTGCCTCTTGTGGTGGGGCAGGGTGCGCAAAATGCTGCTAAAGGATTTATTCAAGCGCTGTCAGTTTATCCAGAAGTATATGATCGTATTCGTGCTTTTGTGCGGGTAGGTAATCGACGTTGGGATCTTGTTTTGGATAATGGAATGCGCGTTATGTTGCCTGAAAATGGTGCACTTGAAAGGCTTTCCTCTCTTATTTCGTCCGGTACAATGCAGGATCTTTTATCGCGCGATATTCTCAGTGTTGATTTACGTCTTGCTGATCGAATTACTGTTTCTTTGTCAGATGAAACGTTGGAGCGTTATAACGCTACTGTAGCAGAAGAAGAACGTATTTTAAAGGCACGAAAGGCAGGAAACCCATGATGTTGCTTAGATCACATCATCTGGGAGGGCGTAAAACACGTTTTTTAACGGTGCTTGATGTCGGTTCAAGTAAGATTGTTTGTCTTATTGCTTGTTTGCGTCCTTTGAAGCATGCGCACTATTTACATGGTCGTACACATTCTACGGAAATTCTAGGCTTTGGAGTGCAGCGTTCACGTGGTATTAAATCTGGTGTTGTCATGGATATGTTTGCAGCAGAACAATCAATAAGATTGGCTGTTGATGCGGCAGAAAAAATGGCAGGTTTGGTGGTGGATTCAGTGATTGTGAATTTTTCCTCAAGTCGATTACAAAGTGCTTTGATTAATGGAAAGGTCCATTTGAATGGTCGTGAAGTCACCAAGCGTGATATGCGTATGGCCTTTTCAGATGTTTCGCGTAAAGCTTTTGATGCTGAACGTCATGTTATGCACTCAGTTCCAGTTTCTTATGTATTGGATGGAGATAAAGGAATTTCTGACCCTGTTGGAATGGCAGGGGAAACATTTGGTGTTGACGTGCATGTGGTAACAGCAGAAACAGCTTCTTTGCGTAATTTAGAAACTTGTATTAATCGTGCACATTTGAGTGTTGAAGCAATGGTTGCTACTCCCTTTGCAAGTGGTCTTGCTGTCTTGATGAATGATGAGGCGCATTTAGGGGCTGCATGTATTGATTTTGGTGGTGGAACAACAACATTTTCAGTGTTTTTTGAGGGAAAATTTATTCATGCGGATGCTCTTGCTGTTGGGGGGCATCATGTCACTCTTGATGTTGCGCGCGGATTTTCTATGTCTTTAACAGAGGCGGAACGTTTAAAAGTTGTTTATGGTTCAGCACTTCTAACAAGCGCTGATGAGCGGCAAATGATTAATGTAGCAGAAATTGGGAATGAACAGCGTGAAACTCAATATCCTCGCGCGGTTCTTGGGCGTATTATTCGTGCGCGTGTTGAAGAAGTTTTAGAAATGGTCCGTGATTGTTTAAATCGTTCTGGTTTTGGTCACATCATTGGTAAACGTGTTATTTTGACTGGGGGAGCAAGCCAGTTAACAGGATTGCCAGAAATGGCACGTACTATATTAGGAAGAAATGTTCGTATCGGGCGGCCTTTAGGTATTTCGAGGCTTCCTTCTCTTGCAAAAGGGGCGGCGTTTACATCTGCTGTTGGGTTGTTAATTTATCCGCAATTGGTGGGTTTTGAAGAAAAAACAATGCAGGCGGCAGGAAATCATTTATCGATGGGCACGCGTGGGTATTTTCAGCGTGTTGGTCAGTGGTTGCGTGAGAGTTTTTAGTTAAGTCTAGTTGGATAAATTTCATCGCTTTGGCTTGCGGTGTCTTATGAGAAGGAAAAGAAAATGACGATTAATCTGCATCGGCCAGATATCGCGGAATTGAAGCCACGCATTACCGTTTTTGGTGTTGGAGGTGGTGGCGGGAATGCCGTGAATAATATGATAAATGCTGGTCTTCAGGGAGTTGATTTTGTTGTTGCAAATACGGATGCACAGGCTTTGGCTATGTCAAAGGCTGAACGTGTTATCCAACTTGGAGCAGCTGTGACAGAGGGTTTGGGTGCTGGTGCTTTACCGGAAGTTGGACAAGCGGCGGCAGAGGAATGTATTGATGAAATTATTGATCATCTTGCAGACTCTCATATGGTTTTCATTACTGCTGGTATGGGGGGAGGAACTGGAACAGGGGCTGCTCCTGTTGTTGCTCGCGCAGCACGTGAAAAAGGTATTTTGACTGTTGGTGTTGTGACAAAGCCGTTTCAGTTTGAAGGCGCACGTCGTATGAAAACGGCAGAGGCTGGTATTGAAGAATTACAAAAGTCTGTCGATACATTGATTGTTATTCCCAATCAAAATCTTTTCCGTATTGCAAATGATAAGACAACGTTTGCTGATGCTTTTGCTATGGCTGACCAAGTGCTTTATTCTGGTGTTGCTTCCATTACGGATTTGATGATTAAAGAGGGTTTGATTAACCTTGATTTCGCTGATGTTCGCTCTGTTATGCACGAAATGGGTCGAGCTATGATGGGAACGGGTGAGGCATCTGGTGAAGGACGTGCTTTGGCTGCAGCTGAAGCTGCTATTGCAAACCCATTGTTGGATGATACCTCTATGCGTGGGGCGCGTGGTTTACTGATTTCTATTACGGGTGGTCGTGATATGACTCTTTTTGAGGTTGATGAAGCTGCTAATCGTATTCGTGAAGAAGTGGATGCTGATGCGAATGTGATTTTTGGTGCTATTGATGATGAGTCATTGGAAGGTGTTATTCGTGTTTCTGTGGTTGCCACCGGTATTGATCGTGAAGTTAGTGATGTGGTTCAGTCGTCTCATCCTCAGCTTCAAAGGCCTGCTTCTTCAATGCGCAAGAGCGATCCTGGAACGTCACACAGTTCTTTTCATGTTCAGTCATCGCCTCTGCGTTCTGAGTCAATGGTAGAAGTGATCGAATCACTTGAAATAGAGAAGGGTAAATCAACCGGAGAACAGTTCCGTCCCAAAAGTCAAATTTTTGCACAGCCTACAGAAGCAATGACGACACGAAGTGCGACGAATGCTGTTGCGTATGGTTCAAATGCTGTTCAGGAACAGAGATCAAATGTGCCCCGTATGCAAGTAGGTCGTGGTTCTCAACCGGCTATGACAGCTCCCGTGAGTATGGAGGCAACAGCGCATGTTCTTGATGAGATGACAGGGGTTGTGAAGCAAAAAGAAAAGCTAGTGCAACCAAAACAAATGCAACAAATGCAAGCGCGCTCTCCAATGCGTATGCCTGAGTTAAAGGATTTTCCTCCTGTTGCTCGTGGACAAAGTCAAAGAACATCTGTGACTGATCAAGGTCCTCGTAATCTTTGGCAGCGTTTGAAACAGAGTTTGACGAATCGTGAAGAAGCCGAGCCAGAAGCGAGGCTGGAGCCTGCTGTCAGATCGTCTCAGCAGGAAGAGTCTCGTGTTTACAATAAAAATTCTCAGGCGCTTTCTCAAGATGCTTCTGTTTATGTTCCACGTCGTTCTGGTGAGCTGCACCCTCAGGTACCACAAGATCAGCGTACTTTTATAAGTGAAGAAGATCAGTTGGAAATACCAGCATTTTTACGTCGTCAGGCAAATTAATTGATGAAAAATGAGGCAAAGTAAGAAAGATTGTTACCTCTTTGATGATCAGTCAAAAATTATACAGTAAAATATATTGCTGTTTTTTGGATAAAATACTTTGTTTTTAAAAAACCGCTTATAATAAGCGGTTTTTTTTATTATTTACTATGAATATTTTTTATAGTTTTATAAATTTTGTTAAAAGATGTAAAAGTAATTTAATAAAACAATATGATGAATTTGGTGCCAAAATATCAGTCGACTCTTAAAAAAGCAGTAACATTTAAGGGGATTGGCGTTCACAGTGGTTGTTTGTCAGTGGTAAAGGTTTGTCCAGCGGATGTTGGGTGTGGTATTATTTTTAAGCGTTGTGGATTAGACGGAACAGAGAAAATATTTCAAGCCCATGCATCGCAAACAGGAGAAACTGAATTATCAACGGTACTTGGAGATGGAGATATAAGGGTTGAAACAATTGAACATTTGATGGCAGCAATTACTGCTTATAATTTGGATAATCTTATTATTGAAGTGTCACATAATGAGATTCCTATTTTGGATGGTTCAGCGTGGCTATATTGCCAAGCTTTTGAAGATGTCGGCATTGTACAGCAAAATGCGTTACGTTCTTATTTCATTATAAAAAAACCGTTGCGGGTTGAAGGAGCTCATGGTGTTGCAGAGCTTTTGCCATTCGATGGACGTCGTTTTGATATAACGATCTCTTTTCCTTCTTCTGCTATTGGTAAGCAACATTTCAGTTTTGACCTTACCACACGAGGGTTTAGAGATGATTTGTCACGTGCGCGCACTTTTGGTTTTATCAAAGACGTGGAAAAATTAAGGCTTTCTGGAAAGGCGAGAGGCGCTTCTTTGGAAAATTCTCTTGTTATTGACCTTAATGATAAAATTTTAAATCCGGATGGTCCTTATTGGGAGAATGAATGTGTTCGGCACAAGATGCTTGATGCGATTGGTGATACTGCTTTGCTTGGGGCGCCTTTTATTGGATTATTTCGTTCTTATTGTAGTGGACATAGAATTAATGCGCAATTGGTGAAGGCTGTTTTGGCAGACGAATCACATTACGAAAAAAGCTTTTTAGAGAAAGAGTAAAAAAATTGACAAGATTTTTTTATCGTTTATTTGATTTTTAAGGGGATGATTGACCTAAACTGCTAAATTGGTTATGTGGATTTTAAAGTGATATGGTATAAGACCTTTTATAACTTGTTTTTGCTACAAGGTGATATTCTGTGGAGGCCGGGAAAACTATGAAAAAATCTCATGTGTGCATTGGAAATATGACATATAGAAAATCTAACATTGTACGCAAGATATTGGGGGTGGTGCTTTTGGGAAGCACCTGTATGTTGGCGGGATGCCTCTTTAAAGAGAAAAATACTCTTGATCCATCTGCTTATGTTTTGAAAATAGAGCCACCAGATGTTTTATATAATCAGGCTCTTGCTAGCCTTGAGAGTGGGAAGCTTGGGGATGCATCGAAGAAGTTTTTGAAGATTGAAAAGCAGTATGCTTATACAGACTGGGGGCGTAAATCTTTGGTCATGGGGGCTTTTACTAATTATCGACTCGGAAAGTATGATGATTCAATTAGTATGGCTCAACGCTATATTACTCTTTATCCAGGGTCGACTGACTCGGCTTATGCGTACTATATTATTGGTCTTTCTTCTTTCCGTCGGATTCCTGATGTTACGCGTGATCAACGTGATACGAAACGCGCTATTGCTGCTATGCAGCTCCTTATAGAGCGTTATCCTAATTCTGAATATGTCAAGGATGCTAAGGATAAAATACGTTTTGGGCGCGAGCAGCTGGCTGGCAAAGAAATGCAGATTGGTCGTTATTATGAAGAGGGGCGGCGCTACCTTGCGGCAAGTAGACGGTTTCGTACCGTGGTTGAAGAGTATTCCGATACAAATCAAATTGAAGAAGCGCTTTTCCGCTTGACTGAGGTTAATCTTGCTCTCGGCTTAACGGCGGAAGCACAGACGGCAGCAGCTATTTTAGGACGTAATTATCCCAAAAGTGAGTGGTATAAATTTTCTTATAATCTCTTGCAGAAGAATAAAATATCGCCACGCGAGCATAAATCTTCTTGGATCTCAAATGCTTTAGGTGGTGATAAGAAGAGGGTACGTTGATTCTCTATGCTGGTACAGCTTTCGATTCATAATATTGTTTTGATCGAAACGCTCGATATTCATTTTACGGCGGGGTTGACTGTTTTAACTGGAGAAACAGGTGCGGGGAAGTCCATTCTCCTTGATGCTTTATCACTTGCTCTAGGGGGGCGGGGTGATGCTTCGCTTGTGCGTCATGGTGCTGAGCGCGGGCAGGTCACAGCTGTTTTTGATGTGTCTGTTTCACATCCTGCACGTCAACTTATTCGTGAGAATGGTCTTGATGATGAGGGTGATATTATTTTACGACGTGTGCAATCAAGTGATGGACGCAGCCGTGTTTTTATTAATGATCAGGTGTCTAGTGTTGCATTGATGCGGAGTGTTGGCCGTTTGCTGGTTGAAATTCATGGACAACATGATGATCGTGCGCTTGTTGATGTTGCTACACATCGCCAATTATTAGATGCCTTTGGTGGTCTTGAGGATGAAGTGGAAAATTTGCGTCAGTGTTATTACACATGGCGTGAATTTGAGGAGCGTTTGCAACGGCAGCGTCTTAAAGTAGAGAGCGCTGTACGTGAGGTTGATTATCTTCGTGCGTGTATAGAAGAGCTTGAAAAGCTTGATTTTAAAGTTGGTGAAGAGGAGGCTCTTTCTCTTCGTCGTGCCGATATGCTTAAATTAGAAAAAATAGCGACGGATATTAAAGAAGCGGATGATCTTTTAACGGGTCAAAAATCACCAATCCCAGTGCTTTCTAATTTGGTGAGGCGTTTGGAGCGGAAAATTCCTGAAGCACAAGAGCTTATTGCACCAGTGGTGAAATCTATTGATGAGGCATTGCATGCACTTGCAACAGCACAAGAAGGTATTGAGACGGCAATACGAGCATTAGATTTTGAACCTGATGAATTAGAACGGATAGAAGAGCGTCTTTTTTCTCTTCGGGGTTTTGCTCGTAAATATCAAGTTTCTGCGGATGAATTGGTTCAGTTACGCGATAAGATGGATGCTGAATTAGCTGATTTTGAAGAGGCTCAGATTATATTGACACGTTTTGAAAATGAGGCAAAACAAGCACAAAAAAATTATGATATGTTAGCACAAGCGTTGTCAGTAAAACGTCAAGAGGTTGCAAAGCGCTTGTCTGAAAGCGTGATGACTGAGTTACCGGCATTGAAATTAGAGAGGGCTGAGTTTATTGTTGAAATGCAAAGTGATATCGAAAAGCGGAGTGCAGAGGGATGTGATCGCATTGAATATTGGGTGCGAACAAATCCTGGAACACGTGCTGGACCGATGCTTAGTGTGGCTTCTGGCGGTGAATTGTCTCGTTTTTTGTTGGCATTAAAAGTTGTTTTATCTGATCGAGGATCAGCACCGACGCTGATCTTTGATGAAATTGATACAGGCGTTGGGGGTGCTGTTGCAGCGGCTATTGGGCAACGGTTGCAACGCTTATCAGAACATGTCCAGGTTTTCGCTATTACGCATGCTCCACAGGTTGCATCGAAAGCGCATGGTCATTTTCTTATTTCAAAAATTGAGAGTCATGATAAAGGACGCTTTGTTACTGCTATTCATAAAATGGAAGAGCATGAACGTGCAGAAGAAATTGCTCGTATGTTGGCAGGAGAACAGATTACTGAAGAAGCGCGTGCAGCGGCTCAAAAGCTTCTAGCATGAAGGTAATTAGTCAGCGATAAAAATACTGGAAAGCTTGTATTTATTGAGATTCACTTTATGAGGAGGCGCGGAGATCATCCTTGTGGCAGTGCTCGTAATTTGGAATAGATTTTATGAACAAAGATGCAGATAAAAATCTCACAGCTGTTGAAGCAGAAAGTGAATTAGAGTGGTTGGCAAAAGAGATTGCACGTCATGATGTGCTTTATAATCGTGATGATCAGCCTGAAATTTCTGATGCAGAATATGATGCTTTGCGCCGCCGTAATGCAGAAATTGAAGCTCTTTTTCCAGAGCTTATTCGTGTTGATTCTCCTTCACATAAAATTGGGGCACCAATTTCTGAAAAGTTTGAAAAATCTGTTCATGCACAGCCAATGCTTTCACTGGATAATGCGTTTAGCTTTGAAGATGTTACTGAATTTGTTGAGCGTATTCGTCGTTTTTTACGGCTTCCAGAAACACAGGTGTTGGAAATAACAGCGGAGCCAAAAATTGATGGTTTATCTTTGTCTTTACGCTATGAAAAGGGGCGGCTTGTGGGGGCGGCAACGCGTGGGGATGGAACTGTCGGTGAAAATGTGACGGCAAATGCCCGAACCATTGCTGATATTCCACAAGTTTTGCAAGGTGATTTTCCTAATATAATTGAGGTGCGTGGTGAAGTTTATATGGGGCGGGAAGATTTCCAAGCATTAAATATCAGCCAACAAGAGAAGGGCAAGTTAACCTTTGCCAATCCTCGAAATGCGGCAGCTGGTTCACTCCGTCAGCTTGATTCACGGATAACCGCTAGCAGAAAGCTTCAGTTTTTTGCTTATGCTTGTGGTGAGGTGAGTGAAATATTGGCAGAAAGTCAAATGGAGATGATGAAAAAGCTAAAAGAATATGGCTTTGTTATCAATCCATTAACAAAAGCCTTTAAGACGTTAGAAGAAATTATTTCTTATTATCACGATATCGAAGAATGCCGTCATTCTTTAAGCTATGATATTGATGGTATTGTTTATAAGGTTAATGATTTGATGCTCCAAAAGCGCTTGGGGTTTGTTTCTCGTTCGCCGCGTTGGGCAATCGCGCATAAATTTCCAGCAGAAAAGGCGATAGCGCTTTTGAAAGATATTGACATTCAAGTTGGTCGCACGGGAGCTTTGACACCTGTTGCACGTCTTACGCCTATTACTGTTGGTGGAGTGGTGGTGACCAATGCTAGTTTGCATAATGAGGATTATATTAAGGGAATTGGTCATAAAGGAGAGCCTATTCGTGAAGGACGTGATATCCGTGTAGGCGATAGCGTGATTGTACAACGTGCTGGTGATGTGATCCCTCAAGTTATTGATGTTATTATTGAAAAACGCCCGAAAGATGCTGCTGTCTTTATTTTTCCTCATTTGTGTCCAGCTTGTGGGAGTCATGCTGTTCGTGAAGTGGGAGAAGCTGTGCGTCGCTGTACAGGGGGGCTTATTTGTCCTGCACAGGCGATTGAGCGTATTCGTCATTTTGTTGCGCGCAATGCTTTTGATATTGAGGGCTTGGGTAAAAAACAGGTAGAGTTTTTTTTCTATGCTCAAGATGAAGCGCTTTGTATTCATACACCAGCTGATATTTTTACTTTAGAACGTCGCCAAGAAAAATCTTTGATACGTTTAGAAAATATAGAAGGTTTTGGGACTGTTTCAGTTCGCAAATTGTATGATGCCATTAATGCACGCCGAGAAATTCCTTTAAGTCGTTTTTTGTTTGCATTGGGAATTCGCCATGTTGGAGAGGTTAATGCACGGCGTCTTGCGCGTACTTATAAAAATTATACAGCTTTTGAAACTGCGGCTATGGGAGCACTTATGCCACGTGATAAGGACAATGAAAAAGGCAATGAAGCTTGGATGGAGCTTACCAATATCGAAGGAATTGGACCACAGGTAGGGAGCGCAATTGTTGATTTTTATCAAGAAGCGCATAATCGTGAGGTTTTGTCTGTTTTACTTGAAGAAGTAACCCCTCTTGATGAGGAGCCTATCATGACAGCTTCTTCCCCAATAGCAGAGAAGACAATTGTTTTTACAGGAACTTTGGCGCATATGTCACGCGATGAAGCAAAAGCATTGGCAGAGCGATTAGGGGCCAAAACATCTGGTTCACTTTCTAAAAAAACAGATCTTCTTGTTGCAGGACCTGGAGCGGGCTCCAAATTGGCTAAAGCTGAAGAATTAGGTGTTGAGGTTATTGATGAAGAGATTTGGCTACAGTTGATTGAGGAACATAATGTTTAGAGGGCGTTTTCTAGAAGATGCGTATGCTGTTTGTATGGTTAGCTCTCTTACATTTTTGGGGGCTGGAATCAAAAAGGGGATAATAGGGGGTGTTTTTTTTGCAAAAATAGAGCGCCATATATTTTGATATTTATTAAGTTATTAAAAAAACATTGAATTTAAATATTAAACTTAAACTCTTATGATTAAGAATATACAAGGTTATTGTTAGTAAAAGATATACGTTATCACTGTGAAGCAAGGTAAAAATTGTAACTAAATATGCAGAACTTTTGAATTTAAACGGCGTAATAAGCTGGTTATAATAGGCATTTTAGAAATGAGACGCGGAGGATTACAAAATATAATGAAAATTTCTATATAGCAGAATAAGGCTATAACTCATGTGAAGATGGTGGAGGATAGTTGATAAGCATTATCTGTTACAAGTGTATTCCGTTCTGTTTCAGTTTGGGAAGAGCTTTTATCCTATCGGCAAAAAAACTTGAAGTATTTTATAGAAGCATTTTTTGTGATTGCTGATGGTAAATACGCACTTCTCTCTTTAAAAGAGAAGGGTGTGGTGTTTTTATAAGAAGCGTTAGAAGATATTTGTGTTGCCTCATTTAAAGGGGTAGTGTTGCCTCTTTTGCCCATTTTTTATCTTCTTCATTTAAGTAAGGTGCATTCATCTGATAAACGCGCGCATGGTAATCATTGAGCCATTGCCGTTCTTCTTGTGTCAAAAGCTCTGGGAGAATGAGTTTTCGATCAATAGGGCAAAGTGTAAGCGTCTCAAACGAAAGCATTTCTATATCCCCGCCATCAATTTTTTGTGCTGGCTTTACAATTATCAAATTTTCAAGACGAATACCAAAAGCACCTTCGCGATAATATCCTGGTTCGTTTGAAAGAATCATACCGGAGATGAGTTCTTGGCATCCTTTGCGGGAAATATTTTGTGGTCCTTCATGAACAGAAAGATAAGACCCAACACCATGACCGGTGCCATGAGCATAATCAAAACCAGCCTTCCACAATGCAATGCGCGCTAGAATATCGATGTCTTGTCCGCGGGTTCCTTTTGGAAAGTAAGCCGTTGAAAGAGCAATCATACCTTTGAGGACAAGCGTGAAACAGCGTTTTTCTTCTTCTCCAATATTCCCAATTGCTACTGTACGTGTGATATCTGTCGTTCCATCACGATATTGTCCGCCTGAATCAACAAGATAAAGTTCACCCGCATTGAGTTGTTTATTTGTTTGTGTCGTTACACGATAATGAATAATGGCGCCATTTTCTCCTGCTGCTGAAATTGTATCAAAAGAAAGGTCTTTAAGTTCTTCTCCCATTTCTTTTGCTGTATTTATGCGAAATTCTTCTAATTTTTGCGCAGCAGAAATTTCACTTATTGACTCTGGTGTTTGTTTATCTAACCAGGAAAAAAAACGGGTTAGGGCAACACCATCGCGTAGATGCGCTTTGCGTGCACCATTGAGTTCTGTGTCATTTTTAATGGCACGTGGTAGAGCGGCAGGATCGGTAAGTGTGATGAAAGAGCTATTGTTTTCTTCAATAACAGTTCGTAATTTTTCGCATGTTAGCTGTGGATCTAAGGCAAACACTGTCCCTTTTTGAATATACTCTTTGATCTTTGGAATAAGCTGTTCTGGTTCATATAATTTTGCATAACCTTCCAGATATTGTTTCTGTTCTACACCAAGTTTTTTGCTGCTAATGAATAAGGCTGGTGTTTCGTTAAGTGGAATGAGAGCAAAACAAAGGGAAAAAGGTGTGTTGGAAACATCATTGCCACGTATATTGAATGTCCATGCAATGGAGGAGGGATCTGTAAAAATAAAAACCTCTGCATTGGCTTTTTGTATATATCTGCAAATCAATGCCAACTTTTCATCTGAACTGCATCCTGCATATTTGAGAGGATGAACTGATAGGGCAGATTGCGGCAATTGTGGTTGATCATGCCAAAGCAGATCAATGGGATTGGAGTGAATTGCTACAAGTTTTCCACCTGCTTTCATTTCTAATGCGTTTCTCAATGCATCGGTGGCAGTGATGGTGTGGAGCCATGGATCAAAGCCAATAGAAAGTTTTTGAGCATTTTTTTCAAGCCATCGTGAGGGAGGGCAAGTTATGAGATCTTCATAATCAAAAATATTAGGATCAGTTTGTTGGCGAACTTGGAGCTTATATCGCCCGTCTGTAAATATGATGGCTTTGTTTTTTAAAATCAGTGCAACTCCAGCTGATCCAGTAAAGCCGGTGAGCCAGCTAAGGCGTTGAGCATGGGGAGGGACATACTCTCCCTGATGTTCATCGCACCGCGGAACAAGAAAACCATCGAGACCAAGGCGGTCTAGTTCTTTACGAAGAGAGGCAATGCGTTCTAGAGCATGGGCTGGATTTGTTGTCGCCTCAAAAGATTGATACATAACGACGTCCTTTTCTTTTACTTTATTTCAGATGTATCGTAACCCATCCTTGACGGTGGTATGTTTCAATGTGTTTCAGCCCTTGTTTTACATAAGCCTTTAAAACATCTGCATGTTGTTCTTCAAGAATTCCAGAGAGTATCAGTGATCCACCTTTTTGGAGTGCCTTTACCATTTCTTGTGCAAGTGCGATAAGAGGATTGGCAAGGATATTGGCAACAATAAGATCAAAGGGCGCCCGTGAAGCAATTTCATCATGGGTAAAATCTGTTGCTGTGACAGCTGTGATATATTTTTTTACGCCATTGAATTCGATATTGTGTTGTGCAACTTGAATAGCGACAGGATCAATATCGGATGCAAGAACAGTAATTGGTTTGAGCATTGCTATGCCAATGGCTAGTACACCGCTCCCAGTACCAAGATCAAGTGCATTTTGGGGATTTTCGTGTTTCATCACTTTGGCAATCATTTCTAAACAACCAGCTGTTGTTCCATGATGTCCGGTGCCAAAAGCTTGATTTGCTTCAATTTCAATAGGAAGAACATTGGCTGGAATGTCGCCTCTATTATGACTTCCATGAAGAAAAAAAGGACCGGCTTGCACAGGTTTTAGTCCTTCTAGGCTTTTTTGTACCCAATCAATGTTGGGTAAAATTTCCATATTAATTTTATCAGGATCTATAGAAAAGATTTGGGCAAAACGTTTCGAAATATGTTCGTAGTTTTCTTGGTCTACATAGAGTGAAAGTTCATATACAGCATTTTGTTCATCTATCTCTGTAAGAGCAAGAGGATAACCTTCTTCGTCAAAGGCTGTGTCTATAAGGGTATAGAACCGTTCTGCTTCATTTTTAGAAGCAGTATAATAGAGGCGAATTTGTTGCGACATACTGTTCTTTCTTTTGATCGGTTTTTTTAGTTTAAGATGAGTTTTTTTAACCGTTCAATGGCGATTTCATCTTTTAATTCGCTATCGCTTTCTTTCGTGTCATAACGGATAACGCCAGCTAATTTCCCACCTTTTTTGAGTAAAAAAATTGCTGCTGTATGGTTATATGTATAGTTTTCATCTGTTCCTGAGACTTTTTCAGCAACGATGTTAAAGGAATTGACCATTTTATGAACTTTATCAGGATCTCCACTGATCCCAATGATTTTATTGTTAAAATTACTGAGATATTCATGGAGCACTTCTGGTGTATCACGTTCAGGATCAACAGTCACAAACCATATGCCTAATTTATCGGCATTGGGTCCAAGGGCTGTAAGCCATCGATCAAGATTCATCAATGTCGTAGGGCAGATTTCAGGACACATAGTGAAGCCGAAAAAAACTATTGAAGGCTTGCTTCGAATATCAGCCTCAGTGATATTTTTTCCATTAGAATCAGTGAGTGTAAAATTATCACCTAAAGGCTTATTTGTCAGTGCATCATAAATAAAAATACCTGCAAGAAATATGATTGTCAGCCCCAAGATGCGTATTACATTTTTCATAGTTTGACTCTCTTAGATAGATCACGAAATTGTAACATCGGCAGGTTTGTTTTGCAATCTCTGTTTCATGGTTGATTTTATTGGCTTGATTGGTATGTCTTTCCATATCTATTGATGAAACATTGGTGAGGGATGCATGAATATTGAGAACGATCTTCGATTTCATGAAAGTGAGCCTCGTATTCATACGACAGCGCGGCTGCATGGTTGTAAATTAGGGCGCTATGTGGAAGTTAATGAGCGGGTGATTTTACGGGATGTAACCGTTGGAGATTTTTCTTATTTAGAGCGTAATAGTGAGGCTATTTATAGCGATATTGGGCGGTTTTGTTCTATTGCATCTCATGTACGGATGAATGCGTTGGAGCATCCTATGGAACGCGTTTCAACGCATAAAATAACCTATCGTCCTAATGAATATTTTCGTTATATGGCACTTGATCGTTCTTTTCGCGAAAAGCGTTGTGCAAAACGTGTTATTATCGGGCATGATGTGTGGATTGGACATGGCGCGGTTATTATGCCTGGGGTGAAAGTTGGACATGGAGCAATTATTGGTGCTAACGCTGTTATAACGAAAGATGTTATGCCTTATGCGGTTGTCGCTGGTGTTCCTGCTAAACGCTTGCGGATGCGTTTTCCCGATCATGTGATTGAGTGCCTTTTAGAGATGGCTTGGTGGGATTGGTCGCTTGATAAAATTTACGACGCATTGCCTGATATGCAAAATTTACCCATTGAAGTTTTTGTTCGCAAATGGAAATGATAATCAGAATAAAACAAAATGGTCTCTTGAAAAAACTGATGTAGTTTGCTTTTAGTCAAGCTTTGTTTACAAAATTATCCAGTACACGCTTTTCTCCGGCTTTTTCAAACATTATTGTCAATTTATGATCGTCTATTGCTGTAATATGACCATAACCAAATTTTATGTGAAAAATCCGATCATTGATAGAAAAATCTGATGATTCATGAGAGATTGATTGAGTGATAATTTTCCCTTCAACCGTTTTGTTTTTTTGTGCACGCTTTTGTCTTGCTGTTGCATAGTCAGTATAACAGAAATCGTGATGTTGAAAGGAAGATTTTCCATAACCACCATAGGATGTTTCCATTTCTACAACTTCTATATGTTCTGCTGGTAATTCATCTAGAAAACGGGAGGGGAGAGCAGGTTGCCAAAGTCCATGAATTCTACGATTAGATACAAACCATATATGCAGGTGTTTTTTTGCTCTTGTAAGTCCAACATAAGCAAGACGCCGTTCTTCTTCTAATCCTGAACGTCCACCTTCATCTAACGAGCGCTGATGGGGAAAAAGTCCTTCTTCCCAGCCAGGAAGAAAAACTGTTTCAAATTCAAGCCCTTTGGCTGAATGAAGTGTCATGATGTTGACCGCATCGGTATTTTCATTGTTTTCAGCATCCATAACCAGTGCAACATGTTCCAAAAAACTTTGAAGATTTTCAAATTGTTCCATGGAACGGATCATTTCTTTAAGATTTTCTAGACGTGTAGGAGCCTCTGGTGAGCGATCTTCTAACCACATGGTTGTATAACCAGAATCATCAAGGATAATCTCGGCAAGTTCTTTATGAGGAGTGTCTTGAAGCATATTTTGCCAGCGGCGGAAGTTTTCAATAAGGCTTCGTAACGCACTGCGTGCCTTAGGCTTTAACTCATCTGTTTCAATGATGTCAGCGGCCGCGGAAAAGAGAGGAACAGCACGTGCTCGCGCACTCTCATAAAGAATGCGCAGGGTTGCATCGCCTATGCCGCGTTTCGGTGTATTAATAATACGCTCAAAAGCTAAATCATCAGCAGGTTGGACAACAACGCGTAAATAAGCCATAGCATCACGTATTTCCATTCGTTCATAAAAACGAGGACCACCAATGACGCGGTAGTTAAGACCAAGCGTTACAAAGCGATCTTCAAATTCACGCATTTGGAATGATGCACGCACCAATATAGCCATATGATTTAATGCATGACCTGTTTGTTGTGCTTGTTCAATTTCTTCTCCGATGGCTCGGGCCTCTTCTTGCGAATCCCATGCTGAATGAATTTTTACCTTTTCTTCCTCACTCTTTATTTGTGCAGAAAAAAGGACTTTGCCCAGTCTGTCTTCATTATGAGCAATGAGATGGGAGGCGGTTTTAAGAATATGGGACGTTGAGCGATAATTGCGTTCTAGACGAATAATTTTGGCAGAAGGAAAATCTTTTTCAAAACGTAATATATTCTCTACTTTTGCACCACGCCATCCATAAATGGATTGATCATCATCGCCAACACAACAAAGATTAACATGTTGACCTTGGGGATGTTGTGCCAAAAGGCGAAGCCAAAGATATTGTGCTGTATTTGTATCTTGATATTCATCGACAAGAATATAGCGAAATTGAGAATGATATTCGCGAAGAATATCTGGATTATGTTGGAAGATAGAGATAGAATGAAGCAGAAGATCGCCAAAATCACAAGCATTAAGATCTTTTAATCGATTTTGATAACTGTGATAAAGTTCGCGTCCCATGCCGTTGCCAAAGGAATGAGCATCACTTTTTGAGATATGTTCTGGTGAAAGTCCTTGATTTTTCCAAGAATCAATCATCGTGGCAAGGTTTCGTGCGGGCCAACGCTTATCGTCTAGTCCCTCAGCTTGAATAAGCTGTTTTAAAAGTCGAAGAACATCATCGCTATCAAGAATTGTAAAGTTTCTTTTTAAACCAACAAGCTCTGCGTGACGGCGTAAAATTTTAGCGCCAGTGGAGTGAAAAGTTCCAAGCCAAGGCATACCTTCAACAATTTCTCCAATAAGTTCACCAATACGTATTTTCATTTCACGTGCTGCTTTGTTGGTGAAAGTGACAGCAAGTATTTGCTGAGGAGAGGCAAGTCCAGAGCGTAAAATGTGAGAAATACGGGTTGTTAAAACGCGCGTTTTTCCTGTACCAGCACCTGCAAGAACTAAAAGAGGCCCCTCAGTATTCATAACAGCTTGTTGCTGTTCTGGATTGAGTTGTTCTAAATAGTCTGTGTTATACGATTTTTGTTCTTTTAGAGTATGGGAGAAAAAACCAGAGCTCTTCTTATCATGGTCTGGAGGGGAATCTTCTTCAAAGAAAGGTATGTTGTGATCAGAAAAATTACTCATTATATCTCTTTTGTAGTCTTTTTTTCATTGAAGTTCTAGATTAAAAAAACTTCTCTTAAAAAAGTCACAACAGCTCCAGTTGAATAAACAAAAAGAGAACGTAAAAAAATAAGCATAAACATTAAAGGCGTTGGGTGAGAACGCTTTGAAGGGCATAAACGCGTAAGGAAGCCGAAAGATTGACTTGTTGTGGTCTTTTGCTATCAATATCAGTGATAATAAAGGCTAAAGATTGTCCTTTTTTGCGGGCTATATCTTTTAGAATATCTAAAAATGGTGGTTCTAAAGAGACGCTTGTTGCGTGTCCATCAACGCGAACAGATATCTTTCGTGGAATGACTTTTGACCAATCGATAGAATTATTTTCGTGCATTTTTCCACCTTTATTCGTCGTTTCGTAAACGATTTTGATCAAGAAATTTTTGCGTTTTTAAAGATTTTTGTTGCTCAAAAAATTTTTCAGTTTTTGTTCGTCCAAAACGATAACGATTTTGCTCAGCACGAAGAGATTTTTCTGTACGTTTTTTTTGTTTTCGAAATTGGCGAAGATTAATCAATTCAGTCATGAAAAAATTTACTTTTTCCGAAAAGAGTCTAAAGAGACAACATCAGCACTTTGTTTTGTATCGTTATTTGAAGATTCTTTATTTGTACTGAAATTTTGTTCTTTTGTAAGCGTATTTTCTTTTTTTTGTGTGTTTGATAAGGTAATGGGCGTAGTTGAGGTATTTTCTGAATTTTCACTTTCTCCAGAGGCAGGATTTGAGGGCAGATCAAATGCTGCTTCAAATGCTGCTATAGGATCATAAAAGACCTGAATGGAAGTAAAAGGAATCACGAGCTTTTCGTTTATTTCCCTGAAGGAGAGGGTTACTTCGAAAGCTGTTTCTGAAACACTGAGATCTCTAAACTGATGTTGTAAAACGATTGTCATTTGCTCGGGATAGCGATTTTTTAGCCGAGGAGAAATTTTAACGCCTGGGGCATTCGTCAAAAAAGTTATAAAAAAATGATGATTTCCCGGAAGACCTGCTTTGCTAACTTCCGATAAAACTTTACGGATAACTCCACGAAGCGCATCCTGAACGAGAATATCGTAACGGATTTGATCTTTAACCATCGAAGTTTATTCCTTTTATTTCACGTAGCAGAACGGGGCGTATTGATATTGTGTGATAGAATACGTTTTAAAATTAGCAATATTTTGTCTACGATGCACCTCAATAAATCGAATAAATACGAAACTCTATGGTAAATAATGTCTGATAATGTCTGAAAGATCAATCAATAACATTTAAAAAAGTGAAGGCTTCTGTTGCCAGGTGCCTCCGAACCCCGCTTAAACCTGCGATGGTTTAAGACTTAAATTGAAACATTCGCACTGCATTAAGCAGCGAGACGTGCTTCCGCATAGTTGTCATTTGCAACTACTCATTTAGTCCGATAACGGTGGTACTATGCCGAGTAAAAGAGCAATCTTTACGCCCTTGTCGATCCTATTTCGCCCCCACCAAAATATAATTTTGGCCTCTTATATTTTGGTGGAGGCGCCGGGTACCGCCCCCGGGTCCAATGAGTTTATTTCATTGTCCATTTATTACCATAGCTGGTAAACCAGCTCTTTAAATATAGATGAAGAACAGTCTTAGGAAAAGGGGGGGTTGTTAATATTTTTAATGCTCTAATTATTTATGGAGCTATATGACGCGGCTGTAAAGTATAGTCCGCTGATTTTTGGAGAGGAGATGATGCAAAATGACAAATAATCTAGCAGATATTAAACTATATGATTCAAATCCCGATGAAGCAGCAATAGAACGACTTAGCCGTCGTTTAGCTTTAGTGATGAAAAAACAAGATGCATCACTTGTTGCTACATCGGATCCAAAAGAGTTAGAACGCGTCGAAAAATGGGTTCAAGATGTATTAGGCGCCGATGAGCAGAGGGCTAAAATGGCTGTGTCAAAAGTGGCTGAAATGATGTCTGGAGAGCGTAGAAAAAGTCGTATGACTTTTTATTATCTAGTTGCTAAGCACCTTAATGCACTTCATAAAATTTAAACAATATTAAATTTGTGATAATGATAAAAAAGCCCAACTTCTTGGGCTTTTTCGTTGATAAAAAGGTTTAATGTTTTTCATCCTCTTGGAGGTATCCCCCTTTACGCATACTCGGGACAAAGAGAAGAGCAATGAATGCCATGATCATCACAACGGTTATATAAAAATAAAAGAGTGATTCATGACCATACTTTTTTAATCCAAGCGCAACGTATTCAGCAGAACCACCAAATAAGGCGTTGCCAATGGCATGAGAGATGCTAACGCCTAATGCGCGTATTGAAGAGGGAAACATTGCTGATTTTACGACACCAGAGATGGATGTATACATGCTCATAATGAAGAGCAAGCCAATAATGACGGAAAAGGCAACCCATATACTATGCGTATTACCGATTATCCAGAGTCCAGGAAATGTAAAGATGACAGAGAGTATACTCCAAATGATAAGTAAAGTTTTTGTTCCAATTTTATCGGCTATGATACCAGCTATGGGTTGGAATAGGATAAAAATAAATAGTACAGCTGTCATAATCGTTGTTGCGGTATGTTTATCAAAGCCGGTGGTTGTGATCAGATATTTTTGCATATAAGTTGTAAAGGTGTAAAATGTGAGTGATCCTCCTGATGCAAAGCATGCAATTACGACAACGGCTTTTGTATGCTTGGTGAGAAGTTCCTTAAGACTGCCAGAGTGTTTGTGAGAGCGGCTTTCTTTCGTGGTTGTTTCGTGGAGAGAACGACGCAGATAAATCGCAATCACTGCCCCGAAACCACCAATCACAAAAGGAATGCGCCATCCCCATGCTTTTAACTGATCTTCAGAGAGATAAGATGCTAGAATAAATATAATGAAGCTAGCAAGAAGTTGACCTGTAATAAGGGTGGCAGATTGGAAAGAAGCAAAAAGCCCACGATGTTTTTTGAGGGCAACTTCGCTCATATAAGTGGCTGCTGTACCATATTCACCACCCGCTGAAAGTCCTTGCATCATCCGAGCTAAAAGTAAAAGGATTGCTGATGTTATTCCTAAGGTTTCATAGGTGGGAAGTATGGCGATGAAAAAAGAGCCACCACACATCATAAAAATGGATATAAGCATCGAGCGTTTACGTCCATAACGATCGGCGACAAATCCTAAAAACCAAGCTCCAATAGGGCGCATAAGAAAGCCAATAAAAAAAACACCCGCGGTTTTTAACAGTGGCGTAATCGTATCACCATCGGAGGGAAAGAATTGTGATGCAAAATAAATCGATGCAAATGAGTAAACGTAAAAATCATACCATTCTACGAGATTTCCTGATGCGCTTGCTATAATAGCAAAAACGCGTTTTCTTGCATCCTGTGATGCTGAAGTTGTTTCATTTTTCATGAATTGTTCCCCTTTTGTATTTATAGTTTATATTTTCTAAACCTAATTGTTTATGATTTCCAGAAAAATTCAATTGTATTATAATAATTCTTAGGGAAACTCTTTAAGATGATTTATTAGAGTCAGGTTGTCATTCGTTTTAAGATTTTTACTTGTGTTATAGAATAAAAAGTTATCACGTTGCATTTAAAGGGAGAGAACATTGAAAAGTAGATCAAGATACCTTTAAACTTTATGAGAAGAATGCAATTATTGGCATACGGGAAGATCATAGAAGAGATGGTCTTTATGAGCAGAAAGCCTAAAAACTGAAGACATTGTATAAAGCTTAAATAATGTAAAAGGGCATTTTTGTGTCCTTACTTATCTTGTTGTATCATAACACATCATCATTTATGAGGGTGAGGTAAGGCTCAGATAAGGTTTTCCGTATAAGGTGTTTTTTAGATATCGTGATAAATATTTAGGATAGGGCTTGCCTATAGAATCTTATCAAGTAAATTACATAAAGAAGGCAGTAACTATAGACAATTTAAGAGAAACTGTGTTGTTTATAAGACGAATGCGGGGCGGACTTTTCGTTCTTTATTAGGGTGGAGAGGAGATCAAAAAAAGCCCAATTTCTTGGGCTTTTTTATCCAGAAAATAAGTTTAATGAAGTTTATTGTCTTTATCGAGATATCCTCCTTTATCTATATCGGGCATAAGGAGAATAGAGATGAGTGCAATGACCATCATACCAACTATGTAAAAAAAGAAAACAGATTCGTATCCCATATTTTTTAATCCAAGCGCTACATATTCAGCAGAACCGCCAAATAGTGCATTCCCAATGGCAAAAGCAAATCCAACACCAATTGCGCGGATTGAGGCTGGGAACAATTCTGCTTTTATGATACCAGCAATGGACGTATAAAAGCTCATAACACAGAGTATTCCAATGATGATTAAGAGTGCTGCCCATGCATTATGGGCATTCCCAATCATTTTAAGTACAGGAATGGTGCAGATAATGGATAAAGTACTCCAACTAATGAGTGAAGCTCTTGCTCCAATTTTATCGGCTATGGAACCAAAAAGGGGTTGGAGTAGCACAAAAATAAAGAGGGCGGCAGTCATTATCGTTGTTGCGGTTTGTTTATCAAAGCCCGTGGTTGTGATCAGATATTTTTGCATATAAGTGGTGTATGTATAAAATGTGAGTGATCCACCAGCTGTAAAGCCAACAACCAAAAAGAAAGCTTTTTTATGATTGCGAAAAAGTTCTCTAAGACTACCAGCATTTTGTTCAGAGCGGCTTTTGTGGGTTGTTGTTTCATGGAGCAAACTACGCAGATAAATTGCAACAATTGCTCCAAAGCCACCAATGACAAAAGGAATACGCCAGCCCCACGCTTTTAACTGATCTTCCGTAAGGTAAAGGGATAAAATAAATATTATAAAACTTGCGAGAAGTTGACCTGTGATCGTTGTTGCATATTGAAAAGATGCAAAGAGCCCACGACGATTTTTGGGTGCAACTTCGCTCATATAAGTTGCTGCTGTACCATATTCACCGCCAACGGAAAGTCCTTGAAACATGCGGACTAAAAGGAGGAGGAATGCTGCTGTTATTCCCAAGGTTTTATAAGTGGGAAGTATGGCAATGAGAAAAGAGCCACCACACATCATAAAAACAGAAATAAGCATTGAGCGTTTACGTCCATAACGATCCGCAATGAATCCAAAGAGCCATGCTCCAATTGGACGCATAAGAAAGCCAATAAAAAAGATTCCTGCAGTTTTTAAAAGTTGTGTAACGATATCTTCATCTTCAGGAAAAAATTGTGATGCAAAATAAACCGATGCAAAGGAGTAAGCATAAAAGTCGTACCATTCTACCAGATTTCCTGATGCACTGGATATGATAGCAAAAATACGTTTCCTTGTATCATGTGGATCTAAAGTTGTTTGATTATTCATGAAGTATTCCCCTTTTAGATCTATAACTTTTCTTCTCTTTAAAGTTGTTTACAGTTTAAGCCATAAAAATTCAATTGTATTGCGATGTTTCTTAAAAGATGTTTCTTAAAAAAAGAGGGGGTGGAAGCGGCTTATTTTCATGATGTTTCCAGTTTTTATTTTTGTCATAGAACAAAAACAGTGCTCATATTTATAGGAGGATATGTTTAGATTTTTATTGTATCTTTAACGGTGTCATCGATCATTCAGATCAGAAAGGGGGGTTGAGAGATGATTGATTGGTGATAATAGATGCGCTTTAATGTCCATTATTAGACAAATAAGGAAACGATGTTTTGCTTATTTTTGATAAAGAAAAGAGGATATTAATTAAAGCAGATTTGATGTTTTAAAGCTAAGTGTACTGGATTTATTGGTATCATGAAAAATATAGGGTCATGGCATGAGGTACTTTATTCATCATGGTTTATATCAAAGAAGAGGATATCTCTCCTTTATGACACGAGAGATGTTTATGATATGAAAGGCATGTCTATAAATTGATTTTACAGTATTATCATAATCAAGAAGCCCGAAAAATCGGGATTCTTGATTTAGTTTAGAAAATTTAATGGATACTATCACCTTGAAGATAACCCTCTTTCCGGGCATCTGGCATTAAGAGAACAGAAATGAATGCAATAATCATCATGCCGGTTATATAAAAATAGAAGACAGATTCATATCCAAGATCTTTTAATCCAAGCGCGACATATTCAGCAGAACCGCCAAACAGTGCGTTGGCAATAGCATAAGAGAGCCCAACTCCTATTGCTCGTACTGAAGCGGGAAACATTTCTGATTTTACAATGCCAGAGATGGATGTATAAAAGCTCATAATGCATAGCATTCCAATAATGACTGATAAAGCAATCCATGTACTATCAGTACTACCAATCACATTAAGTCCGGGAATGGTAAAGATAATAGATAAGACACTCCAAATAAGGAGTGAAGTTCTTGTTCCAATTTTATCAGCCATAAAACCAAATGCAGGTTGAAGTAACATGAAAACAAAGAGTGCAGCAGTCATCACAGTTGTGGCTGTATGTTTATCAAAGCCGGTGGTTGTAATCAGATATTTCTGCATGTAAGTCGTATAGGTGTAGAATGTGAGCGATCCTCCAGCGGTAAAGCCGATAACTAGAAAAAAAGCTTTTCGGTGGTTGCTCAAGAGTCCCCTAATACTACCAGCTTGTGCATTAGAACGACTTTCTTTGGTCGTTGTCTCATGGAGCGTGCGGCGTAGATAAATCGCAACAATTGCTCCTAGTCCACCAATGGCAAATGGGATACGCCAGCCCCATGCTTTTAGCTGATCTTCAGTGAGATAAAGCGCTAAAATGAATATAACAAGACTGGCTAGAAGTTGACCACCAATCAGTGTGGTGTATTGGAAAGAGCTAAAAAATCCTCGGCGATTTTTGAGGGCGATTTCACTCATATAAGTTGCTGTTGTACCATATTCACCACCGACAGAAAGCCCTTGAAGCATTCTGAGTAAAAGTAGAAGAATTCCTGCTGCTACTCCAATGGTTTCATAGGTAGGGAGTAGGGCGATTAAGAACGAACCACCACACATCATAAAAACTGAGATAAGCATTGAGCGTTTGCGTCCGTAACGATCGGCAATGAAGCCAAAAAGCCATCCGCCGATTGGGCGCATAAGAAAACCAATAGCAAAGACACCAGCCGCTTTTAAAAGTTGTGTAACGACATTGCCATCTGAGGGAAAAAATTGTGATGCAAAGTAAATGGACGTAAAGGAATAAACATAAAAGTCATACCATTCTACTAGATTACCTGATGCACTGGACACGATAGCCCAGATACGTTTTCTTGTATCATGTGGTGCTAAAGTTGGTTCATTCTCCATAAATTTATCCCTTTTATGATCATACCTAACTTGTTTCTTTTAAAATTTATTTACGATTTGATTCATCAAAATGCAATCGTATAATAATGATTTCCTATAAAAGATGTTTGGGAGGAGGATTTTTTTGAATTGTATTTTTATAAATTTTGAAGTTTCTATTTCCTGTAACGTTAAGAATCAACCATAATATTTATATGAAAATCTATCTTGATCTTTTATCGCATGTTTTAAATAACGGCATTGATCGTACAGATCGAACCGGTGTGGGGACACGATCAATTTTTGGGTATCAAATGCGGTTTGATTTGCAAGCTGGCTTTCCTCTGTTAACAACGAAGAAATTGCATTTGCGCTCGATCATTTATGAGCTTTTGTGGTTTTTGAGGGGTGATACAAATATTGCATGGTTGAAGGAACATGGTGTGTCAATTTGGGATGAGTGGGCTGATGAGAAAGGGAACCTTGGTCCTGTTTATGGTTATCAGTGGCGCTCTTGGCCTGCTCCCGATGGACGGCAGATTGATCAAATCAGTCATCTTTTGACGATGATTAAAGAAACGCCTGATTCTCGTCGCTTAATTGTATCTGCTTGGAACCCCGCACTGATAGAGGAGATGGCTTTGCCTCCTTGTCATTGTTTTTTTCAATTTTATGTTGCTGATGGGAAGCTATCCTGTCAGCTTTATCAGCGTTCAGCAGATATTTTCTTAGGTGTTCCGTTTAATATTGCTTCCTATGCGTTGTTGACGATGATGATTGCCCAAGTAAGCGGACTTAAAGCGGGAGACTTTATTCATACTCTGGGTGACGCTCATCTTTATTCTAACCATTTTGAACAGGCGAGATACCAGCTGTCTCGTATACCAAATGCTTTGCCGTTGATGCTTATAAATTCAGCGGTAACAGATCTTTTTTCTTTTAAATTTGAGGATTTTGAATTGCTTAATTATGAAGCGCAGCCACATATTAAGGCACCGGTAGCAGTATGACTTTTCCAGTTTGTTTAATTGCAGCTGTTGCAGAAAATGGTGTTATAGGTCGTGAAGGTGCGATGCCTTGGCATTTATCCACGGATTTGCAACGCTTTAAAGCTTTGACTTTTGGTAACCCCATTATTATGGGGCGAAAAACATGGGATTCTCTTGGGCGTCCTTTACCAGGGCGTACAAATATTGTTATTACCCGTAATTGTGCATTCACGGCTGAAGGCGCTGTTATTGCTCATTCTTTGTCGCAAGCCTGTTCTATCGCAAAAAGTGTGGCTTCTCAAAATGGTGCAGATGCAGTTTTTATTATTGGGGGTGGTGAAATTTTTCAACAAGGGTTGCATATGGCTGATAAAATATTCCTTACAGAAGTTTTAGCTTCTATAGAAGGGGATAGTTTTTTTCCTGTTTTTGATAAAGAAAAATGGACTATTGTAGAAACACAAGATATTCCAAAAGGAGAAAAAGATAGTCATCCGACACGTTTTGTGGTTTATGAGCGGAAATAATCATAAGTGAAAAGAACCTGTCAGTTGTATTGTAATGAGATAAGAGAATCCCTATAAGATCTAAGTGAATGGTTGGTATTTGAATGAGTGGTAGTCAGTTAAAGAGGTGATAATGCCCTGGACAAATCAAAATGGTGGTGGCCCGTGGAGTGGCGATAAAAACAGTGGTGACAAAAAAACACCAGCTAAGAATCTCTTTGGTTCTGGTGGCGGTAATGGTGGCGAAAATGGTCCTAATCTTAATGATATTTTGCGCAAAGGGCAGGATCAGTTTAAACAATTCGGGAGAAGCAGTTTTTCTGTTTTATTCCTTCTGCTTATTGTGTTTTTTTGGCTATACCAGTCAATTTATATTGTTCAGCAAAATGAACAAGCGGTAGAGTTGCGCTTTGGCATCCCTAAAGAAGGCATTATTGGTGATGGCTTGCATTTTCATTTTTGGCCAATTGAGACCTATATGAAAGTACCTTTAACGGAAAAAACAATTGCGATTGGTGGGAAGCCTGGTCAGGCGCAACAAAGTGATGGCTTAATGCTTTCAAGTGATCAGAACATTGTTAATGTTAATTTTTCCGTTTACTATCGCATTTCATACCCTAGTCAGTTTTTATTCAATGTGAATGATCAAGAAGGAACAGTTCGCCAAGTTGCTGAGAGTGCAATGCGTGAGGTCATTGGTTCGCGGCCGGTTGATGATGTTTTACGTGACAAGAAAGAAGAAGTTGCTAATGACGTCAGAAAGATTATTCAGTTGACTGTAGATAAATATCAACTTGGTGTTGAAATAAGCCGTGTGTCTATCAGTGAAGCTGCTCCTCCAACAAAGGTTGCTGCTGCGTTTAATTCTGTTCAGCAGGCGGAGCAGGAACGTGGAAGAATGATTGAAGAGGGGAATCGTGTGCGTTTTACGAAAATTGGTTTAGCAAATGGTGAAGCTTCACGCACACGAGAAATCGCAAAAGGTGAAAAGGCACAAATGGTTGAAGAGGCAACAGGGCGTGCGGAACGTTTTCAGGCGATAGCTCGTGAGGCTGCGATTTCACCAGAAGCTGCTCGCTACCGTCTCTATATGGAAACGATGGGGCGTATTCTTTCTTCACCAAATAAGTTGGTTTTTGATCAGGCAAATTCTCCAGCGGTGCCCTATTTACCTTTGAACGAATTGTTGCGTAGCAATTCATCAGAAAAATTGAAGGCAACATCAGCGCGTCCTGCATCGCTTTCGGATTCTCGCATTTCTGGAGGATATTAATTATGCAGCAATCTCGTTTTTTGTTTGTTTTTAGTGCTATAGTGTTTGTTTTGATGATTTTGTGGATGTCCGTTTTTATCGTCTATCCTCGTCAACAAGTAGCAATTAAGCGTTTTGGACAAATTGTTCAGGTAGAATCTAACCCTGGAATCTATTTCAAGGCGCCCTTTATAGATAAGATCATCATTGTGGATAATCGGTTGTTGCGTTACGATGTTCCTACACAATCTGTACAGGTTCGTGGTGGTGCGTATTATGAGGTGGATGCGTTCTTTATTTACCGTATTACAGATCCTAAGTTGTTTTTACAGCGCATTGCTTCTGGGCGTCCACAAATTGCGGCACGTGAAAACCTTGCACCACGGTTTATTGACGCTTTACGTGCTGTTTATGGCAAGCGAGAATTTAAAGCAGCCTTATCGGATGAACGAGGTGCGATGATGGCTGAAGTACAGAAGCAGTTTTCTGTAGATGCAGGTTCGTTGGGTATTACCATTGTTGATGTGCGTATTCGTAAAACCGATTTGACGGATGCTGTTTCAGAAGATGTTTATCGGCAAATGGCAGCTGAACGTGAAGCTGCTGCGGAAAATATCCGTGCTCGTGGTCAGCAGGAGCGAGATCGTATTGTGGCAGAAGCTAATCGTGAATATGAAGAAATCGTAGCAGCTGCAAAGCGTGATGCTGAAATTACCCGTGGTGAAGGTCAGGCTGAAAGTATTCGTCTTTTATTGAATGCGAGGGAGGCTAATCCATCTTTTTACGATTTTTGGTTGGCGATGGAACAATACAAGAATTTAGAGCATACTCCGATGGTGATTTCACCAAATGAGGATTTCTTTTTCTATTTTCGTAATCCGCCGCAGGCAAATAAATCATTCTTACCGACAATGAATACTGGCCTCAGTAAAACGGATTCAAAATCGGGAGAGAATAGATAAAATAATGGATTGCAGATACGAGATTTTGCATGAAAAGAATGATCTGTGACCATTTTCTTTTATGATAAAAGTCGTAGAGAGTATCGAGCCGTGCTGGTTTTACATAGATAAATTTAGTGGGGCTCTTTTCAGCTTTGGTTAAAGGCATGTCATGGATAGAAGTATCGTGAGTAGAAATACGTTTTTGAAGTCTTTTATCACAAGAGTTGTTTTGTGTGTGGTTTTGTTTTTATCAGGATCAGTGAATTTGTCTTGGAGCGCAGAGACAAACAAGACATTGCTTTCTGTTCCTGATTTAGCTTCTGAGCTTTTGGAGACGGTTGTGAATATTTCTACGGCACAGACTGTTGAAGGAACCGAACAGGATGAAAATACTTCGGTACCCGTTATTCCCAAAGATTCATTGCTGGAGGAATATTTTAATGATTTTTTTACACCCAAAGATGGTCAAAAAAATAGTCAATTTCAAAAGGTGCGTTCTTTGGGGTCTGGTTTTGTGATTGATGCGCAAAAAGGGATTATTGTTACAAATTATCATGTTATTGTTGATGCTGATGATATTGAAGTTAATTTTACAGATGGTACAAAACTCAAGGCGAAGCTTCTTGGCAAGGATAGCAAAACTGATTTGGCACTACTTCAAGTGGATGCGGGACGTAAAAAATTAAAAGCTGTGCGTTTTGGTGACTCAGAAAAAGCACGTATTGGTGACTGGGTTATGGCTATTGGTAATCCTTATGGTTTTGGTGGAAGTGTAACGGTTGGTATTATTTCTGCACGTAACCGTGATCTTAATGCTGGTCCCTATGATAATTTTATTCAAACAGATGCAGCAATTAATCGGGGCAATTCTGGTGGTCCGTTATTTGATAGAAATGGTGAAGTCATTGGCATTAATACAGCAATTGTTTCACCTTCTGGAGGATCTATCGGTATTGGGTTTGCTATTCCATCGGATATGGCCCTTGCTGTTATTAATCAATTGCGTGATTTTGGAGAAATAAGGCGTGGTTGGTTGGCTATTCGTATTCAGCCGGTAACAGAGGATATTGCAAAAAGTTTAAAATTGGACAATGCTGTAGGAGCATTAGTGGCTGGTAAAATAGAACAGACGGAAGAAAATAATGTAGATAATAGCCAGTTACAAACTGGAGATGTTATTCTTTCCTTTGGTAATGCAAAAATTAAGCATGCACGTGATTTGCCGCGTTTAGTTGCAGAAAGTTCAGAAGGAAAAGTGGTGGATGTTACTGTTTTACGGAATGGGCAAGAAAAAACAGTAAAAGTTAAGCTTGGACGTTTGATTGAAACAGATGCAAATGAAGATATAGAAGAAGAAGTTGATGATAAAAAAGACAATGATCTGTCGAAAAGCGTGACAATGCAATTTATGGGAATGACGCTATCTGAATTGACAGAGGATTTGCGTCATCGTTATTCAATTTCAGATAAACTTCGAGGACTAGTGGTAACATCTGTTGCACAAAATAGCGCAGCGGATAAAAAGCGTATTCGCGTTGGTGAAGTCATTATTGATATTAATCAGAGTGCTATCACAACAATCGATGAGGCTAAAAAACGTATTCATAAATTACGTGAAGCTGGACGCAAAAATGCTCTATTCATCGTAGCGCGTCCAGATGGAGAGTTACGGTTCCTAACGCTCCTAATGGATTGATACCCCAATGGATTGAGGCTTAAAAATTAATTTTTTGTTTTTTATCAGCCTTGGTATGTGGCTACTTTGTAGCTCAACCATGTGATGTCCAATATTTCTCAAGCTCATTTCATGACAAAAAGGCATGGATTGTATAATATAAAATCCGTTGGGCAGCTCTATTTTTGCATTAAATAAAAGTACAAGTTGGTACCATAATAGATTTGCTAGTTCCCAATATTGCAACAGCCTAGGCTTTGAAGTGCTGCATAAAAGATCTATGTCTTGTGTTTAAGTCAAATTTTTATCTCTGCTTTTGATGCACAAGTGAATGGTATTGATATGGCACTTTATGAGAAGGATAAAAATGAGAAAATCTTATGATATTGGGAGCTCTTATTCAGGTTGCAAAACGCTCAACTATTATAAATAAAGGGTGCAATTATTATAAATCATGTTTTCTTTAGTGAGACTTTTAGAACTTTGTGATTGTACTTTGTGTGCTATAGAGAACGTTTTTTTACTTCATTTTGAAAAAAGTTATCCTAGAGAAAAATGATATTAGACTAAATTAGTTATATATATTTATACCTTTCTTGGTGATGGATGAAAAAATAGTTATAAGAAAGAGAGCGTACAGAAGACAATTTCTGAATCTCTTATTATAAACCAGAGTAACATGCTGTTTTTATAGGAAAAAATAAAGCTGTTTGATTGTATAGGTTAAGCTCAGTATTATTTTCATAAATGATGACAAAGAATATGTTTATTTTTAATGGACTAACGGACAGAATGATTATGGCTGTAATTTATTATTGAATTATGATAGCAAAAATGCTTGGAAATTCCTTTGGTGTCGTTATTAAGTCAATTTTTTCTTTTTTTATAAGTTTCATAGGGGGCTTTGGGGGCTGTGTGTTGCAATAAGTTATTGATTGGGAGAAATTGCTATTCATGACACAGAGAACAGTTACATTAATAGCGGGACCAACGGCAAGTGGGAAGTCAGAACTTGCCTTGAAAATGGCTCAAGAAAAAAATGCTCTCATTATTAACACTGATTCAATGCAGGTTTATGATGTTTTAAATATTTTAACGGCACGGCCTACAGAGGCTGATACTGCGATTGTTCCACATTATCTTTATGGTCATGTGAGTCCTACTTTGAATTATTCAGTAGGGCAATGGTTGTGTGATGTCGAGAAGCTATTGGCTACTTTTTCTTTAAGATCAGTTATTTTTGTTGGTGGAACAGGACTTTATTTTCGTGCTCTTTTAGAGGGGATTTCGGAAATCCCTCATGTTCCAGATGTTGTGCGGCAGAAGTGGCGACTTCGGCTTGATAAAGAGGGCGTTGCAAATCTTTATCGCCAGTTGTTGCAGATTGATGCTGTTGTTGCTGAAAAAATTTCTTCGCACGATGGTCAACGTATTGTCCGTGCTTTGGAAGTTTATGATGCAACCGGTAAGACGCTCAGTTGGTGGCAGAAACAAAAAACAACACCTCTCATAGCGCCGAATTTCATCGAAAAAATTCTTCTCATGCCACCACGTCTTCTGCTTTATGAACGTATTCATAAACGCTTGGATTCTATGATTGAAAGAGGAGCTTTAGAAGAGGTGATGATTATGAAGAATCTTAAGCTTTCCCCTTCATTACCAGCAATGAAGGCTATTGGTATACCTGAATTTATGGCTTATTTGGATGGATATAGAAGCTTTGAGAATGCTCTTGAAGCGGTGAAAACACAAACGAGGAGATACGCAAAAAGACAAATGACATGGTTTCGTAATCAATTTGATGAAGAATGGATGCTTACTTTTTGATAAAAGAGCTAGAGCTTTGCAAAGAAACTTATCGAAAGATAAAAGATAATTCGTGAAAAAGAATTTTTTAGAAAATATAATTTTTTATTGACGAATGGTATCAATGGAATTAGAAATCTTTCTACAAGGAAATTTTTATATATTTTATACGTTGGAATAATGGGGGTGATCATACAGTATGTGTTGTGTAATGGGCTCCTTTGGGGTCTTTTTTTATGGGCTCCGTTAGGGGCTTTTTTATTGTCCTATCAAGTAGGTGAGTGGGAAAAATGAGAAATGATCCAAGAAAGCAAGAGAGTGCAGATGGAAAAATAATGTCGGGGGCTGAAATAGTGATTCAGGCTCTTATAGATCAAGGGGTTAAACATATTTTTGGTTATCCTGGTGGGGCTGTTCTGCCTATTTTTGATGTGCTCTATCACCAAGATACACTCCAGCATATTTTGGTGCGCCATGAACAAGCTGCAGGGCATGCTGCTGAAGGTTATGCACGCAGTACTGGAAAGGTAGGCGTTATGCTTGTGACTTCTGGTCCAGGCGCAACGAATGCTGTTACACCTTTGCAAGATGCTCTTATGGATTCTATACCTCTTGTTTGTTTTTCTGGTCAGGTAGCGACAACGATCATCGGAACAAATGGCTTTCAAGAAGCTGATACGGTTGGAATTACAAAGCCCTGTACGAAGCGTAATTGGCTGGTTAAAAACGTCAATGATCTTGCGGCTATTATTCATGAAGCTTTTTCTCTTGCTCAATCAGGTCGTCCTGGACCGGTTTTGATTGATATTCCTAAGGATGTTCAATTTGCTTCAGGAATTTATAGAGCACCTCAAGCGCCGACATTTATGCGTTCTTATTCAAAGCCGAAAGGGAATGCGCAGGCTATTGAAGAGGCTGTTTCTCTCTTAGTAGAAGCAAAGCGTCCTGTTATTTATTCTGGTGGTGGTGTTATTTCATCAGGGATGGAAGCTGTAAAGCTTTTGCGCGATTTAGTTCAACTGGGTGATTTTCCGATTACATCAACGCTCATGGGGCTTGGTGCTTATCCCGCTTCTGGCAAAAATTGGCTTGGAATGCTTGGGATGCATGGAACCTATGAGGCTAATATGGCCATGCATGATTGTGATGTTATGTTGGCTGTTGGTGCGCGCTTTGATGATCGTATCACAGGGCGATTGGATGCATTTGCACCTCATGCGCGTATTATCCATATTGATATTGATCCTTCTTCTATTAATAAGATCGTAAAAGTGAAAGTGCCCCTTATTGGTGATGTGGCTTGTGTTTTAGGAGATATGACGCAACTCTTAAAGATACAGAAACCAGCGTTTAACAGTGAAGTCCGTGAGGCGTGGTGGACGCAAATTAATCGCTGGAAAGCTCGTAATTCATTGGCATATATGGAAAAAAAAGATGTTATCATGCCACAATATGCTCTTGAACGACTTTATGCTCTTACTAAAGATGCATGTGCTTATATCACAACGGATGTCGGACAGCATCAGATGTGGGCAGCACAGTATTATCATTTTGATGAACCAAAACATTGGATGACTTCTGGTGGTCTTGGAACGATGGGGTATGGTCTTCCGGCGGCTATCGGTGTTCAAATAGCACATCCTGATGCGCTTGTTGTGTGTATTTCTGGTGATGCCTCCATTCAGATGAATATTCAAGAACTTGCAACAGCTATTCAGCATGATACACCAGTGAAAATTTTTATTTTAAATAATCAGTATATGGGGATGGTTCGCCAGTGGCAGCAATTGCTACATGGTAATCGTCTTTCTCATTCTTATACGGAATCTATGCCTGACTTTGTGAAATTGGCACAAGCTTATGGAGCCGTGGGAATTCATTGTTCAAAACCCGATGAACTTGATAATAAAATTCAGCAGATGATTGACTGTGATAAGCCAGTTCTTTTCGATTGTCGTGTTTATCATTTAGAAAACTGTTTTCCTATGATCCCATCGGGATGTGCTCATAATGAGATGTTATTACCCGATGAGGCAAGCGAGGAAGCTGTTGCAAATGCTGTTTCTTCCGAGGGAAAGATTCTTGTATAAAATGAATATGTTAACAAAATAGTAAAGGATGGTGATGAAGTCTTTGGAGTCTTCATCTCTGTCTCTTCTTTGTGGAGAGTTCCTATTATCCTTAGAGCTCATTTTATGATTTTCATTCTTTGTTTAAAGACATGGGGTGTATTATTATTTGTATGCGATGTTTGTTTTTTTAATTCATATGTTCACATTAATAGCTATTTCGTTGCATTTTTTAGATAATATATTGAATTGTCTGTTATAAATTAATTATGTTGTCTCATATATGAAAGATTCCATTGTGCAAGAAAAAAGCCACCGTGCTTGAAGGGGGCAACCATGCAAACCGTCATACTTGTGAAAACAATAGAAAAGTTTGTCACTATGTTTTGGTTTCGCATTATGAAATTACTCCAAATCGCTCTTTCAAGGGATTGATAGGAAAATCCCCCTAGCGGCTTGAAAGGAAGGGCAAATATAACAAAGATCAAACGCAGCCATAGAAAATCAATTGGCCACCATAGCTTATAATCAGGTAGTAATCTCACCTGATTATGCGGGGGAAATCCATACATATGAGATGTGTAGTCAATATATATAAACCGGAATAATACTCAACATCGTATCATTATCAGGACATTAACATTGAAAATCAAATATTCTTTCTTTTATTTGTTCTACATATTTATGATTCCATAAATCTGCAGACACAAACACTCTTTGAATCCACCGCATTGGATTTTCATAACTATCAAATGATCCAAAAAATTTACCTCCAGAGTGTAGAGCCATTCTGTTATCAATGTATAATAATCTTCCTAGTTGTACATCAATTCCAAAAGATACAGTCTTCATAGCTTCATAAAAATGATTTAAAGCTTCCTTAGCTTTTTTTGACTGTGGCTCTAACATGCCCAGATAAAAAACAGCGCTGATATCTGGGAATTCACCGTCCTCTCGAACTAGGAGGCACTTTACTTGTAGAGGTTACCCAATTTCTCCTCTATAGAAAAAATTAATTATATATAAATTATCCCTTAAGCTACTCAAATCCTTCTCACTTAAAAGTTTTAAAGCTAGATGTGCACCAGATATTCTCGTTAACGGGCCATCAACATCATTGCGAACACCAGAAAAATATCCCTTTAGGAGATAAATTTAAACTCGTTATAAATTTTAGTGCAGTATTTTCTATATGAAAATCTAACTCAACTTCAGATCCTAATCCTGTATAATCTTTTTTATTATCCTCTAAAGGAACTAGGTTGTTTACTATATGTTCGCCTTCAAATTTAATTGAATAAGGCTCTCCGATTAATAAAGAAAACATCATAATTAAATTTTCGCTAATATAGCCACTTTTACAAGACGCATCTAAATTATAAGGATTAGGTGACGTATTAATTTGTCTATCAATTGGAAGGTTTTCAAAGCTTAAATATGCTCTAGGGGTAATAGACATCTTTTGATTCATAAGAATTGTCAATATTCTATGGGGTAGCAGCGAAAATGCTATTTTTTTTTAGCTTAACCGAATATTCAATACCACCGTATGGATCATAAATAACATGGTCTAAAGCCTCCCAAAGTTTGTCTCTTTCGCCATTGCTCAACTCAAAAGTATTTTCATTTATCATTATAATTTCCTCCCCAATTATTTTTCCCTACTTTCTTATTAAGAAAAGTGAAAAAATAATAATTAAAATTAAAATTAGCCATGTTAGTAAATAAGTGTCTGTAAAATCTTGGATTAATCCAAATAATGGTGGAGCAGTAATAATTGCGATTTGATTTACATACATTGCTAAACCCAGAGAAAGTCCAACGCTTTCTTTCGACGAAGAGTCTACAATATAAGCAACTCAAGGGCCATACCATCCTAATCCAAAAAAACCTAACCAAGCAGATAAAATAGTTAAATAAATTATCGATCCACTAATACCCAAAATTAATATTAAAAATCCAAAAACGACTGCAATCATGCAAAAGAAGACAGGAAAAAATCGTCCTTTTCTACAATGATCACTCCACGCTGCTAAAATAATTCTTCCTAAGGCACCAGAAGCCTGTGAAACAAAGAACAAATAAGCACTTTTATCTAAAGACAGGTGATAGATTCTATAAAAATAAATCATTATAAAAATGGTTAAAACATATTAAACTATCACAAGTGAAACGCCTGAAAAAATAATATTCTTCATATACGGCATATATGGCGCAGCCAACATCGCAAGACGAGACAATACCTTTGCATGGAACGAAACTCTTGCCTTACTTTCTGGAACGAGAGCTACAACTTTTGCTGGTGAGTGATAAAAAATAATAATATACATCCACCTAAAAAAGAAACTATGGCACTGACCAAAAACGCACCTTGTATGCCATAGACAAGCGCACTAGCAGGAAGAACTATCCCAGCTAATGTCCCCCACCTAATGGTAGCCTCGTCTGCTTTATTCCCATTGCAAATCCGCGCTGCGATTGTGGAAACCATGAAGAAACAGATTTAGCGCCACCGGGTTGAGCAGAACTATAAAATCCCCCTACAATTAGCAAACAGACCAAAAGGGAAATATAGTTATCTGCGATTGCTCCCAACAAAAGAGCGACAGAAACACCGACCGCTCCAACTCCAACAATATAGCGCTCGTTAAACTTGTCTAGTAATTCGCCAGCTACAAGTAACCCAATAATAGGTAGGAATTGCGCTGCTGAAGACAGCAAACCTATCTGAGAGTCACTAAGCGAGAAATCCTTCTTAAAAAATTCAGCTAAAGGACCAATCCCTTGAACAAAGAAGCAAGCTGATGCTTGAGCGATAGTGGCAACAAGCAATATAATCCATCTATAATAATTTTTTTCTATAAATTTATTATTGCTCACTATGCCCCCTCCAATTAAAGTGTATTCCAATAAAGTAGCCTTTTTTTAATAATGCTTGCAACAATAAATTAGGTATTTTATGCTGATTACATAAAAATCTGTCAATACGATTGGTCTTAATATGAAAGCTAAGGAATATGCTTAATTTAAGGAAATAAGCTATTATGTGTCGTGCAAATTTGATACGCTAGCGATATAAGATAAATTTTACAAACATTGGCTCATCCGGCATTAAGCGCTCTTCATAAAAGACGCTATATTTTGGCAAGCTTTTTCAAAATAATTCTCAAAGCTTTCTTCAGTCACATAGCCCAGATGCGGTGTGCAAAGAACTCTATCTGATTGCAATAATTTGCTCTCATATACCGGCTCGCTGTCATAAACATCCAGTGCAAAGTAAGTTGAATTTTCCAAACTTAGTATTTTTTCTATCGCCCCTTTTTCAACCAAAGCTGAACGCGCTGTGTTGACAAAAATAGCATGAGGTTTCATGCTCAATAGGTCATCTAATTGAATGATTTCTCTGGTTTTATCGCTTAAACGTAAATGTACGGATATAATGTCAGGACGTGTAAAAAATTCATCTTTTGAATGCGTAAAATGATAACCTAAATTTTTTGCTTCTTGCGTTGAACGTTCGCTCCCATAAACCAAAATGGACATGCCAAAAGCTTGAGCATATTGAGCAACCATTTTACCAATACGCCCAAACCCGAATATTCCAAGAGTAGCCCCTTTCATTTGGTTGCCAAATGTTGTTTGCCATCGTCCTTTTTTCATATCAGACACAGATTTACAGAGTTTTCTACGCGCAGACATAATTAAGAGCCACGCAAATTCAGCAGCAGAAGTTGGATCTCCACCACCGTCTAATATTTCAATTCCTAAGTCTCTACAAGCTTCTATATCAATATGTGAACCTATGGGGCCTGTTTGGCAGATTAATTTTAAATTTGGCAGTTTCAGGAGAAGATTTCTATCAACCATGGTCCGCTCTCTGATTAAGATAAGAATATCTATCTCTTTGAGCTTATCTTCTAAATCACATTCTTTAGCTAAATTATTTATAACAAGCACTTCATGCGATTTCATTAATTTTGTAATAGACTGTAATGTTAGGGTAGCTTTTTGATAGTCATCTGGAATTAATATTTTCAATTTAAATCTCCCGTTTCATTCATCAATATTTGAGCTCATTATTTCATTTCTAAAACAACCAAAAAGCAATCTCATCGCTGATATTTTGACATAACGCCAAGCCTATTAACAAATTATACCCATTGATTTCATTGTTGTTTCTAGCAATAAGAATAGCATTAATCAGTTAGTTTTTATAAACTTTAAAACATTGCGACAAAAAGTTTGACTCAGTAGATGGAGAATTGCGCTTTTCTCATATTCTAGAGGACGGACCTGAAGTGCTACGCTGGACTGAAACCCATGTCCCAGTTTTCTTATAATAGACTACCAAGAAGGCCATACTTACGAACCAGATTTTATTGTCGAAACAGAAAACGCTACATATTTGTGCAAGATAAAGCGGGCTTTATATAAGCGTGATGTCTCTCTTTATTCGTTGAGATATAACTTATTTGTAGCATGAAGAGTAAATTTATTAAAATCGTGATAAGAGGGAAATAGGAAATATATAGGTGTATCATCATAGGGTTAAGTCGTTTTGTTGAGAGCTATTTCTATTTCCGCCAAAAGGTTTTTGATATATTTAATTATTATTTCGTAATAGTGGATGTACTTTATTTTTATGTGCAAGAAAGCTGAGTGATTGTGTAAAATAGTATTCATAAAATTACATTATTCTTATCCTGTTAAGGACATTTTTTCTAGCGAGGGTTTTGCAATTGCAATGCTCTTTTTCTCATTCTAAATTTTGGTTAGAAAAAGCGTATATAGGTATTATTTTAAATTTAAGACATGCATATTCCATTGTTGGTGTTACTGTTGTAAAAAATGATATTTTATTTGATAAGTATAAGGTGTTACCAAGAAGATCGATGTATAGATAAAATTTAGATTGCTACAATATCTTGAAAAAGCAATGGGTAAATAATTGATAATTGTGCTATGAAAGTTGTTAGATGGGCGTGTGTCAGCAATTCTTAATAAAAAAGTTTTTCTTGATAGTTGGTTTTTTTCAAAATAGTGCTCTTTTTATGCAAATTTTATGTTGGTAAGTCATGCAGTTTTCACCGGAACAGGATAATGCATTGAAGGCTGTTGCTGCGTGGTTGAAAGAGGGGCGTTCTCCACTTTTTCGCCTCTTTGGCTATGCGGGGACGGGTAAGACAACGCTGGCACGCTATTTTGCTGAAACAGTTGATGGTTCTGTTCAGTTTGCGGCGTTTACAGGCAAAGCGGCACAGGTTTTGCGCTCTAAAGGTGCCAGTAATGCTTGTACTATTCATTCGTTGATTTATTGTCCGCGTGGGGAAGAAGAAGTTTCCGATGAAGTTACGGGAAAGAAGTCTATTGCACCGACATTTGCATTAAATCGGAGGAGTGCAGCTGCACAAGCTAAGCTCATTATTGTCGATGAGTGCTCGATGGTAGATGAAAAATTGGCGCGTGATTTAATGAGCTTTCGGACGCCAATTCTTGTTCTTGGTGATCCAGGTCAATTGCCTCCTATATCAGGTGGAGGATTTTTTTCTAATGGAGAACCAGATTTTCTTCTTTCAGAAATTCATCGGCAAGCGCGGGATAATCCGATTATACGTCTTGCTATGGATGTGCGTGAAGGACGCGATATTGCTTATGGTGACTATGGAGAAGCGCGCGTTGTTACACGTAAAGAGGTCAATCAACAATTGGTTTTGGATGCTGATCAGGTATTGGTAGGGGTTAATCGTACGCGCTACCTTTATAATCAGCGTTTGCGTGTGTTAAAAGGATTTACAGCAGATTATCCGCAAGCAGGAGACAAGCTTGTGTGCTTGCGAAATGATCCTACTAAAGGTTTGTTGAATGGCTCTTTATGGAAGGTGATGACTTCACAGAAGGAAACAGTTAAACCAAGTATTAATCTTCTTGTGAAACCAGAAGAAAGTGAGCGTGGGGTAGCAAAGATTAAACTGTTAAAAGCAGCGTTTGAAAACCCTGATCAAGAAATTTCATGGCAATTAAAAAAGCGATATGATGATTTTGATTATGGGTATGCATTAACGGTTCATAAAGCGCAAGGTTCTCAATGGAATAACGTCGTTTTGTTTGATGAAAGTTTTGCATTTCGTGATATGTATGCGCGCTGGCTTTATACGGGAATTACGCGCGCAGCAGAACGTTTAATGATTGTTCGATAGAAAAAATATGTATATTATCTAAGTTTCAGATGGAAAATGCCTTTTTTCTATCTTGTTACACACTATAGAAAAATGGAAATGGGCATGGCGGTAAAACTTTCGGTTAATCTTAATGCTGTTGCTGTTTTGCGTAATCGACGGAATCTTCCGTGGCCAAATATCACGCATATTGGGCATATAGCGCTTGCTGCTGGAGCAGCAGGTTTGACTGTTCATCCACGCCCCGATGAAAGGCATATTCGTTTTGCGGATTTGCCAGATATATACTGTTTAATCAAGAACAATTTTCCTGCGGCTGAGTTTAATATTGAAGGTTATCCCAGTGATCAATTTTTGGATATTGCTGAAAACTACGCGGATCAGATTACCCTTGTTCCTGATGATCCAAATCAGCCAACGTCTGATCATGGTTGGAATTTTTCTCATGATGCGGAATTTTTGGCACCCGTTGTTAAGCGTTTGAAAAAAAGAAAGATTCGTGTATCACTTTTTGCTAATCCTACTATCGACGGTCTTGATATTGCTAAAGCAATAGGGGCTGATCGTGTGGAATTTTATACGGGATCTTACGGTGGTGCATTTCAGGAAAAAATAAAACAGGATCAGGAGCTCAATAAACTTGTTTTAGCAGCAAAAAAAGCCAAAGAACTGCAATTAGGTATCAATGCAGGTCACGATTTGACGATTGCTAATCTTCCTGCTCTTATCAATCGTATTCCTTGGCTTGATGAAGTTTCTATTGGCCATGGGCTCATTGCCGATGCATTAGAGTATGGAATGCGTGATACTGTTCAGCGTTTTGTTCGGTTATTATCGTAATCTTTTTCTCTCTATGAAATTGAAAGAGAAATTTTTATAAAGCTTTGCCAATTTATCTTAAAAAATAATATATGTTTAGATAACTAGCACTATTAGCGTGCATTATAAATATTCTATTGTTGCTCTGTTTATTGGTTGCTTTCTATCTTTTGTTTTTGAGTGTATGCGATGTTTTTTATTTGTACTATCTATTAGGGAGAAGAAATAGGGATTGGAAGGTATTTTCCTTGTAAAAGAGTGCGTAGGGTTTTTATGGATCAATACACAAATTTTCTTGATGTTTGAGCTCATTTTACGGGTTATCTGTAAATAGTATAATGTAAAATCATCCATGGATGATATGAAGTCTATTGCTATCATCATTTTATTGGCTAATTCAATGTTGTGGCAGTTTTTGGCATAGTGGCAGTTTTTGGCATATAAGGGTTTTGATGATATTGACTTGTAGCTTTATGAAGTAAAGAGAGTGGTGTGCAATAAATCTTAGGCGATTATAGGGGGACTAGAAAAGGGCTCGAGCACATTAAAAGTTCTTTATAAGGCGCCATAAATGAATAACATAATGGCAGTATGGGGGTGTTCTTTTTCGCGTGAGAAGCGTGGATATTAAAGAACGTAAAAATTAAAATGTTCTCTTTATTATTCTAAAAATATTGTTGTATATGCTTTTGAATATTGTATTAAAACAATACTTGTTATTTTGTAATTTTTCTTGCTATCCGTATTGATTTGGTTCATGTTAAAAATTGTATATTTTATCTTAATTTTTAGAATATAGTTTTTTGTTGCACGATAGAAGAGTAAAATATTAGCAAATATATTTTCTTTAGAAATCTTGTTTTGCGTAATTATTCTTTTTGTAGAATAGTAGTTGAAGTTGATTTGGGGATCTGTATATGTTTTGGGTATGTTTGGGGACTACAGTTTTTTTTATGCAATATGTAAACTTTAAAAATTATTCAATTGCTATGTTCTTATAAGCGGTGTTTTTTGTCTTTATAAGTGTGTGATGCACTGAAGATAATGTTTCTTATTTAATAAAAATAATCTGAAATCCAGTTTAAATAGAAAAAGAAGGAAGTTTTTATGCTTGTTTATTATGATCGTGATGCGGATGTTAATCTTATTAAAGGGAAAAAAGTAGCCATTGTTGGTTATGGTTCTCAAGGGCGTGCGCACGCTTTAAATTTGAAAGATTCCGGTGTAAAAAATGTGCAAATAGCTTTGCGTTCAGGGTCGGAAACAGTTAAGAAAGCTATGGCAGATGGTTTTGAAGTGGTGAGTGTTGCAGAAGCAGCAAAATGGGCAGATCTCATCATGATGGCAACACCAGATGAATTGCAAGCTGATATTTACAAAGAGCATATTCATGATCATTTACGTGATGGGGCAGTGATTGCTTTTGCGCATGGTTTGAGCATTCATTTTGGCTTGATTGAACCTAAAAAACACGTTGATATCGTGATGATTGCTCCTAAAGGTCCAGGGCATACAGTTCGTCATGAATACCAACGTGGTCGTGGTGTTCCTTGCTTAATAGCGGTGGCACAAGATGCTTCAGGGCATGCTCATGATGTAGCATTGTCTTATGCATGTGGTCTTGGTGGTGGACGTGCTGGGGTGATTGAAACAACATTTAAAGAAGAGTGCGAAACTGATCTTTTTGGTGAACAAGCGGTTCTCTGTGGAGGTCTTGTTGAACTGATTCGAGCAGGTTATGAAACATTAACACAAGCAGGTTATGCACCGGAAATGGCTTATTTCGAGTGTTTACATGAAGTTAAACTGATTGTTGATCTCATGTATGAAGGGGGCATTGCAAATATGAATTATTCGATTTCTAATACAGCTGAATGGGGCGAATATATGTCTGGTCCACGCGTAATTACGGATGAAACCAGAGCAGAAATGAAACGTATATTGAAAGATATCCAAACAGGTAAATTTACATCAAATTGGATTCAAGAATATAAAGCTGGTGCTGCTCATTTTAAAAGTATGCGGCGTTTAAATGATAATCACCCTATTGAAGAAGTTGGTAAAAAACTTCGTTCTATGATGCCTTGGATAAAATCTAACGCTTTGGTTGATAAAGAGCGTAATTGAAGCTTCTACAGAGATGTTTTGTCAATAGCTTTTATAATTTTATAGATAAATATCAAAAAAGGGTAGCTTTAGTTACCCTTTTTTATATGTTTTGTGCGACATAAGCTTTATTTTTTATTTTTTTGCATAATTCTTTTTTCCAAAAAGAAAGTATAGAATTCCTAGAAATATGAACCACGCTGGAGTGTATTTTAAAGCTATGGCAGTATCAGCTTCTAATGACAATAAATAAATAATGAATGCAAAGAAGATTAGAAGAGTCCAACACATAAAAATACCTCCAGGCATTTTATAAGGAGATACGGCATGTTGGAGAGGACGGTTGCGACGATAGACAATATAGCTGATTAAAATTATAGACCATACAAATATAAACAAAATTGCTGCGATTGTGGTTACAATTGTAAAAGCACTTATGATTGTTGGTGATAGCGATAAAACTGCATAACCTAATAAGATGCATAAGCAGGAAAAGAGTAATGCATTGGCTGGAACGCGGTTGCTAGAAAGTTTTCCTAAAAATTTAGGTGCTCCCTTTTGCGCTGCGAGACCGTATATCATGCGGCTGGTAGAAAAAATACCACTATTGGCTGAAGATGCGGCAGCTGTTAGAACAACAAAGTTCATCAAACCAGCAGCGGTTGGAATACCAATAAGTGCATACATCGTTACAAAAGGGCTTTTTTCTGGAATGATTTGATTCCAAGGAGTGACGGACATAATCACAATGAGAGAGAAAATATAAAAGAAAATAATACGGATTGGTATCGAATTGACAGCTTTGGGCAAAACTTCTTGTGGTTCTTTGACTTCAGCTGCAGCTGTTCCAGCGAGTTCAATGCCAACAAAAGCAAAAATAACAATTTGAAATCCGGCAAAAAATCCTGTAATGCCTCGAGGAAAGATATTTCCGCCGTTCCATATGTTGCCAAGGGAGGCAACGGTGCCGTTCGGGGAGATAAAGCCAGTAAAGATCATGTAAAATCCTACAATAATTAATACTAAAATTGCTAGGATTTTGATAAGGCCAAACCAAAATTCGAGTTCGCCAAATAGTTTTACGGCTACGAGGTTAAATATTAAAAAGGAAAGGATACCTATGAGAACAGGAATCCACGAATTGAGTTCAGGCCACCAAAAGTGCGTATAACTAACAATAGCAATAATTTCAGCAGTTCCGGTTACAATCCAGCACAACCAATATGTCCAGCCGATAAAAAATCCAACACTTGGACCAAGAAGATCGGTTGAAAAATCAATAAAAGATCGATATTGCGTATTAGAAAGCAGTAATTCTCCCATAGCACGCATTACGAAGTATATAGCGCAACCAATAATAGCATAAACTAATAAGATTGAAGGACCAGCGACGCTAATTGTTTTTCCTGATCCCATGAAGAGACCTGTTCCAATAGCTCCACCCAGGGCTATAAGTTGGATGTGGCGATTATCTAGCCCACGTTGCAATTTTTTCTTAGGTTTTTTTTCTAAATTTTGTTCATTCATTTTTGGGAAGTTCCCCTTAAGTTATTTTTAAATAAAAATTATCCTAAAAAAGGTAATCCCTTCTATCGGAACACACTATGGTTAAGGAGTAAAGGAATTTTTTTCTATGACTATATGTGAACAAAGAAAAACATTATGAATTAATGGAATAATTACTTTATAAATAATAACTAAAATATAAATTATATTATAATTTTTATGTTTTATACATATATTATAAATATTTATTATAAATAGAAAAATATTTTCATAGAATATATTTTATTGTAGATAGCTACTAAGATATATCCTGTTTAGAGCTGTATTTTTAATTTTGATAAAAAATTGAATATAAATTTTAGGGGGGCGGTTTTAGATAAAATCTCATGTTTTATTAGTAAACAATGTCAGTGAAGTTTATAGAGAATTCTTTACAGAATAGCGCGTTTCTTATCCTATAATGCAGTAAAATACTGTTGTTTAGGGTAGTGATATAAAGCATATAAAATTTTACACATTAAGTATTTTTAGAATGTAGGGGGGTATTTAGGGCGGGGTTAGCCCGTAGAGCCTTATGTAGGTGAACCATATAAAGTGGTTAGCAGCATCCCCCTGAACAAAGTTGGATTGTTTACAAACCCAGACTTGCGAGGAACTCTCGTCTTTTGATGTGTGAGGAGGAGGTTAAGTAGAAAAAGGGTAACTTTAGTTACCCTTTTTTGAGATGTTTTGTATAGATTTTATTTGTTCTTTGGAGCGATTTTTTTTCTTATAAATATAAAATACATTATACCTAAGAAAATAAACCAAAAGATACTGTATTTTAAAGCTGTTAGGGTATCATGTTCTAATGTCAACAAATAGAGCATGAAAGCAAAAAAAACTAACACGATTCCGCACATAATAACACCTCCCGGCATTTTGTAGACGGATTCAGCATGTAGATGAGGGTGATTGCGACGATACACAATATAGCTAATCAAAATGACGGACCATACGAATAAAAATGCAATCGCTGAAATGCTCGTCACAATTGTAAAAGCACTTATGATGCTTGGAGATGATGATGCAATTGTGTATCCTACTAAAATACATAGGCAGGAAAAGAACAGAGCATTGGCTGGAACATGGTATTTGGAAAGCTTCCCTAAAATTGGAGGAGCACCTTTTTGTGTTGCAAGCCCGTATATCATGCGGCTAGTCGAAAAAATACCACTATTTGCTGAAGAGGCAGCGGAGGTGAGAACAACAAAATTGACCAAACCAGCAGCTATTGGAATGCCTGCAAGCCAAAACATGGAGACAAAGGGACTTTTTTCTGGAACGATTTGATTCCAAGGTGTAACGGACATAATCACAGCTAGAGAAAGGATGTAAAAGAGTACAATACGCACTGGTATTGCATTAATTGCTTTAGGGAGAACTTTTTTAGGCTCTTTAACTTCAGCTGCCGTTGTTCCAGCAATTTCTATACCAACAAAAGAAAAAATGGCAATTTGAAATCCAGCAAAAAAACCTGTAATTCCTCGCGGGAAGATATTTCCATCGTTCCATACATGGTTAAGAGAGGCAACAGTACCATTTGGAGAGGTAAAGCCTGTAGCGATCATATAGAATCCAACAATAACTAATGCCAAAATTGCTACGACTTTGATAAGACCAAACCAGAATTCAAGTTCACCGAAAAATTTTACGGCAAGGAGGTTAAGGATTAAAAAGAAACCAATGCAAGCAAAAACAACAATCCATGGATTAAGTGTTGGCCACCAGAAATGCATATAGTTAATGATAGCAATAATATCTGCAGCTCCAGTTACAACCCAGCTTAACCAATAGTTCCAGCCCACAAAGAAAGCGACTCCCGGTCCTAGCATATCGGTTGAAAAATCAATAAGGGACCGGTATTGTGAATTAGAAAGCAATAATTCTCCCATAGCACGCATTACAAAGTATAGGGCACATCCAATAATCGCATAAACGAGTATGATGGAAGGTCCTGCCACACTAATTGTTTTTCCTGATCCCATGAAGAGACCTGTTCCAATAGCTCCACCGAGGGCTATAAGTTGTACGTGACGGTTATCCAAGCCACGTTGTAGTTTTATCTTAGGACCATCTTTTAAATTTTGTTTACAGTTCATTTTTTGGGGGTTCCCTTTAATTATTTTGAGGTTAAATTACACTAAAAAATGCATCATTCTGTATCGAAGCATGATATAAATGAGGTGTAAAGGAAAAAAACGTTTTTTATAATTTTGTGTGGATAAAGACAAGAATATGGTTTTGAAAAAAGAGGATGTTTTCCTCTTAAATAACGTAACAGATATTTGAATAGGGAGTTTTTAATTGTTATTATTCATAATGGTGAGAGTTTTAATTTTGGCTCAAATAGCGCTCAAAGGTTCTCATCTTAGTTTAAGAAACAGTTCTTAATGATAGAAATTTAAAATGATTTTTAAAATCACTTTTTTGTTTCATAAACGAAAAGAGGAATATCATAGCTTATTTTTTCTAAAGTGATGAATAAGGATTTTGTTTAGATAGTGATAACATTTTATAAAAGGTTGCGAGAAATTCACATCGTTTACACAAAAATCCTTGAGACTATGATAAAGAAATGCAGCGAATTCAGTTATACAAAGAAAAAAACTGGGGATTGTATAAGCTCTGTTAGAGGTTGAGCTATTCATCGTGAGAGACAGAATCAGGAAAAGATTGCTCTATTAGCTTTGCAATTTGTTATCAAAAGATAAAATTGTTCCTGTCGCTATATTAATCGCGCCTTTTATCCGCCGCTTTTTAAAGCGGAGCTGGCAAATGATATAAAAATGGTCGTTAAAGTAAACCATGCAAAGATGTTGAAAGAATGTATTGTGACAAGTTCAAAGCCTTTTTTAATTCCACCGCCAGAAGACAAAAATTTCGGGAAGTCCGTTATATAAAATATTGATACTTTGGGATTTAGTATTTGTGTCAAAAAACCGTCCATATAGCTGGTGAAAAGTTTTGTTTTACCAATAGCACTCTTTTCATTCGTTGATATTGTTTTGAATTTAAGCTGTGTTTTCCAGATTTAATCGATTTAAAGCCCATGTATAATAAAGTGCTGCCACCCATGAATTTTACTAAAAAAATAGTGTTTTGTTGTTGAGAATGAGCGCTGATACACTTAGGTATGGAAAATGTCTCATGCACATATGTTGCTGTACACAATCCTAAAACGTTTACAAATGCGTTCTTTCTTCCTAATCTCGTTGTCTTAGTGATGATAAGGGCCATATTCGGCCCCAGTAAGATGACTAAAATTAAGTGAGATGACTAAAAAAAATGAAACAATGAAAAAGGTCAGTATTTGATGATTCATTTTACCTTTAGCTCTGAAATTAATTGATCTTTGAGATATAATTCTATTCTGTCAAACTGAGAAAGTTTTCCTACACCCTGTGGAGTACCTGTGTATATGAGATCACCACGTCTTAGCTGAATGTAGTGACTCAAAAATGATATTATCTTCTCAAAGCTAAAGATCATATTTTGCGTATTGCCAACTTGTCTTGTTTCGCCATTCAGCTTCATTGCAAAGGTTATTGGGTTGTTTATTTTTTCCTTGTTTATGAAGTCAGAGACGTATGCGGCGCTTTTAAATCCTTTAGATAAAAGCCAAGGCAGCTTTTTTTCTTTCAGTTTTGTTTGCAAATCCCGCGCTGTGAGATCAAGACCTATTGCTATGGCATCATAGCATTCTTCTGCTTCTGCCTCCGTGACCATGAAAGCATCCTTTGAGATTTTGAGCACAATTTCAGTTTCAAAATGTATTTCTTTTGAAAAATCAGGGAGATAAATTTCATTGTCTAAAACGAGTGAACTGTTTGGCTTGCTAAAGATAACGGGTTCATCTTCAACAACATTGCCTAGTTCATGAACATGTTCAACATAATTGCGTCCAACACAGTAAATGTCATTTATCATAGGAGCCCTCCAAATTTTTTATTTTCTTTTTGTATAGGTAAGAGAGAACTTTGCAAACAACATTTTTTCTTATCTCGTGTTGTGCGTTTTCTGAACAAGAGGTATTGTGTGGGTTGATAACTAACCACGATGACAGTTCTTGGCATTATCTCTCTTTTGAAGAGTGCCCAATCTTACAGTCTTTAAGAGATAAGAAACACTGCTTTCATTTTGGTTGCTAATCGCGTGAAATTCCTTCAATACTTTAAAGGTGTTTTTGGTCGTCTACGCAGCGATCAGTAGGGTCTGAAAACCCTAAAGTTCGATCATAAAATGAGCCCACTCTGTGGGTGTCTCAGAATTCTGGGAGATTTTGCTATGTCCAAGTTCGATGAGCACTAAAAGCGAAAAAAGCTGATTCAAACTCAGTACTTTTAGGCTTCAGGAATATGAATGAGAGGGCGATCGCACCTGCACAAGCCCCCTTGTGTTTCTTTGCGGTATGTTCTGATACATAAGTTGGCAAGCGTCGTAAAACACAAGATGATGCTGTCGAGCTCGATGTCTCAGATCTCGCTCTACCAGCTACCAACTGATGCTCAAAAGCTTTGAGAAAAAGCAAGCCAATGAGATCAATGCCGTTGTGGCATCTATGGACGAAGAAGAGCTCTATGGAAAAGAGCTTTATTACCTATACATTCTCCAAAGCCGTTAAGAATGAACTTTTAGCTCCTTATAAGATTATTATTTGGGGTGTTGATGAAGAGGAAGTCAGTTAATCCATTCAACATCTGATAACAGATGAGAATTATAAACTTATTCTTGATGATAAAATCAAGATCATAGGCTGTCATCAAGCCTTTGCTAAAATAGATCTGAAGGTTGACTTGAGTGATGACCCAAATCTCATGCGTCGGGCTTTTGAAACGATAGCATAATTTTGAGAAGTAATGGGTGAAGGGGTAGGGGATGTCGATAAATCTTTCTTTGCATTAAGTAAATATAATTCGCCTTTAAATTGTGGTAAGATAATCTCTGTTGAGTAACGGTCATGCCCATTTTTATCTTACCATTTGCGTGTCTGTAATTTGCCTTCTACGTAAATCTTTGAACCTTTGTTTAGATATTGAAGTGCAATTTTTGCCAAATATGGATTAAAAATCACAACTGAATGCCATTCTGTTTTCTCTACTTTTTGATTGGTCTTTTATCTATATAGGTCTTAGAAGTTGCCATACGAAAATTGACTACCTCGGCTCTAGAATTCATTGTTTTGCTTTTGGTATTAGCAGCTAAATAGTCAATTAACATCACTTTATTTAGCATATTTGTAGCCCCATTAAATTAGCAATTTAATATGTAAAAATCTTAACATAATTCGTACTTTTTCAATCGTTTAAGTTTATTAATAATATTTTTAAAGTATTACATTACAATATTATTTGACAAATCATGCATCAAAAGACCATGTCACATAAATGGTACGGCTTTCTTGTTTCTGCTTTTAACTTTTCAGTAAATATCCTTTCATTAAGAGTCTGTATTAAACTTTTTTGTTCGATCTTCATTTTATGAAGAAATGGTGAGGCTAAATGAAACGAGAAGTGCTGCTTAGGGAATTACGTAAAGAAGCCAGAAAAAGAGGCATTCATTACAGTAAAGCTCCTGATGCAGGCAAAGGGTCACATTATTTGGTAACTTTTGGAGACAAGACAACCGTTATAAAATCTGATGACTTGACTCCACTTTATGTGAAAATAATAAAAAAGTAGTTGGGGGTATGAGCTGTTTTCTCAAAGGCTTAAATTTTTTGTTTCAAAAGTATTTTGATTATGACGAGGAGACATAAACATGGAATATACTTATCAAGCAAAACTGGAATCTGATTCAGATGGTAGTTTTATTGTAACCTTTCCAGGTGTACCAGAAGCAATAACAGCTGGAGAAAATAGAACTGAGGCATTAGAGAATGCTGTTGAATCTTTAGGGTTAGCATTACGGAGCTTGTCCTATGCGTGGTCTGCCTTTACCAATGCCACAACAGTATAAAGACCTTGTAGAGGTTAGGGTAGATGCGTGGAATGCTCTTAAACTTGCAGTAGTAGAAGCCTTTAATGAAGCGAATATCACAAAAACAGAATTGGCAATTGTTTGGGTAAAGACGCATTCTTGATCTAAATTATCCAACTAAGCTTCAAACACTAGAGAAAGCACTGAGTCTTCTTGGCAAGCAAGTCATTATTACAATCAAAGATGCAGCTTGAACTTTCTCTTCACCTAGAAAATTAGTCTCTGAAGCTAAGCAGCCCCCGATAGTTTTTTATCTCCTTGTTGATTTTATCTATGAACGTTGAGAAGAGACAACGCCATTTAATCTGAACAGTTTTATAAAATCGGAATTTTACTATGGCTTTTTAATGGAGCACTGTAGTGTGTAAATAGATATATTTATTAAACTGCGTGTACGTAACATAAGAAATAATACACAGACTAAAAGAGAATACCAAACAGCAATATCTGAGTATTAAAAAAGTACAGTATCCAATGAAAATAAAACTTGTACTCCACGTACTTAGAAATGACAGGTAAAGAAACCATTTCTTTATAACTACTTGGGAAAATTAAAACGACAAGCGCTAAACTTATTAGCTTTAAGAGTCTGTGCATGTACTGTTGTAAATCACGTGTTAATGTCTTCCAACCTGTTGTATTGCCGCATTTGTATTTTGGGTTGCTCTGTAATTCAGAAGGAATATTAGAATTGCATAAAATTGCAAAAACCGTTGTGACTATTACCAAAGAAACAAACGCAAATGTCAAAATATTCTGAATAAAGTCAATTTTTATTCCTGAAAAACATAAAAAATATAAAAGTTATAATACCAAACAAGGCTCTTAGCTGCTTATCTGTAAACATATTAATTTCCTGCGGTTTTCGATAATTTTTGATCTCTCTGTTGATCTCGTCTATAAGAGGTTTGTAATTGAGAACGCTTTTCGGAATAGACCACCATAAGCTCATGCTTTTACTTGCGCTTTGGTACTAAATCCGCATTACTTAGGTGCTTTGTAATACTGATCAGTATCAAATTTTTCACACTCTCTTGTACCGTCTTCATATTCGTAGAGGTTGTAAAAATACTCCTCTGCTCCGTTTCCTCCATGGTGCATATCCCACCGCCGTTGCAACAAACCTCTTTCGCATGGGCTGTTTACGGTTTTTTAAGAACAGATGTTTTAAAATGGATATGCTTTAATTCTAATTTTACAAATTTGTCTATTTGCCTCAAATTTGACCGTACAGAGCGTTTTATATTATAAATTTTTTATCATAAAATCTTGAATCGCTTTGTACGGTGCTTTTATGTCGATTTAAACGCACATCTAATCACAAAACGATCAGCATTTTTACTAGTTTGCTAACCTGCAATGTTTTTCATTGTTCCTCCAAGATCATTAAAATCCCTTCAAGCTTTTGCTTTTCAACCAACGTGAGTGGTCTTGAATTCTCTCTCATTGCCTTTTCTTTCAGATTTTTTTCACGGGTGTTCAAAACAGCCTTGCGTACAAGATTGGCTTTCGCCCAAAGATTGTTTTCTAAGTGATCTTGTAGCGCATGTCCTTTTGCACATGCCGCGTTAATCATTTCTCCTTTTGAGGCATTGCTTTCAAAACGATAGGATTCAAAATTGACAGTGCCACTCGTTATATTGCTGTCTACACGAGAAATTGTCCAGCCTGTCTTGGTATCTAGATCAAGGCAGAGAATGGTTTGTGTATTGATGATCATGTTCCCCCCATTAAGGCTGTTGCGTAATTTATATGTGAGCTATGACAGAGCGTGTTGTGATTGCCTGTCTTGAAAAATGTTTGTGAGAAAATACTTAAAACTACTTTTTGGCCAAATTTTTAACTGCCATTCAAGGAAAAATAAGCTTGGAAGCAGTTAATCTTCGAATTGATTCTTCTTGTTTTTGATTTATATCTTTTTGTGCATGTACTATTTCAGCTTCTTTATCTATTATTTTGTCTTTTTCATCTATCTCTTTTCTGAGCCTTTGCGTTGTTTTCAGGAGTCATGAAGAGTATAAGCCAACCCCACATTAGCAATAAAATAAATAACAACTGCTATTACTAAACTCAGATCTATCTCCATTCTATACCTCACTTACTTTTCTTCGTATTATCTTACTCCTGTTAAGAGCGTGAATGATGCTGCTGGTGTTGGAGAAATCTTAGGATTATTGATGAGGCGTTTGTTAGATGCAAATGACCTTGAAGAAGAGTTTAAGCATTACAAATCAGTTACAACAGAAGCTAAGCGAATTTTATCGAGCCCTGTTGTGAAAGCTGCTTAACGTTAAAAACATGACTCATTTCCTCATCCTTAAGGATGAGAAAATCAAGATTGACTGCCTCTCCACCCTAAAAGATGAGGAGGAGTTCAAAGTGCTAAAAAGGTACTTCAAAAAGCAGCAATGATTCGTATTTTAGCATCATCGTGGTGCCGTCTGATAGCGTTATAATGGCGTTGCGAAAGGTGGTTGAGAGGGTGGTTTGATTTTTATTGATTTTTAATAAATCATTGGGAAATAAGGGAAATTAAAGTATTCTGGTGCGGACGGCGGGACTTGAACCCGCAAGGTCTTCGACCGGCAGATTTTAAGTCTGCTATGTTTACCGTTTTCATCACGTCCGCGATGAGAGTTCTCTCATAAGCTATATCTTTTATTGAATCAAGAATTAATGACAAAAGAAACATTTTTCATTTTTTTAGTGAAATTTTGACTGACAATAGTTTTCTTTATCGCTAGAAAAAGCTTTTATAATGTAAATAAAGCATGAAATGATTAGTGTTATGAGTCAATTTATTCAAGACGTCACAAAAGCTATGGTGGGATTGCATCACGTGTTTGCTGAAACACCACTTCAAAGAAATGATTTTCTTAGTCAAAAGTATGATGCAGAAATTTATTTAAAGCGTGAAGATTTAACACCGGTGCGGTCTTATAAGATTCGGGGTGCTTTCAATTTTGTTTCAGAAATGCTTAGCAGTCTACCACCAGATTCTGCATTTGTTTGTGCTTCAGCGGGGAATCACGCGCAAGGGGTTTCTTTTGTTTGTCGTTATTTTAAACGTAAAGGCATGATTTTTATGCCTATAACAACGCCACAACAAAAAATTGAGAAAACACGTATTTTTGGTAAAGAATTCATTGATATTCGTTTAATTGGTGAAACATTTGATCAATGTTATGAAGCTGCGCAATCCTTTGTTGTGGAGAGCGGTGGTGTAATGGCTCCACCTTTTGATGATATTCGCATTATTACGGGGCAGGCAACAGTGCTCTGTGAAGCTGCTTTACAATGGAAAAAACTCAATGGAGAAAGTGAGCCAGATTTAATGATTGTGCCGGTAGGGGGGGGTGGTTTGGCAAGTGGAGTGAGCAAGTTTTTACATGAATATGGTTGGAAAACAAAGCTTCGTTTTGTTGAGCCGCAAAGAGCTGCAAGTTTGCTTGCTTGTTTGGAGAGTGGAAAACGCGTCAAGCTTGAAAATATTGACACTTTTGTAGATGGTGCTGCTGTGGCTGAAATTGGTGCGCTAAACTATACAATTCTAAAGAATTTTTCCCCTGATTCTGTCATTACGGTTCCTGAAAATCGTGTTTGTTCTACGATGGTTGAAATGCTTAATGTTGAAGGTGTGGTCCTTGAACCGGCTGGTGCTTTATCGATTGACGCGCTTAACAGTATTCCTCCTCAAGAGTTAAAGGGGAAAAAAATTCTTCTCGTTATTTCAGGAGGTAATTTTGATTTTGAGCGTTTACCAGAAATTAAAGAGCGTTCTTTACGTTTCCAAGGGTTGAGAAAATATTTTATTTTTAGTTTTCCGCAACATCCTGGTGCATTGCGTCATTTTCTTTCCACATTATCACCAGATGATGATATCGTACGTTTTGAATATCTTAAAAAATCAGCGAGAAACTTTGGTTCTGTATTGGTTGCGATTGAAACAAAAAAATACGGTAATTTTTGTCTTTTAGAGGAAAAATTTCAAGCGTTAGGTTGGCGTTATCGTGATATTACTGATGATCAAACATTATTTGATTTCGTTATTTGAGAAACTGAAATTTTACTAAAACAAGAAGCATAATGATGAAACCTATTTTTTATTTGCTGCTGAGTCTATTTTTCTTTTTGATTGTTAATCAACAGAGTTTAGCATCTCAGCCCACAATAATACAAAAAGCTGAACTTTCAAAAGTTGTTGTTGATGTCAATAATGCTATAAAAAACAGGGATTTTGCGCCTATTTCTCATTATATGCCTGAGCGACTTTATAAAGAGATGGCACATCGATTGAATACAACAGAGAGTGCTTTACGTAGTGATTTTCTTCAACAGTTGCATAGGAAATTTGAGGATTTGCCTTCTGGTTCTTATTATTTAGATAAAGAAAATATAGAGTATTTACAAACTGATAACGGGACTTTGTATGCTTTAATTCCAACAGTTCTTGAGATGAAGGATCGCATCATTCGATATAAAACTTTGGCGATTTTTGATAAAACCCAATGGTATTTAATTTATGGCGGTCAAAAAACTTTACAAAATCCAGTTTTTCTCGAGATTTATCCTGATTTTATCAAGGTACATTTACCGATGGACACAATCATTAAAAAGTAAACGATCTAAATATTGTTTTTTATTCATGATAAATGTATTTCGTAAAGTTCTTGCTTTTTTATCATAATCCAGGGATAATGGGGGTGAAGGCATTTAGGCTGGTTTGTTGGCTTTTTCTAAAGTGAAGTTTATACGCCTTTATCTTGATTTCAAGGTGCTCATGAGCTGCGCAGGCCGCTTTTAAAGCGTTGCTTCATTTAAAATGTCAGGGATTTCTCTTGCGCGGATTCTTGAGTGGAGAGTTCAGTTGGTTACTTGTTTTGAGTTCTTCAGCTGAGGAAAGATTGTATTTTGCCTATAAAAGAAGAAAATGTTTTTACAAAGTTAGGTTTGCCTACTCTTTTGATTAAAAATTTACTCATTGCTGGGATGAGTAAACCTAAACCTATACAAGAACAAGCTATTCCAGTAATGTTGAAAGGACACGATATTTTAGGTGTTGCTCAGACAGGTTCTGGAAAAACCTTGGCTTTTGGTTTACCTATTTTAAGTCAGATTTTGGCTTTGGGTGATAAACGCTGTCCTAAAACTGCACGCGCTTTGATTTTAGCTCCAACGCGTGAACTTGCTGTCCAGATTGATGAAACGATTCGCACTGTGGCGAAGGGAGCTCATCTTTCAACATGTCTTATTTTTGGGGGCGTATCACGTTTAAAACAAATTAAACGTATGGAAGCAGGTGTGGATGTTTTGATAGCGACTCCAGGGCGTTTGAGAGATCTTGTTGGTGAAAAGTGTGTTGATCTTTCCCAATCTCGTTTTTTGATTTTGGATGAAGCAGATCGTATGTTGGACATGGGGTTTATTCATGATGTCAAGCAAATTGCAAAGCTTTTGCATCAAGAGCGTCAGACAGCACTCTTTTCTGCAACAATGCCGAGGGAAATTGCTGTGCTTGCAAAATGTTTACTCAATGATCCTGTTAAAATTGAAGTTGTTCCTCAAGGTACTACGGCTGTAGAGATTTGCCAAAAATTATATTGTGTTCCTACGAATGAAAAAAAGAATGTTTTAAGTAAACTTTTGACAAATCCAGCTTTTAATTCGGTTATTGTTTTTACCCGAACTAAACATGGGGCTGATTCTGTTACACGTAGTTTGGCAAAGATAGGGTATTCAGTCGCAACAATTCATGGGAATAAATCACAAGGTGCTCGCCAGTCTGCTTTAAAAGCTTTTCGTGAAAGATCTGTGCGGATCCTTGTGGCAACAGATATTGCTGCACGCGGTATTGATATACCAGGGATAAGCCACGTTATTAATTATGACTTACCAGATGAAGCTGAAAGTTATGTACATCGTATTGGTCGTACAGGACGTAATGGTGCATCTGGCGAAGCACTTACACTTTTTGATGAGAAGATAGAAAGGGAACGGTTGCGTGCTATAGAGCGCTTGATTCGTATGAAATTGGCGGTTGAGTCAGTTCCAGAACAATTTGCAGTGTTTCCAGAAAAGCCAATTTTGCCAGAAAGTAGAGAAAAAGAAAACGATAAGGAACGCCGTTTTAAAAAATCTAAACGTCAAAAACAGTTTTTAGGTCGAAAAGATGATGCCGCACAGTTGCAGCGAAAGAATTCTTCATCTCCAAATGAGAGGCATAAAAAAGCAAAAGCGGTGGCAAAGCGTGCAAAGCCTTTTCGTTTTCGAAAATCAGTTAAGAAGGCTGCCTAGATAAAGTCTTGAAAAAAGATTATGTACTGGAGATTTTTTACTTTTGTTGATTTATTCTCAATTGAAAAGAGGTATAAAATACTCTTGCCAAAATAAGAAGGTCTTTTAGAGGTTTTCATTTCTAAAAAATGAAAACCTCTAAGTGTTTGGATTATTTAAAAATCTTTTAAAAAGAAATTATTATTGTAGAGGCGATTATTTATTTTCTTTATTTCCATTTTTAAAATGGGAATGAAAATAGATTTTATTTATATAAAATTATTTTTTAAAAGATGTATTTTATCTTTAATGATAACTTTTAATTTTAAAAATTGATTTCTAATAATAAGCCATTGTTTTATATATAAATAATTCATTATATCGTAAAAATTTTTCATTTTTAAGCTATTTATGTGGATCAATCAAAAGTATTCATTTGCACGTTATATGTGAAATTATCGTATAGATAAACATTTGAGAAATAAATAAAATGATACTTATAAACTCTTTCAAAGGCGAGGGGTATTGCTAAGATTGAGAGTTGGAAAATAGTATGATGGTATGGCTTTTATTATAAATAAAGATGGGATGATTAATCGATTTCATTTTATATCATTTGCGGGAGTTATTGTGAAATGGGCTTGGGGGAAATTTAAGAGATATCTCTTTAGAAAAGCGTGTGACTGCATAATACAATAGCAAGAATGTCATGATTTCTGAAGGCTTTCTCAGGATTCTTAACAATTTAAAGCCGATAAGACTTTATGTATTAAATGTTTTATGACAGTGGGATGAAATATCCAGGGCAAGGTTGTTTGTAAAGCGTTGAAGTGGTTAGCAGGAGGAACAACCTGTTAGATAAGACGCCGGAATGTTTACAGACTTGTTTGATGTTTTTTGCTTTTAGGATGGGGAGGAGGTTATGTGGGATATATGGAGATAATATATTCCCTGATTCTTGTTTCTTCCATTTTTCAAAATGATTGCTTCATGAGCAGGTTTTTAAGTTTAATTGCTTTATGGAGTACAAATCATTTTTCCTTGGACAAAAAATTATATGAGATTTTTTTCATTGCTGATGGCGCTTAATAATTCCTTCTCGTGAAAGAAGCCCTATTTTATAATGTGCAAATAATTGCAGCGCTCTCTGATAAAGGCGCGGTAGTTTGAAAAAAGTAATCTTATTTGTGCTATTTTAAAATGAATCAATGGTTTTTTGCGTTCATTGAAAAAAATACATCCCGTAGGATATTGCGTTTCTACTTTATTGTAAAAACCTTATTCCATAGCTTTTATTAACGAATCCCTCATTGTAAAAAACATACGGAAAATCAATAAGTTATTTGTGATAGAAAAGAATGTGGCTCCCCGGGCCGGATTCGAACCAGCGACCAACCGGTTAACAGCCGGTTGCTCTACCGCTGAGCTACCGGGGAATGGTGCCCAATCATTTAGTTGAAAAGGCTATAGCAAAGCAATACTGATTTGCAAAGGATAAAATTACTTTTTTTAAAAAAATATGATAAATTGTGTAATAAGAGGAAAAAAGGCGAGAGAAGATTTCTACACCTTGACGGATGCGTTGCCTTCCCTTATTGAAACCTTTATGTTTGTTGACGAGGCCTCGTGGCGGAATGGTTACGCAGAGGACTGCAAATCCTTGTATCCCGGTTCGATTCCGGGCGAGGCCTCCAGCCGATTTTAAACGAAACGGCTTTTAGGGGAGATGAGGTATAGGAAAATAGATTATTTCCCTCTATAGTTGTGAAGACATTTTTTTATGAGAGATCATACAGTTAAAATCTAATTGTTGACTGGAGCACCCTTTTTCGTAACGCTCATAGTTTAAGAGATCTTCGTCCATCTTTGTCGCTGTTTTGTTTGTTTTTTGTAGGTTAGGAGAAAATATTCGTTATGGTTGCAGATTTTGCTGAGCTTCGTCGCAAAATGGTTGACAATCAAATTCGTACAGTTGATGTAACGGATTTATCAGTTCTTGAAGCGTTTTTAACGGTATCTCGTGAAGATTTTGTATCGGAAGATATGAAAGTATTAAGTTATCTTGATACCGACATTGTTCTATGTCCAGTACAAGATGGGATTCCTGCACGCTATTTGATGAAACCTGCATCTCTAGCGAAATTACTACAGCTTGCCGCTGTAAAATCATCAGATGTTGTTTTAGATATTGGTGCAAATAGTGGTTATTGTGCAGCGTTGCTTGCAAAACTTGCAGGGTCTGTGATTGCGTTGGAAAGTAATAAATCTCTTTTTGAACGTGCTCTTGAAGCTTTAGAACGTAATCAATGTGATAATGTGGTTGTCGTTCATGGTCCATTAGAGCAAGGATATGCCGTTGAGGGACCTTATGATGTGATTTTCATTGAGGGATCTGTTGATTTTATTCCACAAGGTATCTTTGATCAAATGAAAGACTGTGGACGTCTTGTTGTGGTTGAAGGGTACGGAAATGCTGCTGTTGCACAAATCTATATAAAAGAAGATGGGATCATTTCGGCACGTCGTGCTTTTAACCTCGCTGTAAAGCCTCTTCCTTGCTTTTTAAAAACACCTGGTTTTGTGTTTTAGTGCTTGTTTGTTTTGTGAATAAAAGATAATTTCGTAATTTATTTGGGGTTTGTTATTGTGTGTATTGTGTTTAGAGTAAACAAAAAGTTTCAGGTGTCTTTATTACTGGGGTTGAGTATTTTACTATCAGATACTGTTTGTGCTGAAACATTGATGGATGCCTTTTCTAAGGCTTATAAGCATAATGCTAAGTTGAATAGTGAACGTGCAGCTGTCCGTATATCCAGTGATGATGTTGTCATTGCGCGATCAGGGTTATTGCCACAAGTTGAGGGGGTTGGGAACTATGGTCGGAATAAGTCTTTTACAGGTCCTTATGTCACTTCTGGATCTATAGGCGTGAGATTAAATCAAAGATTATTTGATGGTTTTATCACGCAAAATATCTTTTCTTCAGCTCAAATTAAGTTGCAGGCTCAGCGTGAATATCTTCGTAATGTTGAACAAAATACGTTTCTGGAGACAGTGACCGCTTATGCTAATGTCTATCACGCACGTCGTGTTGCCGATCTTCGGAGAGAAAATTTGGCAGCTCTTGAAGAACAAGTTCGTTCCAATAAAGCAAAATTTGATGTGGGTGAAGGAGGGCATGTTGATCTTGCTCAAGCTCAAGCTGCACGTTCTGTGGCTGTTTCAGAGCTGAGTCTTGCTCGTGCTGATGTAAAAGCAGCAGAGGCAGTGTATCGACAAGTTATTGGTTCTGATCCTGAAAAGTTAAAACGCCCACCCGTAGCCAAAGATTTTCCCGTCAACCTTGATATGGCTTACCAAATGAGCGTTGTGATGCATCCAGCAATCCTTTATGCTAAATATTTAGTCGATGCAAGTGTTTACAATGTAAAGGCGAAAGAAGGAGCATTGCTCCCTAAAGTTGATTTTTCTGCAACAGCATCTTATAATCGAATCTACAGCGGTGCTGGAGAGGATGGAGTTTCTAAATCAATAGGATTGTCAGTAAGTGTCCCAATCTTTGAAGGAGGGCGTACGTCTGCGCAAATTCGTCAATCAAGGGAACAGCTTGGACAGGCGCAGCTTCAACTCGATTTGGCGCATAGTAATACTAGGCAAGTACTTACTTCTGCTTGGTTTCAGTTGGAGGGCGCACGCTCATCTGTTCTTGCTTACCGTGAAAGTGTTCGTGCTGCTGAAATTGCTCTGAAAGGCCGTGTTCAAGAAAATCGCGTAGGGCAAGCAACGACGCTGGATGTTTTAAATTCTCGTACTCAATTGATTAATGCTCAGATTGCGCTTGCAATGGCGGAGCGTAATGCTGTTGTGGCAAGCTATAGTGTTCAATCTTCTATTGGTAGATTGACTGCAAATTATTTAGGTTTAAAAACAATTAAATATATCCGATAATGCATAAAAGTATTTCTTTAATCTTAAATTATTTTAGTTTTTAAAAGTTGGTAAATCAATAGTTGAGTATGTTTAAAAATAGAACGGTGAGATGTTATTTTTATAAGTGTAGAAAATTGTGTGTAGCGCCCTCTTTATGACAAGCATATTTGAAAATATCGCGGGAGGCATGTTGATCTTATGATTCTTTTGCATACACTGAAAGTATGATTCTATTTGTTGTTGCGTCTTTGAGAGGTTGTAAAGTATGGTACAGAGTTCAAGCGTGTTACGTGAGCCAAGTATGGATGAAATTTTAACATCTATTCGTGAAATAATCGAAGAAAATGCGGTTCAATCTGATCACTTTTTAAATGAAGATGTTGCAGTGAATGCTTCGGAAGGTCGTTCAGAAGCTGCATCAGGAGGTATTTATGATACAACCTTATCGGTTGATGATGCTATGAAAGCTTTAGCTGATCGTATTGGTCTTTCTTCTGAAAATCAAGGGGGGAAGATAACGCAAGAGAAAGAGGATATAGAGGCAGAGAATAATACAGTTGGTATGGATATGCAAAAGATGAAGCTTTCTTCTGAAGAACGGAATTCTGTTTATAAAGCAAAAGAATATGAAGATGAGATAAGGAAATCACAGTCAGAAGCTAGAGGGGATGGTCATGTGGAATTGTCTGCATATTGTATTTCTTCTGCAGAAAAGATTGCAAAGGATGTGTTGCGTCCGGCTATAGCAGAATGGTTACAGTCTAAATTGCCTATTTTGCTGGAAGATATTTTGCGTGAAGAGATTGTGAAAGCGATTAAAAAATCATCTTAATTATTTTTATGTTTTTCATTTTATGAGAATTTTGTTTGCGATTTTGCGAGCTCTCTAGTGAATGGCTGAAAATCACGGGTTTTTGATCGGGATTTGATCATGTATTGTGTTTTTCAGCGGCGTTATGGATGGATAGAATGTTAGAAAAAAACTATGATGCTGCCTCTATAGAGCAACGGGTTGCAAAGAGATGGGAGACTCGTGGGGCCTTTAAAGTGGGAGCTGGTTCTAAAAGCGGTGCAGAACCTTTTTGCGTTATGCTTCCACCTCCTAATGTTACGGGTTCACTTCATATGGGGCACGCGCTCAATACGACAATTCAAGATATAATAGTTAGATTTCAGCGGATGCGTGGCAGAAACGTCTTGTGGCAGCCTGGTATGGATCATGCTGGGATTGCTACACAAATGGTTGTAGAGCGTCAACTTGCAGAACGCCAAGAGCCAACGCGTCAAGAAATGGGGAGAGAAAAGTTTATTGAGCGTATTTGGGAGTGGCGTTATGAAACTGGAGGCGTTATTTCAAACCAGTTGCGTCGCCTTGGGGTTTCATGTGATTGGTCGCGTGAGCGGTTTACAATGGATGAGGGGTTGTCGCAGGCAGTTCGTGAAGTCTTTGTCACGCTTTATAAGCAAGGGTTGATATATAGGGATAAGCGCCTCGTCAATTGGGATCCTAAATTGTTGACAGCTATTTCAGATCTTGAAGTTGAGCAAAAAGAAGTTCAAGGACATTTGTGGCACTTTAGATATCCACTTGAGGGTAAAATTTTTGATCCAAATGATGCGACAACTTTTATAACAGTGGCGACAACACGACCAGAAACAATGCTTGGTGATACAGGAATTGCTGTTAATCCTGAAGATGAGCGTTATAAAAATCTTATCGGTAAAAATGCTCTTTTGCCACTTGTTGGTCGTAGGTTATTAATTGTTGGTGATACGCATGCTGATCCTGAAGCTGGAAGTGGTGCTGTAAAAATCACACCAGCTCATGACTTTAATGACTTTGAAGTAGGACAGCGTAATCATTTACGCTTGATCAATATTTTTACCCAAAAAGCCGAGATTTTTCTCCGTGAAAATGAAGCCTTTTTTGATGGTTTGATTTTGTCAGATGAATTAAAAATGTTAGTAGAAAATCTCGATAAATCTGATCGTTTTGTTGCGCGCCAGAAGATTGTTTCTTTGATGGAAGAACAGGGATATTTAGCCTCTGTTGATGATCATACCCATATGGTTCCTCATGGAGATCGCAGTGGTGTTCTTATTGAGCCGTTTTTGACAGATCAATGGTATGTTCATGCTGCTGAATTAGCAAAGCCAGCGATAGAGGCTGTTCAACAAGGCAAAACGCGGTTCGTTCCTGATAGCTGGAAAAAGACTTACTTCAATTGGATGGAAAATATTCAACCTTGGTGCATTTCTCGCCAATTGTGGTGGGGACATCAGATTCCTGCTTGGTATGGTCCTGATGGGACGGTTTTTGTTGAAAAAAGTGAAAAAGAGGCTTTAGATTCAGCTTATGCTCATTATGGTGAGGTTGTTGAATTAATCCGTGATCCGGATGTTTTAGATACTTGGTTTTCATCAGCTCTCTGGCCTTTTTCAACATTAGGATGGCCAAATAAAACGACTGAATTATCTACTTTTTACCCAACATCTTTGTCTGTGACAGGATTTGATATTATTTTTTTCTGGGTTGCTCGTATGATGATGATGGGACTTCACTTTATGGGTGACGTTCCTTTTCCAACGGTCTATGTGCACGCTCTTGTTCGGGATCAAAAGGGTGCGAAGATGTCAAAATCAAAGGGAAATATTATTGATCCCTTAGAGCTTATTGATCAATATAGTGCTGATGCACTTCGGTTTACTTTAGCTATTATGGCAGCACAAGGTCGTGATGTAAAACTTGACGCTTCTCGTATTGCTGGTTATCGTAATTTTGCTACGAAATTGTGGAATGCTACCCGATTTGCACAGATGAATGGTGTGAAGCATGATCCAACTTTTAAGCCAGAACAAGCAAAATTGGCGCTTAATCGTTGGATTTTAACAGAGTTATCTAAAACGATTTCAGCAGTGACGACTGGTATTGAACACTATAAATTTAATGAGTCTGCTGCCACACTTTACCGTTTCGTTTGGAATACATTATGTGATTGGTATTTGGAGCTTCTCAAACCTATTTTTCAGGGGGAAAATGAAGATGCTAAAAATGAGGTTCAAGCTTGTACTGCTTGGGTTTTAGATGAAGTTTATAAACTTCTTCATCCTTTTATGCCTCATATGACGGAAGAGTTGTGGTCTCTTACAGAAACGCAAGCCATCAAGCGTGAGGATATGCTCGCATTGACAAAATGGCCAGAGGAAACATTGATAGATGAAGAAGCTGCTGATGATATTAATTGGCTTATTGATGTCGTTACAGGGATTCGGTCTGTACGTTTTGAAATGAATATTCCAGTGGCAACACAAGCACCTCTTGTTGTTGTTGAAGGAGGGGAAGTAACGCGAGAGCGTGTGAAGCGTTATGATGCACTTCTTAAAAAATTAGCGCGTATTGAAGTTATTGATTTCTCTGATAAAGTTCCGGAAGTGTCGGCACAAATGATTTTGGGAGAGGCTGTTTTTTGTTTACCATTAGGACAGTTGATCGATTTGGAGGCTGAACGTGTTCGTTTGAGGAAAGATGTCAGTAAAATTGAACAAGATATTGAGAAAATATCGCTTAAGTTAAACAACCCCAAATTTATAGCAAATGCGAAAGCAGAAATTGTTGAGCGTGAACGGAACAGGGTTGTAGAACTGCGTGCAGCGCAGAAGAAGATATTTGTTGCTTTAGAGCGGTTGGATTGATTTCAACTTTTTACTTTTTTGTGGATGATTTCATACCATTAGGTTTGGTATAGATCTTCTTTAAAGAGACTTTTTCTTTTGTTAGTTTTTCATGAACGATCATAAAATCTCTACTGAAATCCATAGTTTTCTGTTTATCATTAAAAAAACATCTTTTAAGGTACCCAAGCCTATCTCATGACGGAGATCATGAATAGTATAACGGTAAATCTATTGAGCTCCCCTTCTTTACGCTTGTAAAGTAACAAGCGCTGTGGCGCTATCCCGCCCCAATCCGGACAAGGACTTGGCACTTAAGACCGTTCATGAGAGGCATTGTTAGTTCTTTCTTACACAGAGTTTTTATCCACATAGCTCTCTCTGCTTGTAATGTGCAAGCGGATGGTTTTGATTGATTCAACATGGAACAGGTTTTGAATAAGAGAATCTTACGATATTCGAGGGACTCATTCAATATGCAAAAAAGTAAATTATCATTATAAATCAGTACGTTGTTTTATTACTGTAAAACATCATCATTTAGAGTAGCAATATAAGGCATGTAAAATTACACATGTGGTATTTTTGTTGTATGTAATGGTGAGTATTCTGAGGTAGGGCTTGTGTATAAAGTATGAAGTAATTCCATGTGAAATGATGTTAGGTGGAATCTGTTAAGCAAAAAGCTGTATTGTTTATAGATTGACGGTGGCAAAAAACTTCATCTTTAAGGTGGTAAGGCAGTTGTGAAGTTATAAGTTAACGATCATCATTATATTTATCTATCTTTCGTATTGTTTTTTATACTTAAATGCTTACCATTCATCATGTATTCTCTTCGTTCTCAAGTTGCTGTTTAATGCACGTTATTTTATTGAGCGATTTTTACTTATACGTATAAAATTTTAAAATCAATAAATCCTAGAATGTTAAAGGAGGTGTTACAAAATATAGGATAATGATTTATATTTAAAAATCAATTTGTTATATATAAAAATGGATACTTAATTTTATCGAACATTTTGGATGGTTTTTATTTATTGATCTTTTCTTTTAAAATTTTTATTTTGAAATCGCGTGTGCTTTTTACTAAGAAAAAGGGTTTAAATATCTACAAAGAAATTTGTAACAGATATAATCATTAAAATTGAGATAGGGGGGAAATGGTTAATAGGTTTCAGATATGGAAAAAAGCCACTATTGTTGTGATTTTAGGGGGATTTTTTTCGACTGTTTATGCAATAGATGTCAATAGCTTGCAAGAAGCGAATGATGGTGCGTTTTATTTTTTTAAACGTGGTATGTCTGCTTATAAAGATGGGCATATAAATCAGGCTATTGCAGCATTACGTCGTGCGGCTAAGAGAGGCCATATTGGTGCGAATTGGAAACTAGGCTCTATCTATGCAAATGGTGATGGTGTCCCTAAAAATGATTATAAGGCATATTATTTTTTTGCATATATTGTTGAAAAAGGCACTGATCTTGGTTCAGAGGATGAAAGTTATGTTTCTGATGCATTGGTTAAACTTGCGGGATATATAAAAAAAGGTATTCCTCAATCACCTGTGAAACCTGATCCTTCTTATGCTGCTCATCTTTATATGCAGGCTGCGGTGAACTATGGAAATTCTAAAGCTCAGTATCATTTAGGAAAAATATTTTTAAAGGGAGAGGGAAGGGAGAAGAATCTTATACAAGCAGCACGATGGTTTCAACTTTCAGCAAAAAAAGGAAATCCTTCCGCCCAAGCAATGCTTGGAAATATGCTGCTTCAAGAAGGAAAAATTGTCCGTGGGGCAGCATTGTTAACTGCTGCCTATGAAAAAGCTAATGTAAAAGACAGAAATTGGATTCGCCCTTTGCAAGAACAGGCTTTTGCTCTTTGTAATGAATTTGAGAGACGTACAGCAATTTCACTGGTTGCTGATATTTTAAAAAATAACAGTTTTTAAACATCTGATTGTAATATTTTTACATTCTCTCATCCGTTATTAAACTCTACTGTCTTGTGTCTAAGTTTACAGTAGAGATAGCTTTTTGTGATAATATAACGGCTAATGACTTAAGATTTTAGACAAAAATTCTTGCGTTCTTGGTGTTCTCGCTTGTGGATCAGAAAAGAACTCTTTAGATGAACAGTCTTCAAGAATTGTTCCTTGATCTATGAAAATAACACGCTCCGAGACTTTTTGTGCAAATCCCATTTCATGGGTTACACAAATCATCGTCATACCTTCTTCTGCTAAGCTAATCATGACATCGAGCACTTCACCTACCATTTCAGGATCTAGAGCAGATGTTGGTTCATCAAAAAGCATGACAAGTGGATCCATAGTTAAGGCACGTGCAATAGCAACACGTTGTTGTTGCCCTCCAGAAAGTTGACCAGGATATTTATCTTTGTGTTCAATCAGCCCAACGCGTTCAAGATACAACAATCCACGTTCAAGTGCTTCTTTTTTGCTTCGTTTTAGGACTTTGATTTGCGCAATTGTCAAATTTTCTGTGACAGATAAATGGGGGAAAAGCTCGAAGTGTTGAAATACCATTCCCACCTGACTTCGCAATTTAGGCAGATTCGTTTTTTTTGAATGAACTGGTACTCCGTTAATCCAAATTTCACCTTTTTGAAAAGGAACGAGAGCGTTAATAGTTTTAATGAGTGTTGACTTTCCTGATCCTGATGGACCACAAACGACAACGACCTCTCCTTTATTAATGTTGGTTGTACAGTTTTTAAGGACGTTAATTTCGCCATACCAATTAGAAACATTTTTTATTTCGATCATATGAGTAGACATTTTTTTTCCTATTAGCGAATAATGGATACTTTTTTTTGTAAATACAAAACTATTTGTGACAGTGTAAAACAGATAACAAAATAGAAAACAGCTGCTAAGATATAAGCTTCTTGCTTTACACCAAAATTATTAGCAGCAATATCAAAACCATTTAAAAGACTGTTGCCACTGATTGCATAAACAAGGGTTGTATCCTGAAAAAGGATAATAACTTGTGTTAAAAAAACTGGTAGCATGTCCCTAAAGGCTTGAGGAAGAATGACAATGTACATACTTTGCCAATATGTCATTCCGAGAGCTTGTCCCGCATATTTTTGTCCTTGCGAAACTGAGTTTATGCCAGCACGCATAATTTCTGCAAAATAAGCCGTTTCAAATGCGGTAAAGGTAATGAGTGCTGATTTATTTGCACCGATGGATGTACCGGTTAAAAAAGGCAAAAGCACGAAAAACCATAAGATAACCATCACAAGTGGTATTGAACGCATAGCTGTTATGTAAACGATTGCAAACCAAGAAAGAAGTTTTATGGAAGAAAGGCGCATCATTGCTAAAAGGGTGCCGAAAACAAACCCCAATACCGTTGCAAAAAGAGTTAGAAAAACGCTAAAGAGCAAACCTGATAAAATGTAAGAACGAAATACATCAAAGGTAAAAAAGGAAAAATCAAAGTCGGAAAAATTGAAAGGAAAATAAAGTCCAAACTGAGAGCTTATGAAATTCATCATTTTCAATTTCCCTTTGTTTGAAAATTAGGAATTTTGAGTATTTGTTCAATGACGGTCATCACAATGAATACGAATAAGGCTATTAGAATATAAAGAATCGTAACAAGCAAATAGTTTTCGTAAACATGGCTTACCTCTTCAATTGCTTGGTATTGAAATTGCATGAGCTCGTTTATTGAAACGGCGAATGCTATAGATGAATTTTTTACAATGCCCATTGCTTCTGAAGTAAGAGGCGGCATAATTGTACGTATAGCACGTGGTAGTATTATATAGCGATAACTTTGATAAGTTGTAAATCCCATTGCCATAGCAGCATAACGTTGTCCAGAAGGAATCGCTTCAATGCCTGAACGAACCTGTTCTGCAATGCGTGCAGATGTAAAGAATCCCAATGCGCATGTTATTAAGAGAATGGGGGAAAATTTCATCGCTGGTGGATAAATCTTAGGAACAACAAAATACCACAAAAATACTTGTACAAGAAGGGGAATATTACGCATAATCTCTACCCAAATAGTACCGATAATGCGAAATATATAATTGATTATAGATGTTTTTGGTAAAGTGCGCATTGTTCCTATAATAACACCACACAATACAGCTAATATAAGTGAAGTGATAGACAATATAACTGTATTTTTTAAGCCATCGAGGAGTGTATCTAAATAGGTATGACTTACGCCGGGAGTTCCCAAGCATCCTGTTACCAGTGTTTGGGTAAGGTCATCTCTACAAAGGAAAGAAAAGTCCATTAATTGATATTCCCTCAAATTAGTCATTCACAAATAAGACAATAAACTAAGCGCATCTACATAGGGCAAATTTATAAAAAAGTGAATTAAAATATAAACCACACTCAATTTTTAAAGAGTGTGGTTCTTTTTTATTAAATTTTATAAATCTTTTTCTGTGTAGCTTTCTCGAGGCTTATTATTTGGGTGATCCCAAGCATATCTTGTTTGTTTTGACAAGGGAAGGTTCATAACAGTGTTAGCGGGTGGGATCGGTTTCATAAACCACTTATTATAAAGCTTTTCAAGTGATTCATCTTTAATTTGACGTACGATACTATCGTTGATTGTTTGTTCAAATTTTTTGTCATTTAATCTGAGCATACAGGCGATAGGTTCGACTGAAAGTACAGTATTAAGAATGACATAATCAGATGGATTCTTTGATTTAGCAATATGTCCAGCAAGAATTGAAGCATCCATAACAAAAGCATCTGCCTTACCAGATTCTAATAATAAAAAACTATCTCCGTGATCTTTCCCCTTTAAAACTTTAAACTGAATGTTTTTTGCACGTTTGTTTTTACGAATAAGTTGAACAGATGTTGTACCGGTGGTCGTTGCAACTGTTTTTCCATTTAAATCGTCAAGAGATTTAATGTTAGAGTTTTTCTTTACAGCAATCCGGACCTCTTCAATGTATGTCGTATAAGCAAATGCTGCTTCTTTACTGCGGGCAATATCATTTGTTGTTGAGCCGCACTCAAAATCATAGGTTTTATTTTTTAAGAGAGGAATTCTATTTTGAGAAGTGATGGGAAGATAATGAATTTTAATTGGTTTACCAATTTTTTTTGAGATATCATCAATGATACGTTCTGCCATTTCTGTATGAAAACCTACATATTTATTATTACCAAGGGCGTAGCCTAAACCAGATGATTCACGGACACCTAAAGTAATTTCCCCTGTTCGTTTTATTTTTTCAAGAGTACCATGTTCAGCATGCGCGATGCTTGTGAATCCAATGGCCGTTGCTGCAATAAACATTAATAATGATTTCTTCATTTATGGACTCCATTCATTTATCTTTACTTTAGCTGTTTAAGATATACTGTTTACATGGTGTAGCATAGTTATTATGTTTGAGTGGAATTTTTTTGGTGTTTCATAATGGGGGTTGGATTTTCTTAATTGATATTAAGGTGAATCCAAACGGGAACGTGGTCGGACGGTTTTTGATATCCCCTTACTTCTGTTTGACTATGAGCGCAAATAAGTTGATCAACAGCTTCTGGTGATAATAATAAATGATCAATGCGAATCCCATTATTCTTAGGCCAAGCACCCGCCTGAAAATCCCAAAAACTGAAGGAGGGAGTATCGGTGACATTCCGGATAGCATCGTAAAGACCTAAATTAAGAATACGTTGAAATACTTTTCTTGTTTCTTGAAGAAATAAGGCATCTTGACACCATTCTTGAGGTTTTTTTGCATCTAATGGAGCGGGGATGACATTATAATCACCTGCTAGAATAAGGGGTTCTTCATACGCAAGCAATGATTTTGCATGTGTATGTAATCTTTCCATCCATTCTATTTTATAGGAATATTTTTCACTCTCAATAGGATTCCCATTTGGTAAATAGAGAGATGCAACACGAACAACACCTTTGTTTGTTGAATAAACAGCTTCAATGTAACGTGTCTGCTCATCATTATCGTTGCCTGGTAATCGACGGATCACTTCATCCGGTGTTTTTTTAGAGAGAATCGCAACACCATTAAAACTTTTTTGTCCGTGTGTTTCTATGTGGTAACCTAAATTTTCAATTGCATCGCGTGGAAAATTTTCATCAATACTTTTAATTTCCTGTAAACAGACTATGTCCGGCTGGCTTTGCTGCAGCCATTGACATAATGTTTCATGTCGTGCTTTTATTCCAGCAATATTCCACGTTGCTATTTTCATGGCGCTCATCATTAGATATCAAGCATGTAATTCAATTTAATTTACTGCATTCATGTTTTATTACAGTCACATTGCTGCTTCTTTTATTTATAGGGATATTACTATGGTAAATTGATTTATCAAGAGTAGCGGTAAAAGCAAATTTAAAGTTTTAAAATTTAATTTATTTTCATTTTTAAAAACTTTCTGCTGTTTAGTTCTTGACGAATGTAAGTGTTCTCGCTATTAGAGATGGACATAACCGATGTGGATGTGATCAGGTGTTTTGGATATGAACCGGAAGATTATTCACAGGTGTTAAGAAGATTAAAAGCAAATGCTAGTGCAAAAGGCTATTGCCTTCTCTGCTTGTGGTCGGGTGAACTGTTATTTGCAGGTGTGCCCGATTTTGTGTGTAGACTTAGATATCTGTTCCAATTTTGTTGGAGTGGATAGAAATGAAATAGAAAAGCCCGATTGGGTGAGACGAATATAGATCGAAAAGAGGAAGGTTGCATGCCTACCGTAAACCAGTTGATTCGCAAACCGCGTGTAGCGCCAGTTAAACGTAATAAGGTTCCTGCTTTGCAGTCGAATCCGCAGAAGCGTGGTGTTTGTACGCGTGTTTATACAACAACACCGAAGAAACCTAATTCTGCTCTTCGTAAAGTTGCTAAGATTCGCTTGACGAATGGATTTGAGGTGATTGGTTATATTCCTGGAGAGGGACATAATCTTCAAGAGCACTCTGTTGTGATGATTCGCGGTGGTCGTGTGAAAGATTTGCCAGGAGTTCGTTATCACATTATTCGTGGTTTGCTTGATACGCAGGGTGTCAAGAATCGTAAACAGCGTCGTTCAAAGTATGGCGCAAAGCGTCCAAAATAATATTGAGAGACAAAGCTAATGTCCCGTCGTCATAGAGCAGAAAAGCGTGAAATTAATCCAGATCCTAAGTTTGGTGATTTGGTTATTATGAAATTTATGAATGCCATTATGTTTGATGGTAAAAAATCAGTTGCAGAGCGTATTGTTTATGGTGCGCTCGATTCTGTAGAAAAAAGAGTAAAAACAGATCCTGTGGCTCTATTTCATCGGGCCTTAGAGAATGTTGCTCCTCATATTGAGGTTCGCTCACGCCGTGTTGGTGGTGCTACTTATCAAGTTCCGATTGATGTTCGTCCTGATCGTCGTCAGGCTCTTGCTATTCGTTGGTTGATTGCTGCGGCACGTGGTCGGAATGAAACGACGATGATTGAGCGTTTATCTGGTGAATTGATGGATGCGGCTAATAATCGCGGTTCTGCCGTGAAAAAGCGTGAAGATGTTCATCGTATGGCTGAGGCTAATCGTGCTTTTTCTCACTATCGCTGGTAGAAGTTTTAAACTAAGGCAAATATAATGGCTCGCGAATATAAAATTGAAGATTATCGTAATTTTGGTATTATGGCGCATATTGATGCTGGTAAGACTACGATGACTGAACGTATTCTGTTCTATACCGGTAAGAATCATAAAATTGGTGAGACCCACGATGGTGCTTCTACGATGGATTGGATGGAGCAGGAGCAGGAGCGCGGTATTACGATTACGTCTGCTGCGACAACGACGTTTTGGGAAGGGCGTGATGGTCGGAAGCGTCGCTTTAATATTATTGATACGCCAGGGCACGTTGATTTTACGATTGAAGTTGAGCGCTCTTTGCGTGTTCTTGATGGTGCGATAGCCTTGTTGGATGCAAATGCTGGTGTGGAGCCTCAGACGGAAACTGTTTGGCGGCAGGCTGAGAAATATCGTGTGCCTCGTATGGTTTTTGTTAATAAAATGGACAAAATAGGAGCTGACTTCTATCGTAGTGTGGAGATGGTTGGTTCTCGGTTGGGTGCTAAAGCGCTTGTTTTGCAGTTGCCGATTGGTGCTGAAAATGACTTTGAAGGCGTTGTTGATCTTGTAGAAATGAAGGCTTTAAAGTGGGATGGTTCTATTGGTGCCTCGGCGGTGATAAGTGAAATTCCCTCTGATTTAAAGGAGAAAGCTGAAGAATATCGCGAGAAATTGATTGAGATGGCTGTAGAGGTTGATGAAGCTGCGACAGAGGCTTATTTGGAAGGTGTTATGCCAACCAATGAACAGCTTGTTTCTCTCGTTCGTAGGGGGACAGTAGAAGTTCAGTTTCATCCGGTTCTTTGTGGTACAGCTTTTAAAAACAAGGGAATTCAGCCGCTTTTGGATGCTGTTGTTTCTTATCTTCCTTCTCCAGTTGATGTTCCGGCAATTAGTGGTATTGATGTGAAGACTGAGACTGAGACGACACGCGAATCTTCAGATGATGCTCCACTATCTATGCTTGCTTTTAAAATTATGAATGATCCTTTTGTTGGTTCGTTGACGTTCTGTCGTATTTACTCAGGTAAAGTTCAGAAAGGTATTTCTCTTGAGAATACTGTGAAAAAGAAGAAAGAGCGTTTGGGGCGTATGCTTCAAATGCATTCAAATTCTCGTGAGGATATTGAAGAAGCATTTGCTGGTGATATTGTTGCTCTCGCAGGACTTAAGGAGACGACAACAGGTGATACTCTTTGTGATCCTTTGAAGCCTGTTATTTTGGAGCGGATGGAATTTCCAGAGCCCGTTATTGAGATTGCAATTGAACCGAAAACAAAAGCAGATCAAGAAAAAATGGGTATTGCTCTTAATCGTCTGGCAGCCGAAGATCCTTCATTTCGTGTTAAATCGGATGAGGAATCTGGTCAGACTATTATAGCTGGAATGGGTGAGCTTCATCTTGATATTATTGTTGACCGTATGCGCCGTGAATTTAAGGTTGAAGCAAATGTTGGGCAGCCTCAAGTTGCTTATCGTGAGTCAATTACTAAAATGGCGGAAATTGATTATACGCATAAGAAACAATCGGGTGGTGCTGGTCAATTTGCTCGTGTAAAAATTATTTTTGAGCCTCATGATGGTGATGACTTTATTTTTGAGTCAAAGATTGTTGGTGGTGCTGTTCCTAAAGAATATATTCCTGGTGTCCAAAAAGGGATTGAAAGTGTTATGGGGTCAGGTCCTCTTGCGGGCTTTCCTATGCTTGGTGTAAAAGCGACACTCATTGATGGTGGCTATCACGATGTTGATTCCTCGGTTTTGGCTTTTGAAATTGCTGCTCGTGCAGCTTTTCGTGATGGAGCAAAGAAGGCTGGTGCGCAGCTTCTTGAACCGATCATGAAGGTGGAAGTTGTTACACCAGATGATTATGTTGGTGATGTTATTGGTGATCTCAATTCTCGTCGAGGACAGATTTCGGGAACTGAAGCGCGCGGTATTGCAACGGTTGTGAATGCAATGGTTCCTTTGGCAAATATGTTTGGTTATGTGAATACCCTTCGCTCTATGAGTCAGGGGCGTGCACAGTATACAATGCAGTTTGATCATTACGAGCCTGTACCTTCGGCTGTTGCTTTGGAGATTCAAAAGAAATACGCGTAATTTCAGGTTGGTAATTAATTTTTAACTTAGTCCTTGGCTTGGACGGAAAATGGAGAGCTCAGATGGCGAAGAGCAAGTTTGAACGAACAAAACCGCATGTTAATATTGGTACGATTGGTCACGTTGATCATGGGAAGA
>NZ_JBHILX010000060.1:0-1968 GCF_042193585.1 Bartonella sp. PS7NMGDW
TATGTAACAGAAGTCATATTGCCTCAGTACAAAGGCGAGTTAAAGCTTTTAGATGGCAAAAATGATGATAATCAAGAGCCGTCATCAGCTTATGACAGAAGCATTTACAGACCTCTTGATACGCCCCATACCGTTATGAATGACAGTGTTCCTTTTTAATAGAGGGTATTTAAATGTCTGATAAGCCGCCGCTCCATACCTTTAGTGCAATCTGTAAATCTAAGCCAGTTTATAACTATACTATTACAGAGCAAGAGATAAAATCATTACAACATAATAATAAGATTGAGACATTCTGTAATATATCATCAGACTTTCTAATTGTAATGATGGTCATTATCTTCGTGTGGATGATACGTGATGATGATGATTGGAAAAAATTAGCAGCCTTTGGTATATCAGTAGTGTTACTGTTATTTGTAGTGATTTTGGGTAGAGAGACACGGTCAAACTCAGAGGAAATTTGGGAAAACGTTAAACAGGTGTCTGAGGTTATCTGTGAAAAAAAATAAAAAAAGGGGACGCCCTAAAATAACAGGGCAGGTAAGAGAACCAAACGGACGTATATCACGTGCAAAAGCACCGCGTGAAGCCGTTGATAAATTGGCAATAGAAATGCGTGCAAAGCGCTTCGGTTTAACGCTACAGGAGGCAAAAAATCCACTTTCTGGTACCTATATCGGGCGGCTTTGCTTGCAAGGCGTGCTTACTCAAGAGCAATACGACGCCGCGCAACAGTACCTACAGATAAGGAATAATTACCTTTGTGCAAAGGGCTTGCCTAATGCGATTTATGACGAAATGCCGTCATCATCTGATGATAAAGCAAGAGATAAATGGGTAGCATTTGCAACAGAGCAGTTTATCAACATGCAAGAGGCACTTAAAGAAGCACAATGCCTCTATAGACAGTATAATCTTTACGCAGCGCTACAGTACCTCGTTATAGAAGATCAGATATTACCACATCTTGTGAATTCATTACGTGTTGCTCTTAATGTGCTTCAGAAACATTTTGATCGTAAATGACAAGCTCTATTACGGTTTCATTATATAGTATATCCTTCGTAAGTTTCCGCAATGTTCACTGAGTTCCTTTAACCATTTATGATCATTTGTTTTCACGTGAGATACTATGTTATCTACTTGTTCTTTTCTGAAATCGTAACGCTTAAGAAATTTTTTTGCATAATAAATCATTGGATCCTCGTTATCATTGACCACGTCGTATGCCCACATAAAATCGCTTTCACTCCAATCATATTCATCGCGTAAACGCTTTATTACATTGGGTAGATCCATTTGCGACATCTCCTTATTATAATCACCCCGCAATAAACTCACAATGGATGCACAACCAACAACTGATATGTGACGATACAATATATCTTCCTTGTTAAAAAATGAATATTCTCCGCCATTTCTGAGTGAAAGTTCTTCTGCTTTGCGTACCTTTTCAGAATGCATAGAGCCAATATATGATTCACTTACGTATTTATTGTAAAGTTGATTATACTTCTCTATAGTATCTACACTTGTAAACATACGCGTCAATTTGTCTATAAATCCAAATGACGCTGATGCAGGTAGCGCTGATATAGAAAAGAAAGCTATAAATGTTATGATGCGTGTTATGGATAATGATTTCATTATTTTGAACCCTTAATTATTGATAAGTGCTGTTTAACCGATTCTTTTCAAATGTATCAATATGTGTTATTTTTGTGTTGACAAAGTGTAGCAAATCGTATTTAATGACAGCACTGTACTTGGTCGTATTGTATCTAAACGAGGGACAGTGCAGTTTGGAATCCCCGCAAATGCGGGGTTTTTTATTATCTGGAGGGTGTTTTTTATGACATCACAAAATACAGAACAGGCTCCACAACCCATTAAAAAGCGTATACCCCCAAAGGCAGGTCAAGGGCGTGTCAAAGGCGTTCCGAATAAGATGACGCGCATTTTAAA
>NZ_JBHILX010000061.1:0-1926 GCF_042193585.1 Bartonella sp. PS7NMGDW
GATGGTTCACTGAAAGATTTAGAGAAGCGCTTAGAGGCTTTAAGAGAAGAGTTTGAAGATTTGAAAGAGTGTTCATTTTAGGTTTAATGGAGGAATAAAGCATATGAAAATACCTGATCATAGTCATGAGTATCTGATACCAATAGCAACGCAAGAGGAAATCAGAGAAGGAACTTCGCAAGATAGCGTTGTTGTTCCTAAGATTTTAGGGACGGCATCTTTGTATTCGTATGAAACTTTTGCACCATTAGAACAGGTTGTTAATGCAAGGCAAGAGTCTGAAAAATCCATGGCGCGTGCAAATAGTGCGCAACAGGTTGCAGAGGAATCGAAAAGGGTTTCTGATCAAGCGCTTACAGAGGTGACGAAAACGGGTGAAGCGGTTACAGCAGCTACGACAACCGCTAATCTTGCAAAAGATACAGCGGATACAGCCAAGGGATTAGCAGAAGAATCCAAGAGTGCATCAGATGCCGCCAAGCAAATGGCAGAAGAGGCAAAAGCTCTTTCAGAACAATCCAAGAATGCTTGTGCTGAAGTCAAGGCATCTGTTGCAACTGTTAAGATAGTTGCCGAATCGGCGCAAACAGGAGTGGAACAAGCCTCGCAAACAGCTTCAGAAGCGAAGGGTTTGGCGGAATCGGCGAAAAGTGCAGCAGAGAGTGTAACAGAGAAAGTAGATCAAGCACTAAGAGAGGCTAGCGATGCAAAATCTAAAGCAGAAGGCTTAGAAACAATAGCCAATGAAGCAAAATCCACAAGTGATCAAGCAAGCCAAACCGCTTTGAGTGCAAAAAGTTTATCAGAAGAAGCCAAGGAAGTAGCCGAGACTGCGAAGTCGACAGCAGAAGAAGCGAAGAGTGTTGCGGAGCAAGCAAAAGAAGAAGCTGATACGACGAAGCAAGGGCTTGGAGAGGTCAAGAGTTCATTAGACACGGTGACAGCAACGACAAATTCTGCGAATACAGCCGCCTCTGAGGCAAAAGTGTTAGCGGAAGAAGCGAAGAGTGCATTGACAGAAGTTCAAGAGAAGGCACAGAGGAACAGTGACAGTCTTTCTGAACTTCAAAGTAAGGTAGGTTCTCTTTCCACTAATTTTTTAGAGGATGTGCGTTTTAATCAACCTGACAGAATTTTGGAAGCCGATTCACACAATAGAAAAGGTCTTGTGATCAATGCAGGGGCGTGTTTTCGCTTTTATCGTGGCGGTGAGAATGGGGATAGGTCCATCTTTTACCGCACTCCAGGGCGTGGAAGGATGACTTTTGACGAAGATTTTGAAGCAGGAAAGGATTATTATATATATCTCATCTTAAAAGATCAGGCGGATGAGATAGCCCTTAAGCTTTCGCAAAATCCGACAGCTCCTGATGGTTATACAGAGGATAATTCTGAAAAGATTGGTGGATTTCATACGCTATGTGCGGATGTTGGTGAGATTGAAGGTCATCTCTTATCGGGTTATCAAGCGGGAGATGTTTTGCCCAATTCTGTTTGGTGTTTAAATCATCGCCCACGTAGTAGTCCAGAAGGGATGGTTTACAATCCGTGGCATAATATTTGGGTTGATATTTATCTTCAATCAGGGACAGGTGTAAATGCAAAGTCGGCATATGGTGTTCCGATTACGAGCAATCGTAGCTATGCAGATCATGCATTTGATTTTTGGTCTGTTAATAAGAGATTTTTGACGAGTGATGAGTTTTCGCCATGCATGTATGGAAGTAATCAAGCAACCAGTATTGTCGGCAATCAAGCGCCTTCTCCTAAGACGTCTGGAGGACACGTTGATACAAACAATAGACGGATGATTTCGCATATCGGTTGTGAGGATGGTTGCGGTTATGTTTGGCAATATTTGTCTGGTTGTTATCCAGTGACTAAATGGCATACAGGGGAGCAAGGAAGCAGTTTACGTGTAGACAT
>NZ_JBHILX010000062.1:0-1916 GCF_042193585.1 Bartonella sp. PS7NMGDW
AGCAAAGCGCCCTCTTCTCAAGAGCACTTCACTGTCACAGATGTCCAAGCCTCAGAATCTAGTATGTATAAGCTTATTCTGCGTAATGAATCTTCATCTAAAAAGCAATTTTGATTATATTTCTGAGATGCAGAAGGGGAATAAATTATCCCCCTTCTGTGTTTCACCTACTTATTGGAATACGCCAAGCCTTTCGCCCATAGTGTTTTGCGTAAAGTTTTTGACCTGTATAAGGACATCTACGCCATGTACGAAAAACGTACGTTTTTTTGTCTTTATTTCTCATAAAGACTCCTTTTTCGGTGGATGAACCTAGACAGGAAACATTTACAATGATACAATTCCGCATGTCGTTGCAGGTTGCATTTTTCTGTTTCCTGTCTGGTTTTACGTCAGCTAACCGAAACCTGACGTAAACTCTTTATGGGTTTGAGCTGCAACTCAAACCCATTATTGTTGTGATTTAAAATAATTTGTCATGTAATTTATCCTAATCTCTGCTGCTTGTAATGAAACTCCATAGAAATTAGCTACCTCTCTTGGAGTCTTAAATCTTGACATTCCTGAACGTGGCATTAAAAGCTCAGCAGCAAATTGGTTAGCTTGTTTTTCTGCACTGCGATAGACAGGTATTTCATGAGAATTGACTACGCGTTGAAAAGGTAAATTTGTATGTAAAAAAAGATGACCAAGTTCATGAGCAACTGTAAATCTTGCGCGACCATTATCATCGTACGCATCTTTATAAATATCCTCTCTTAAAACAATGAATTTGCCTTGCGGGTCTGTTAAACCACCCACATTTCCAAGTTCTTCCTCATCTGCGATATGTAAACAATATCCTGGTCTCATAGTAGGCAAAATGTATTCAGCAAAATCCATAACTGGGAAAGCTTGGTAATCTAACAATTTCAGTTCTTTTCGAAGTAAATCAGTAAAAAAACCAATTTTCTCCCAACTATAAGGAGGAACTTCGTAATCAATACTTTTCTTCACCTTCTACTTACCTTTTTTTTCTTTTATCTGTTTCATTAATTTTTTCATTTTTTCTACATCTTCTGGAGAAATGTTATCTATAACTCTAGCAAACATACCAACAAGTTCACCTGTGGATGAATTAGAAGACTTTATTGTAAAACTTTTGCGGCAAGCATCAGCCTCTTTTCTTAAGAGAGAAGCCATATCTTGATCTAAATCGTATAATTCTATGATCTTTTCTTCCATACCAACAGGTACAGATTTTTTGCCAATCTCAACAGAAGATAAAAATGCTACAGATATATCTAATTTTTTAGCCATATCTAAAAGGCGTTCTGCATGATCAATACGGAGTTTCCGTAAGGTTTTACCAAAGGATGTAAGCATCAAATAGAACTCCAAAGGACGGATAATTAATCTTAATAAGTTGAATATATTTTATCTTAAGGTATAAATCAACTCTTTTTTTACAATAATTACAAATTGCCAATAGCAAAAATTTAAAAATTATCGAAAGTGGCTTGACATTATAGTAGGAGTATGAATAATCGAATCAGGTGCCTCAAAAACACCTTAAACCATAAGCGGATTGGTTACCGAAATAATCAGTCTTCTATACATTAAAGACTTTGACTCATTATATGCTACATGCGTATAATAATATTGTCGGGTGTGGTTACGCTATACAATACCCTTGCGGGGAAAGTGTAACGACGGACTTATGGCCGTGTTTTTGAGCACCCGGCACTCTTCTTGGAGTGTCAATCAAAAACATCTAACCATAAGGAATTCATTATGAATACTCTTATAGAAATTAGAGAACAGGTTATCGATCAGGAAACTGTTCAAACTGTTAACGCTCGTGATTTGCATGCGTTTTTAGAAGTAGGTAAAGATTTCTCTACTTGGATTAAATATCGCATCAACAAATATAATTT
>NZ_JBHILX010000063.1:0-1901 GCF_042193585.1 Bartonella sp. PS7NMGDW
TGTTTACGAGAGCGCACACGTTTTCGATGAAGCGCGCGTTTACGGTCGTGCAGAAATTTATGGAGAAGCAAAAGTTTTAGAAAATGCACATGTTTACGGTTATGCATATGTTTCCGATAAGGCAGAAGTTTATGGCAATGCAAAAGTTAAAGACGGACATGTAGGCGATAGTGCAAAGATTTATGGTGATGCTAAAATTTATGATCATGCAGAAGTTTACGGTAATGCATGCGTTTCCCATAATGCAGAGGTTTATGGTTATGCCAAGGTTTTTGGTGATGCCTTGGTTTTTGGCAATGCACATGTTCATGGGCGTGCAAAAGTTTACAATGATGCACGCGTTTTCGATGAAGCACGTGTTTACGATAAGGTAGAAATTTACGGAGAAGCAAAAGTTTACGGTGATGCAGAAGTTTACCGTAGCGCACACGTTGATGACTATAACGCCATATCAACTGGAGAAAAGACCAGATGAAAAAATATGAACTGACAGATGAAACAATTAATGTTGATGGATTTACGCTTCACCGAATTAGAGCATTAAGAGATTTTGGTGGCGTCAAGAAAGGTAACCTTGGGGGCTTTATAGAGGATGAGGACAACCTAAGTCATGAAGCCGACTGTTGGGTTAATAATGAAGCTATGGTTTATTGTGGTGCCGAAGTTTACGACAGCGCTAAAGTGTTTGGTAACGCGAAAGTTGCTTATTTTGCACGCGTTTATGGCAATGCACAAGTTTATGATAACGCAAAAGTATATGGGGGGGATATTTTTGGGGACGCACAAATTTACAAATATGCAATTATTGATGGTAATCCAAGAATTTATGGCGACGCACAAATTTATGCCGATTACAAAATTGTTTACAAGGAAAAGACAGAAAACTTAACAGGGGACGACGTCCCTTTCTAACCCCACAAACAACTTTTTAAAACATGCGTGATTCACGCCACGGGGGAATTGCGCTCAAATAGGAGGAAATCAAGATGAGGGAACAAAACACTAACCTAACAGAAATTGAAGAAACACAGCATTTAGCCGTCGAACAAACTGCTATGGAACGCATTTTAAATAAAGCCTTAGGAAATGACGTCGATATGGACCGCTTAGAGCGCCTGATCGCATTACGAGAAAAAGAAATAGAACGACAAAACTACGAAAGATTTGCCAGTGATCTTTCGAATATGCAAATAGAATATCAAAAAATACAAAAAAACTCTACAAACACCCATACAAACAGCCAATATGCAACCCTTGACCAGTACATTGATGCTGTAAAAAATACTCTTGCAAAACACCGATTTGCTTTGTTTTCTCGTATCAAAGAACAGAGTTCAGACAATATAATTATAGAAATGACTTTGACGCATCCGTCTGGAAATAAAATCTCAACAGAAGGAAAGTTTCCTTATGACACGAAAGGATGCAAGTCAAATATACAATCGGTTGGTTCTGCAATCACATACGCACGCAGATATCTGTTAGGTATGCTTCTTAATGTCGTGAGTGAAGATGATGATACGGATGGAAACCCGCCTATTAAAAAGGCTTTTCCACAACAGATCAATGAAATCAGAAGACTCATAGTACAAACCCAAGCAGAAGAAGAAAAAATACTTGCTCATTTCGACGTCAAAAAGCTTGACGATATGTCTGAAGGACAAGCACAAACGGTATTGCATCTTTTGAAAAAGAAACAAAATAGGCAAAAGGTAGAAACAGATTCTACTATACAAGATGCCGATATAGCAACGCCACACGAACAGAGAACTGCGGTGTGAGATGAAACAAAGAACAGCAGAATGGTTTCAAGCGCGCTTGGGTAAAGTCACTGCTTCAAACGTTTACAACGTACTCAGTAAGACAGCAAAAGGTTTGCCTACAAGCAAATATGAAGACTA
>NZ_JBHILX010000064.1:0-1785 GCF_042193585.1 Bartonella sp. PS7NMGDW
TTAGATCGCTAGCTGTTTTGATAATAAAAGCCGTGTCTTAAAGGACGCGGCTTTTTTGCTATAAAGCAGCCCCCCGCGTTATTTAAGCAGCGTCTTTTAGTGACAGATTATCATCACAGATATCATTACGAATTTTTGCACGGCTATTCACAACAGCATTGCCATAAATTTGCACATGATGATCAATATTTGATTTGCCATAGACCTTGGCATGATCATAAATCCTTACAAAGCAACCAACACGAGCCGAGCCAGAAACCTTGGCATGACCATAGATACTTGAATAATCCTTAATCCAGGCATTACAAAAAACATGGGCATTATCATAAACCCGCGCCCAGACATAAACCCGTGACTTGCCATACACACGAGCATTGCCAAAAATATAGCCACAAACATAGGCACTTTCATAGACACGGGCATTGTCATAAACCTTGGCACCATTAGAAATAGTAGCATTATCACTAATTACGGCATTACCATAAACATGCCCACAGACCTTAGCGTTATCATGAATTTTTGCGTTATCATAAATATGAGCGGTTGTATCAAAAACCAATGCCTTGCCATTAACGATAGCATTGCCATACACCTTGGCACCTCTAAAGATTTTAGCATCATTATAAATTTTAGCATTTTCATAAACAGTTGCATCGAAAAGAACCGCGGCATTATCATAGACCCAGCAATTGCCATCATGGGATAAGTTACTTTCATTTTCAATAAAACCGCCGAGGTCCCCCGCCTTAACATCATCAAAATCTCTTAGAGCACGTATGCGGTGTAAAGTAAGACCATCAAAAGTGAAGTTTTCATTAGTAAATTCATATTTTTTAGATACAGTTGTAGTGGTCATAGGTAACTCCCTAATCTAACATTTGAATAAATTTTTGAATGAAATGGTTATAAGGAGGCGCCCCCGCCGCGCCCGCGCCGTTATTTAAGCTGTTTTCCTATGAGCACGACACATAACAAAGCAAATTTCACCATAAGGAGAAAGGCGTTCTGTATAAACATTATTCATTGTGTCACCACAAATATTCTTAGTAACAATAGCCATGCCACATGCATTGGCATTTTCATAAACATGCACTTTACTTACAATTTTTGCACTATCGAAAACATGGGCATTATCATACACATGGGCATTGGCAAAAACCTTTGCTGAATCGTAGACGCGAGCATTACCATATACAAAACCACCAACACCTGCATTGCCATAAACCTGCGCATTTTCGTAAACACGACCAGGGCTCACAACAATGGCCTGATCACCAACCCAGCAATTACCATCATGGGAAAGATTTTCTTCAGATTCAATATAGCCACCAAGTTGACCAGCTTTAACATCACCAAAATCTCTTAACGCCTTAATGCGATAAAGTTTTTTACCCTCACGAAGAATTGTTTGATTGGTGAGTTGATATTTTTTTACAGAATTTTGCATAATAAATCCTTACGAAATTAGGTTTTTAATTGACAGCCCATAAGGGCGCCGGGCGCTAAAAACACGGTCGTAAGTCCGCCGCTATACTTTCCCCTCGCGAAGGGTATTGTATGGTATAGCTACACCCGACAAAATCGTTATATGCCAATGATAGCACAAAAGAAAGTCAGTATTTTAAGAAATGGGAAAAACCTTACGTGGTTTAACCGCTTACGATTAAGTGTTTTTAGCACTTGTCGAAATTTCTAAACGAACCTTTTTTTAATGTCAATACGTATTTTTTATTTTTTTCAATTTTTTTCATTTTGATACCTACCTAATTGAATACCAAGTGCTTT
>NZ_JBHILX010000065.1:0-1776 GCF_042193585.1 Bartonella sp. PS7NMGDW
GCTTAAACAGCGTGATGAAGCAGTAAAAGCGCCGCCTCATAAGAATAAGAAGAGTAAGAAGAAGGGTAAGTGAGGAGTGGATAAGATGACAGTTAAAAAGAAGTATGAATCTACTGATGAAACAATCGAAGTTAATGGAGTTACGCTTCATCGTATACGTGCTTTAAGAAATTTTAGAGATGTGTACGCAGGTGACTTAGGTGGCTTTATTGAAAATGAAAGCAATTTAAGTCATGAGGGAGACTGTTGGGTTGGGGACGATGCAAAGGTTTATGGTAGTGCTAGGGTTTACGGTCGAGCCAAGGTTTTTGGTAATGCCAACGTTTATGATAACGCTCATGTTTATGGCAATGCCATTGTTTATTTTGATGCTAAAGTTTTTGATAATGCACATGTATACGGTTCAGCAATAATTTGTGGAAATGCCCGTGTGTGTGGTGATGCATGGATTGATACAGGTTTTATTAGTGGCTGTGATTTAGTTAATAGTAGTAAAAAGAAATACGAACTTACAGACGATACAGTTGATCTCGGTCCTTTCAAGTTACACCGAATACGAGCATTGAGAAGCTTTGGCAAAGTAAAGAAAGGTGATTTAGGTGGCTGGGTAGAGAGTGAAGAGAACCTCAGTCACGAAGGTAATTGTTGGATTAGTGGTTTAGGGGCTGTTTTTGGTGGCGGCAGATTACGTGGTGATCACCTAGTTCCAAACTTTAATTACATTTCCAATACGACTTATAAATTGTCTATGTTAACACCACAACAATACATGGCATCTCTACCTTGGCACCGTAGAACATTGGAGAGACTCCGTTATTATTGGGAGTACAGAATATGGCTTTAGCTATTAGAATTATTCACGAAGGCGTTTTTTCTTTGAAAAATTTATTCCAAAAAATATTGTTCTGTTCATCTGTACACCGGAAAAAACCAAGACAAAACGTAGTCTCCAGCTTTTCTTCTGGATCATTACATGAAGTGTGTTCAACTACAATGATTATAGGTTTTCTTAAGCATGGTTCTATTGGTTTTATATCAAACCAAAGGGCCAATTTATCCTCATGTTCTATACTAAAAAGGTCAAAAAAACCCGTACGCTCAGGCTTTAGTTTTGGGTCTATTAAATCAATGTGCTTTGGGGTTTTTAAGGAGATTTTCGTTGCGTTTTTATATTTCTTAGAGTCTGAGATACCTTTGGTGGGATCTGGGTAGCATGCTTTTCTAAATTCAAACGGGTTGTCTTCAGGGATTTTTATGTGATTTATCTTGATTATTTGTTTTGTTGGATTGTGGATGATTAATTCTAGGCGAACGTTAAGTTCTTTAAGGGTATTTGGAGATGTTTGCGCAAGAATTTTACGCACACTATAACTTTGTAATTTTTGTCCTAAACGTTTTTCTTTTTGTTCTTTGTGGTATTTATAAAAAACAAAGCCTGCTGAAATTACACTGATGATAAAAGAAGTAAGCCAAGATATTATTGACATATTTCACACACCTTTCCCTCCCCGCTTTTTGAAAAAAACAATCATATAAAACACATTATGTATGGAGTGGCGTGGTGAATAACACGATTCTTTGTTTTGATCTAGGTACCAAAACGGGGTGGGCGATACGTGGTGCAAGTGGTGACATGTTCAGTGGTACCGTGAATTTTCAATCGCGCCGTTTTGAAGGCGGTGGAATGCGTTATTTGCGCTTTAAGCAATGGCTATCAGAAATAAAGCAGACAGCAGGTCAAATTGACGTGGTGTATTTTGAAGAGGTGAGGCGTCA
>NZ_JBHILX010000066.1:0-1588 GCF_042193585.1 Bartonella sp. PS7NMGDW
GAACAGCGCACCGATTGGCTCTCAAGCGTGACCAATCAACTGAACATGGGATGGAACCGTGGGAGAAGCATTCGTAAAACAGAAGTGCGTGATGATTTGGTGAGTGCAACCCAAGAGCAAATCGATTTCTTAAGACAAATTACCCTTTCCTTTAAAATTGAAGGTTTTGGCAAAGGGGAAAAATTAGAAAGCTTTACCTTTGATGGCGTGGATGTTTTACAAAAAATCTATTATTGTTTTACATCTCCCGATGGCGCTCTTGAAGGCGCTTTCACGATTCCACAAAATATTACAGCTGGTACAAAAAACGTTGTGGCACGGGGAAAAGGTGGAACCATTGCAACAGGGCTTTTTACTGGGCAAGGTGTGATTGATGTGAAAGTGATGCGACGCACCACCACAGTAAAAATATGGACACAAGTGGATCCACAAGCACAAGTTTTTACACCCGATGAAACACGGCAAATCACCGGTATTGACTTTCATCTTTGCAAAATCGGCAATCAAAACCATGATTTGGTGATTGATTTGGTCACCACTGAAAACGGTTATCCGACCGCCGATATCCAAGCACAAAGCTTTTATTCCATGAAGGGCGCAAAGCTAGGGTGGGCAGAGGCACGCTATGATGTACCACTTCTTGTCCCCGATGATCGCTTAACGGCTTTCGTTATCAAGACAGATGATAGTAATCATTCTGTCTCCTTAGCAAAGCTTGGGGATTTTGATGCAGAACATCAGAGATATGTCTCAAGCCACCCTTACGTGACCGGTCCACGCTTTTCTTCAGTTAACGCACAAAGCTGGACTGCTCATCAAGATGAGGCTTTAGCTTTTCGAGTGTTGGCAGCCCGCTACACACAAACAGAAAAAACCATTGATCTTGGCACTTTTGACCTTGTGGACTGCTCTGATTTACAAATACGCGCAGCCATTGAATTGCCTTCAAGCGATTGTTCTGTCATCTTTGAAATTGAACGAAACAATGGCACGGTTTATCAACTCCTTCCCTTTCAATTGCTAAGCCTTACTGAATATATCAGTGAAAAGATAAAGCTTCGCGCCATTCTCAAAGGGACAGAGAAGCTCTCACCTGTTTTGTTTGCTCCTGTTCAATTGATTGCAGGGAAGATTCATAAGGAAGCCACTTATGTCACCCGTGCTTTTTCCTTTGGAGAAAAGGCAAGGTTGACCAGTTATATCAAAACCTTTTTACCGGGCGGTGCAACCTTTTCACTGGAGATGCAACTGGATGATGGTGCTTTCACCCCTTTGAAATTAGAGGAAACAGAGCAACTCGCTGAACCGCTTTGGACAGAGCGCAAATTTATCAGTGGTGATAAAACAGCCAAACAAGCGCGCTTGAAATTGACCCTTACCGGTGGACCGGCGGCACGGTCCATGGTGTGTGATTTTGGTGCTGGTATATTATGAGGGGAAAATGAGACATGACAAAAACGAAAAAACTCGACATGGAATTGCCGAAAGAAGGACGCTTTATCAGTTCTGAATTCCCAATCTTGCGGGAAAACTTGACCAAAATTGATCAAGCCATTGTTGATATTGAGGAAAAGGTAGAGGGAAAAGC
>NZ_JBHILX010000067.1:0-1531 GCF_042193585.1 Bartonella sp. PS7NMGDW
ATCATCATGACCTACAAAAGTGTAAAAGTGATGTCGCGTTATACGAAATGGATTGTACTCATTATACTCTTATTAGCGCTTGATTTTTCACGCCTTATAGATGCTGTAGGAAATATTTTTACACAAAAACCAAATATCCGACTCTAAACATACTCTGAGACGCGCGAAATTCTTTAGAAAATGGTTTCTTAATTTTGCTCGTCTCATGGAGACTATCAATAATGTCTTTGTACATTTAAAACAGTGGCTAACCAAAAACTGAAAGCTTTATCCCCTCCCCGCTTTTGAAACGGGGAGATGAAATCGGTTTTAAAACTAAGCAGCTTTCGTAACAGATGTTGCTAAAACCCGCTTAGCTTCTTTAATGAGGGCTTTATATTTTCTATTCTCTTCATCTACTCTGAAGGCATCAAGAAGACGCATATGAATAGGACCTAAAAGATATAAAACTTTTTCGCCAGCGTTCATACCTTCCCAATAACTTGGCAAATCAAAGCGCGTATCATTATCATAATCAACAGCTTGGTTTTTTAGTTTTTTCTCACACTCAATAAAGTAACGACGTGCTTGGCGTCCTTTCTCGTTACGTTCCACCATTGAGAGCTCTTTCGCCATGTCTAAAGTGATGTGGTATTCTGTACTTGGACGACCGCCTTTAGGTTTTACTCTTTTTTGAGTAAAACTCACAAAGTCCTGATTTTTTTGAAAAGAATATTCTTCAATCCGTCGTGAAATCCAATCGTTGAAGCGTATATTAACTTCTAAAAACGTATGCAACTCGCGTGCGTTAACAGTTTGAACAGTTTCTTGTCCAATGATTTGTTCTTTAATTTCTATGAGAGTGTTCATAGTGAACTCCTAGTTGTTAGAGGTTTGTTAATGACACTCTAAAAAAGAGTGCCGGGTGCTAACAAACACGGCAACTAGCCCGTCGTTATGCTTTCCCCGTGAAGGTATTTTATAGCATAACCACACCCGACGAAATCATTATATGCGTCTAACATACAATGAGTCAAAGCTTTTAATATGCGGAAAATTAGTTATTTCGGTAACCAATCCGCTAGTTGTTTTAAGGTGTTTGTTAAGCACCTGATTCGAAAATACACATTACAGAAATAATGTCAAGCCTTTCCTGTTATAAATGAAGCCCACTGTTCCAAGAGAACATGTCGCTGTTCTAAAAAATCCGTTCGCATATAAGCTTTTGTCACTGAACTCCCAACTGAATGGGCAAGAACAGTTTCGGCAATCTCAAATGGTGTTGACGTTGTCTCTGCTATCCAATCCCGTAAGCTTGAACGAAAACCATGGGGACGATAGGTTAAGCCGCAAATTGTCATATATTTTGCCATGGTGGCATCAGAAATGGGGTTGCCTCTAAGACCAGAAAAGAGAAAACCATTCTTTTCAAAGGGGAGAGTTTTTTCAATAACTCTCAAAGCTTCATCACTTAGTGGCACGCGAAAATCTGAAACCTTTCCTACAATACCTTTCATGTTTTCTTTTGGTATTGTCCATATATTTTTATCTA
>NZ_JBHILX010000068.1:0-1493 GCF_042193585.1 Bartonella sp. PS7NMGDW
TTACGAATGCTTCTCCCACGGTTCCATCCCATGTTCAGTTGATTGGTCACGCTTGAGAGCCAATCGGTGCGCTGTTCATGCCAAAAGTCTGTCGCGGGGGTAAGAGTGACTGTACCAGGTAGGGGTGCAAAATTTTGATAGGGGTTGATCTTTTCGCAAGCCGTTGTCAACTCTTGCGCAATGATCACTTCATTTGTCCAGTCAAGGGTGACAGGCGCTGTAAGATTAGCGGTGTAAAAGGTTGGGTCAATGGCAAGCTGCAAAATGCCGTTGCCTACAGCCCCCGTTTGTTGAAAGCCTTCATCTCTGTAACTATCATCAAGAAAGGGATCAGCGAACATGCCTTTTTTAGCGACAGGTTCTTTAGAGTCCACATTGCTTTTAATGCGCTCTAATTGCATCAACCGGTCAAGAGAGAGCACCCGTTGAAAATAGCGCCACATCTCATCATAGGGGGCAACACGTGTGCCATCATTGACCACACCCGGCGTTTCAAGCCAATTGTTGGTGATTGTTGCAAGGGACAACACATCATCAGGGACACTGGGTGCCATGGGTTGATCTGTCGAGATACCTTTGATGTAAACCGCATTGCCCCCTGTGTTCAGTCCTATACGGTCAATGCGGGGCAATTTATAAGTGTAACTGACGATAATATCACCACCTTGCGCCCCACCTGAGACTGTGATTTCCTGCGCTGTTACTTTATCAGCCGTGATTTTTGCGCGGGTGCGATAAGTCACCTTATAGCTGCTCCCTGCTAAAGGTTCGTCTCCTATGGGCGCCCAATCAATGGTATCTCCGGTTTTTTTAAAATCTGTTCCTTCTTTAAATTCCTTAGTTCCTTGAACGACTTTGATAAACGCGGTGATGCTTTTATCCGGAACACCATCACGCCCCGAAGCAACGGCACCACGGGTGACGTTAACGGTTTTTTCTTTTGTCAACAAAAGAGACTGAATATCGGCAATAGGAAAATAATAGGGTTTAAAGGTAAAGCTTGTTTTCCCTTTTGGAGGCGCAAAAATATGCGTTTCGCTTGGAACAACGCTTGTTGAAAAGTCTTGCACCTCTTCATGGCGCAAGGCGGCAAGGCGTTTGCGTTTAAAGCCATTGATATTGGCTTCTCCTTCTTGAATACTAAACACTTGGCAACCGTTATTGGCTCCCAATGCGCTTACACGGCAGCCACTCACGATATAATGTCCATGGGCGCGGTCGTACGTCGCAATAGCTTGCATGGCGGGTTCAAGCAATGAGGGCGATTTTTGATCAATCAGAACACCATCTTGTAAAATATAAACGGGAAAGAAAGTGCCGCTCTGCGCATCCTCTTTCAGTGCCCAAACAAGCTGTGCTGTTTCGCGTGCGGCACCAGGTTCTCCTTCTGCTAAGGTGCCAGGGACTTGCCCCAATAGCTCTGGATCATCTTCGTGTGTTATCCATTTTTTTTGTAGCTTCACACCAATTTCCAAGCGTCCAATCATGGAAAC
>NZ_JBHILX010000069.1:0-1493 GCF_042193585.1 Bartonella sp. PS7NMGDW
TTACGAATGCTTCTCCCACGGTTCCATCCCATGTTCAGTTGATTGGTCACGCTTGAGAGCCAATCGGTGCGCTGTTCGTGCCAAAAGTCTGTCGCGGGTTCAAGGGTTACTGTACCAGGTAGGGGTGCAAAATTTTGATAGGGGTTGATTTTTTCGCAAGCCGTTGTCAACTCTTGCGCAATGATCACTTCATTTGTCCAGTCAAGGGTGACAGGCGCTTTTAAAGGAGCAGTATAGAATGTTGGGTCAATGGCAAGCTGCAAAATGCCGTTGCCTACCGCCCCCGTTTGTTGAAAGCCTTCATCTCTGTAAGAGTCATCTAGAAAGGGATCAGCGAACATGCCTTTTTTAGCGACAGGTTCTTTAGAGTCCACATTGCTTTTAATGCGCTCTAACTGCATCAGCCTGTCAAGCGAGAGCACCCGTTGAAAATAGCGCCACATCTCATCATAGGGGGCAACCCGTGTGCCATCATTGACAACAACCGGCGTTTCAAGCCAATTGTTGGTGATCGTTGCAAGGGACAACACATCATCAGGGACATTTGGTGCCATGGGATGATCTGATGAAACTCCTTTGATATATACGACATTGCCTTGTGTGTTCAGTCCTATGCGGTCAATGCGGGGGAGTTTGTAAGTGTAACTGACGATAATATCACCACCTTGCGCCCCACCTGAGACTGTGATTTCCTGCGCTGTTACTTTATCAGCCGTGATTTTTGCGCGGTAACGGTAAGTCACCTTATAGCTGCTGCCCGGTAAAGGTTCGTCTCCTATGGGCGCCCAATCAATGGTGTCTCCGGTTTTTTTAAAATCTGTGCCTTCTTTAAATTCCTTACTTCCTTGAACGACTTTGATAAACGCGGTGATGCTTTTATCCGGCACACCATCACGCCCTGCAGCAACTGCACCACGGGTGACGTTAACGGTTTTTTCTTTTGTCAACAAAAGAGACTGAATATCGGCAATAGGAAAATAATAGGGTTTAAAGGTAAAACTTGTTTTCCCTTTTGGAGGCGCAAAAATATGTGTTTCGCTTGGAACAACGCTTGTTGAAAAGTCTTGCACCTCTTCATGGCGCAAGGCGGCTAAGCGCTTGCGTTTAAAGCCATTGATATTGGCTTCTCCTTCTTGAATACTAAACACTTGGCAGCCGTTGTTTTGTCCCAATGCGCTCACACGGCAGCCACTCACGATATAATGCCCATGGGCACGGTCGTACGTCGCAATAGCTTGCATGGCGGGTTCAAGCAATGAGGGTGATTTTTGATCAATCAAAACGCCATCTTGTAAAATATAAACCGGAAAGAAAGTGCCACTTTGCGCATCCTCTTTCAGTGCCCAAACAAGCTTTGCTGTTTCGCGTGCGGCACCAGGCTCTCCTTCTGCCAAAGTGCCAGGGACTTGCCCCAACAGCTCTGGATCATCTTCGTGTGTTATCCATTTTTTTTGTAGCTTCACACCAATTTCCAAGCGTCCAATCATGGAAAC
>NZ_JBHILX010000007.1:0-136973 GCF_042193585.1 Bartonella sp. PS7NMGDW
TGTGCTGGTATTTTCTTTGTTGCTAAACGCTTTCAGGAGCATCGTCTATGATCTTATGGATGAAAAGAAATCTGATGCTAACAGGCGCGGTTTTAGCCGCTTTTTTTATGATTTTAGCAAGAGCTTTTACTCTTGGGAAAAAAGCAGAGCAACAAAAGCAAACAGAAAAAGCTTTAAAAGCAGCCACAACACGGCTTGAGGTAGAAAATGAAATTAATCAAAAAAGTGATGCTGATGTGCGTGCTGCTCTCTCTGATTGGTTGCGCGACAAATAAATATGTTTCTTCTTGTGTTGGCTGGTTGCCAATTTATTTAGATAAGCAAGATCTGAACGCCATCAGTTCAAACTTAGCAAGAGAGATCTTAAAGCACAATAAACAAGGTGAACGTGTGTGTGTGGGTGGAAACATGGCTAGAAAAAAAACACAAGACGATATAGAGCTTACAGAAGCAGAAAAAGAAATACTTCAGGAAATGATCGTCACCTATCAAAGTGTAAAAATGATGTCTCGCTTGATGAAGTGGATAGCATTCATCCTCTTTTTGCTTATCATTGATTTTGCACGCCTTATGGATGCATTAGTAAATATTTTTACACAAAAACCAAATATTCGACTCTACACATACTCTGAGACGCGCGAAATTCTTTAGAAAATGGATTATTAATTTTGCTTGTCTTTATGGATGCGATAGACAATATCTTTGTACATTTAAAATAGTGGTTCTCAAAGAATTTAAAAAATTATTAGAGAACATTGGAGGAAACAGATGAGCTTTGTAAAAGTATGTTGGAAAATCCTATTCCCGAACTTTTGTTAATGTTCCCGAACTTTAAAAAAAATTACAAAGAATAAATACATTATACATGGGTAAAAACCGGATGGTGATCCCGACAGGATTCGAACCTGTGACCCACGGCTTAGAAGGCCGTTGCTCTATCCAGCTGAGCTACGGGACCCAACTGATTATTTTCTCAATTCAAAATAGCATCTTTAATTCAATGTGTCCAAGAGTGCTGCCGATCACTGCGAAAATTATCAGAATAAGAAATAGCACGTCGAATCGACGTACGTTTCTTTTCTACACGGTAAGAGATAGCATTCTTACGCGCAAAAGCAATCGCTTCTTCCTTCCTATTAAATCTGATCCTCACCTGATTATTCATATCAGACGTTGCCGTGTACCCCATAAGAGGTTCAAGCATTTTTGCTTTCACCGGCTCATACTCTAGAATCCAAAAACCTCTATTCCCCTTACCTGACTGCATAGCTGTCTTAGCAGGACTATAAATACGTGCGATCATGCCTTTTTCCTTCAGATTACACAACGCTTGAATGATAGTTTTCCACCACACGTACCCAATTGGGTCATTCTCACACACTTAATCAAATATGGTCGGAGCGATAGGATTCGAACCTACGACCCCCTGATCCCAAATCAGGTGCGCTACCAGGCTGCGCTACGCTCCGCCATTTACATTTACTTGATGCACATTTCCTAAAATTTTCACAACAGAAGTGCAAGAGAAAAACACACTTTTTTTTAATTTTATTGCATTTCTTTACAAAAAAGCACGTTTTAAAAATTTTTTCCCTACTCAATAACATATTTATTGACAAATAATAGAAAACAACCTCCGTAAAGAATCCAATCTATATTAAAAAATAACGAATTTCTCTGTAAGGATTTCATAATTTTCATCCTGCTTTAAGCAAACTCTCACTGTATCAAAACGCATTCTACAGATACAATTTTAGAAAAAAACGACTTAAATATCATAGAAAAACTTTCCAAAAGAGAACACAAGCCAAAAAATCAGCTGTATTAAGCTTTTTCCCCTCTTTTTCTATCTTGCAAAGAACTCTTTTATAAAAATTCTAGAATCTTCTACAATCCAAATCCATAAACAACAGACATTTTTTCAAAGCACGAAAGTTCCATTATAAATAAAATAAAGCGCTTTTTTTAGAAAAAATTTCAAATGCAAAGATGGAAAAAAGTCAACATCATACAATAAAATCTCAAAGCTATTTAAGATAAACACATGACTAAAGTAAAAAATACTATTTTTCACTCTTAACGGATATCAAAAAAGAAGAAAATTTAAATGACTTGTCTTGCCACATATTGAAACGATAATAGAAAGACAGAATAAGTAAGCCATGATAGGGAGTGTTTACGGATTTCTTCTATTCAAAACTTCAGCAATAACAGCACGTGTTATTTTTCTTTTTCTTTGTAATGCCAACTGATCAACAGAATCAATAACACGCTTCAATGAAAATAAAGAACGTTCACAACGACTTACAAGATAATAAACCGTGTCTGGATGTACAATAAGTTGCCTATCGGAAAAAAGCTTAAATGCAACAGCTGTTAATAATGCATCATCAGGCTGATTAATTTCAACGAACATCACCGAATTAAGACGACTTTTTAGATCATTTAACTTTAAATTCCAAGCGGAAGGAAGTGTCCGTGCCGTCATCAATAAAGTAGCTTGTCGTGCATCAAGATTAGCTTGCTTAATACTGTTAATTAAATGAAAAAGTTCTGTCTCTTTGATTTCATCTGCATCAATATCCTCTATCAAAAATGATCTGCCTAAAGAAGCCACAGTAACAGCCTGATCAATTTCATTGTGCTGAATCCTGAAAGCATCTGCTTTTTGGAGCCATATATTAGAAAAGTGCGTTTTTCCAGATCCTTCTTTGCCAACCAAAACTGCAATAGGTAAGCTCCAATTGGGCCAGTGATCAATAAGCTGAAAAGCCATACGATTGCTTTCCGTTACCACTAAATCCTCAAATTGAAAAATCGGATCATAAGGAAAATTTAAAGATAATTGCGTTTCACACCCATTCATTTTAGCGGCTCCGAATTTCCCCTTCGCGAATACATCTGAGAACTAAGATAAGTATGAAGAGCAAAACGAACTAAAACGCCAACAGCCGCTGCCGCAGGAACAGCAACAAGCATACCAGTAAAACCAAAGAGTGAAGAAAAAGCAAAAAGTGAAAACATCAGCCATACGGGATGTAATCCCACTGATGAACCTACAAGCTTGGGTTGAAGAATATAACCTTCAATAAATTGACCAATTAAAAAAAGTGCCATCACAACGATGATTCCTCCCCAATTATTGGGATAAAACTGGACCCATGCAATACCAACAGAAAGGACCAAACCACTCATTGTGCCGATATAAGGAACAAAGCTAATAAGACCAATAAACATACCAATTAAAAGACCAAAATTGAGTCCTGCAATCGTTAAACCAATAGCATAATAGCCTCCCAATATAAGACAAACTGTTCCTTGTCCACGAACAAAGCCTGCAATAGCTCTATCCATTTCATGAAAAATACTCCGAACGGTTTCAAGATGATCACGCGGTATTAACGAATCGATTGCTGTTACCATACGCGGCCAATCTAATAACATATAAAATGCCACCACAGGTGCCACAACAAATAAGCTAGCGATATTAACGATAGATTTTCCTGACTTTAAAAGTGAATTCAAAAGAGACGTAATAAAATCAGAACCTTCTCCCAAAAATCCTTTAATATTATTCCGTAATTCATTTGGATCACTTCCAAAATAGCGCCTTATCCAATCAAAATCATGCTCAACAAAAAAGGTTTGAATACGATTAATATAAACAGGTAAACCATCACTCATGAATTGCTGTATTTGCCAACTAATAACAGGAATCAAAATAACTAAAGCAGCAACAAAGGTAACAACAATAAATAAGGTAATGAGGACAGTCCCAAACACCCGTCGAATACCAAATTTTTCAAGTAATTGAACAATGGGATTGAGAAAATAAGCCAGCACAATCCCTGCCACAAAAGGAAGCAAAATCGATCCAAAAACAAACATAAAAAAAATGAAAAAAATCAGCGTACCAAGCCAAAAAAAGATTTGCCTTTTCATATTATTCGGCAACGGTAATTGAGTATACGCTGGCACATAAGTCTTATAACGATCACGAGATGTATTCTCACTCACTTTCTTTTTCATAAGTTGCCAAGAAGACTGACCGTGATTATCTGATATCTTGCTCATAAAATATCCTAAAAAATTCTTCACAAAAAATTATAAACATCTTCAAAATAAGGTACAAGCAAAGTTGCTTATTTTCTTATCAATATCTCTTGCAGAGAGAACTCTATCATGGCATTGCATAATATCAAAACCCGATTTTCCATTAAAGGAAGGCTCCAATGAGCAACCAAGATCTTACAAATAATAAATCCAAAGTTGGTCTTACCTACGCAAAAGCCGGTGTAAACATCGATATGGGTAATGCCATGGTAGAAAAAATTAAACCCTTTATACGCGCGACAAAACGAGCCGGAGCAGACGCAGAAATTGGCGGTTTTGGTGGAATTTTTGATTTAAAAGCAGCTGGCTTTACGGATCCTATCCTAGTAGCAGCCAATGATGGTGTGGGAACAAAATTAAAAATTGCCATTGAAGTAGGTCACCATAACACTGTAGGTATTGATCTTGTGGCTATGTGTGTCAATGATTTACTCGTACAAGGGGCTGAACCTCTCTTTTTTCTGGATTATTTTGCAACTGGAAAGCTTGACCCTGAACAAGGTGCTGCAATTGTTTCTGGTATTGCAGAAGGATGTAAACAAGCCGGTGCTGCTCTTATTGGAGGAGAAACTGCAGAAATGCCAGGAATGTATGCAGAGGGAGATTATGATCTAGCCGGTTTTGCTGTAGGAGCATGCGAACGCAGCAAGCTACTCCCTTCAAAAGATTTAACAGAAGGTGATATTATATTAGGTCTAAGCGCCTCTGGAATTCATTCCAATGGCTTTTCGCTTGTTCGACGAATCATCCAGCAACATGATCTCAAATGGAATGACCCTGCCCCTTTTGCTCCCGAAAACAGCCTTGGTATAGCACTCCTTACACCAACACGCATTTATGTAAAATCGCTTCTTCCCATCATGAAAAAATACGAAGGGATTAAAGCTCTTGCTCATATTACGGGTGGAGGCTTTCCTGAAAATATTCCACGTGTTGTTCCATCTTCTCTATGCGCTGAAATTCATCTTTCTACCATCAATGTTCCAGCAGTATTTTCATGGATTGCCAAACAAGGTAAAATAGAAGAAATAGAAATGTTAAGAACATTCAATTGTGGTATTGGCATGATCATTATCGTAGCACAGCATGCAGCTGAAACAATTACGCAAGCTCTTGAAAGAAAAGGAGAGAGCGTAACTCCTCTTGGCATTTTAACAAAACGCCAAGATCAAAATAAAGGAATACTTTATAAAGGGGTACTGCATTTATGAAAAAACAAATCATCGTTTTCATTTCTGGTAATGGATCCAATATGGTCGCCCTTGCTCAAGCTAGTCAACAAAAGGAATATCCTGCTGAAATCATCGCGGTTATTTGCGATAATCCGCGTGCAGACGGTATTGAAAAGGCGCGAAACCATAACTTACCTATTCATATTGTTGATCGCAAAATTTACAAAACAAAAGAAGAGCATGAAGAAAGTATTTTTACGATTTTAAATCAATATAAACCAGATTTTCTCTGCTTTGCAGGATATATGCGCCTTATCTCGCCACGTTTTGTAAAACTTTACGAAGGACGAATTTTAAACATTCATCCTTCTCTTTTGCCTTCATTTAAAGGCTTAAACACACATGAAAAAGCTTTACAAGCAGGCGTAAAAATCACGGGTTGCACTGTTCACCTTGTTACAGAAGACATGGATGCAGGAAAAATCCTTGCCCAAGCAGCCGTTCCAGTCTATCCTCATGATACTGCTGAGAGCTTAGGACAAAGAGTTCTTAAAGCAGAACATAAACTCTACCCCGAAGCCTTAAAAGCATTTATTGAAGGGAAGAGCAAAATGGTAGATGCGCAGCAACAGCTTTTATCTTTTTGAGTGTATCAGCAATCTATTAATAAGCATTTTTCAATGTTTTACATATAATTCGTGCTCAGTGTCTATAATTGAAAATCTCTATTAAATGTTGACGTAATAGAGCCTATCTTTTCATAAATTTTTGCACAGAATGTGTGTTTTTTTTGAATTTTAATTAAATTTTCAAATTCTTCTTTTTTATTCAGTTCTATGACATTATCACAAGTTCTATTTATCAAAATACTCTCGTATTTCGCCTAAAAAATCTTAAATACGCAATTTTTCTATTGCATAAATTTTTGCCTCATGATGAAAGTGTTTCTTTAACTGTTAGAGCTAACTGTTTGAGTGTAAAAGGTTTAGATAAAAAACCAAAAACAGCATCTTGTGGAAGATTTTTAGCAAATGCATCTTTTGCATATCCAGAAACGAAAAGAAATTTGATATCAGGATAGTTTTTACGTACTTCCTTCAATAAAGTGGGTCCATCCATTTCTGGCATCACCACATCGGAAACAATAATATCAATAGCTCCTTTTTGTTTCTCAAGAATAGAGAGTGCTTCCACCCCACTCGCTGCCTCTAAAACCGTATATCCTCTCATTTGAAGAGCTCTTACCCCCCCCATTCTAACCGCATCTTCATCTTCAACCAATAAAACAGTTGCAGACCCTGTTAAGTCTATATTTTTATCTTTCTCTTCATCTTTTTCAATCTTTTGAGAAGTTTTTCCTTTTATATTGGGGATATAACGGGGAAGAAAAATATAAAATGTTGCTCCTTCACCTTCTTTACTTTCACAATAAATGCACCCACCACTCTGCTTGATAATTCCATAAACCATTGATAAACCAAGTCCTGTTCCTTTTCCAACTTCTTTTGTTGTAAAAAATGGCTCAAACATTTTTTCTTGTATAGCAGCAGATATACCAGCCCCTGTATCTGAAATAGTCAATTGTACATACTCACCAATTTCTAAACCAAGATGATTAAATTCAGCACTTTGTTGCTTTGTAATATTGTTTGTCGCAATCGTAACAATACCTCCATCTAACATGGCATCACGCGCATTAATAACCAAATTCATAATAACACGCTGAAAAGATGCTTGATCGACTTCAACACTCCACAAATCTCTTCCATGGATAATTTTTAACTGAACATTATTCCCCAAAAGTGGTAAAATAAGATTGCGAATATCTGATAAAAATTCAGTAAAATCAACTTCTTCAGGTCGAAGTGTTTGCTTTCTAGAAAAAGCTAATAATTGCTGTACAAGAGCAGCTGCACGATTAGCATTATTTTTAATATTGATCAGATCAGCATGAGCAGGATCAGAACTACGATGCGTATTTAAAAGAAGATCACACGACATTAAAATTGCTGTTAAAACATTATTAAAATCATGAGCAATGCCGCCAGCCAATTGTCCGACAGCTTGCATCTTCTGACTTTGCATCATTTTATCTTCAAGCGTTTTTTGTTCGGTTGTTTCAATCACAGAGATAATAAGCAAATCTTGCAATGCATCACCATGATGGGGTGGTACAGACATAATATGGAGCCGTAAATGGCATTCTTCATTTTTTTCTAAAACAGTTTCTAGAGAAACAAAATAATTTTTATTTGTCGCAATTCTCTGAAAAGAACGCTCTAACTGCACACAATCACGACGAGAAATAACGTCATAAAAATTGACAGCTTTGTCCATACATCCCGTGAGTGATGAAAAAGCTTTATTCATATGAACCAATTGCCCTTCATGATCTACCACGGCTATTGCAAAAGGACTCGCATCAAAATATTCTCCTAATATAGTGGGTAATTTTAATTGGTCGTCCTCTTCTTTTTGTATTTGTTGTGGAATGATCACAATACGATAAACGGCTTCCTCTTCTAAGAGAGAAGAAACAGAGATAAGACAATGGAATATTTTCTCACAAGTCGCTTGCGAATTTAAACATAACGAAAACTTATAAGGTAAAGAGTAACCTGAACTTTGATATCTGTTGGTTTGCAAACAGATATCACTCCATGAGCTCTTAGCGCCAACGCTATCAAATAACGAATCAAAATTATATTGACCAACTGAGAAATTCGCTAAATCAATTGAAAACCATTCGGCAAAAATCGCATTCGCATAAAGAATAGTTCCTTGTGTATTAACTGATACAAAACCAATAGGAGCTTGATCCAAGTGATTGATAGCTTCTTGAAGGTTCGAGAAAAAAACTTCTCGTGTTTGTTGTAAATGCGAAATATCAGCAATACGCCAAAATAAAAGCTTTTTTTTCTGTTTTGTGATAGGTTGAATGGAAATATTATACCAAACAGATTTTTTTGGTGTAGAATCGGTAAATATTGGTTGTTCTACTCTTAATTCCTCTTGCGCCGCAAGATTATTACAGGCTGCAACCTTTAAGCGATACGAAAGTGCACCAGCTCCTGGAAGATCAGCAATAACCATATAACAAGACACTTCAGGCTTATAAGTCACAATTTTTCGATAGTTTTGATTAGAATAATAAACAAAACCAGAAAGGTCAGAGATTACAATTGCATCATCGCTCCGATTAAAGATGCTAAAATCAAAATCTTCATGCGACCACACATGGTATCTTAAAATTCCCATTCCACACAAAACGAGTGTTGCAACGCCGATAATTGCTAGAATCAAAAAAGATATCAATATAGCCTTTTGCAAATAGCTTTGTGGATAAAAAAAACCTAAAATACCCACAATGAAAAGAAAAAATAATATAAAAACAATACCAAAAATCACAACTCTTCGATGAACAGAAGACGCTGATCTTTTATTATTATCAAAACCTTTATCCATCTCTCATTGCCTTAGATTTAGCTGTTTCTTATATCACAAAACTTCCTTTATATTCATTGTTATAAAGTATATACTATGATATTATCTTTCAAAGAAAGCTCACTTAATGTTAAAAATTTTATTTCTTGTATTTAAGTGAACCTTTTAAGGGTGTGTTTATAAATTTATCTCAATAAAAACGATATTTTCACACAAAAATGGGAGAAAATCTATGTATATCTGGTTATCAGAGCAAATAGGTGTATCTGCTGCGAAGATAACGATAAGCTTTTTGTTTTTTATAATAACAATTGTGGCTATTACCATAATTATCTTGTTTTTACGTCGTTTAAGTACGGGAAGATTCAGCAATAATAGAAAAAAAAGTCTATCACGATTAGCATTATGTGAAGTAATTTCTATAGATCGAGCACGCCGCCTTGTTTTAGTCCGTTGCGATAATAAAGAACATTTGCTCCTTATTGGCGGATTAACAGATGTGGTTGTAGAATCCGATATTACCAGTACATCCAAAATACAAAAGAGAGAAACACACACACATCCAAATTCCGCCCCTACAGAAAGAAACGATATATCGGATAAAAATCCCTCTCCTTTTACGAATCAAGCAGTAAAAGATTCAGCAATCACCGCCGAAATTGAGGGGAGGCAAGAACCATCTTTATTCATTCCTACCCTTCAAAAATAAAAATATACAATTTTATCACCACGAGTTTCGTTTGTTTATCATTTCAATGACCTTAATCATCGCGATAAACTCTTTCACGTCGTTCGTGACGTTCTTGCGCTTCCAATGATAAAACGGCTATCGGTCGAGCCTCAAGACGCTTTATACTAATGGGTTCGCCGGTTTCTTCACAAAAGCCATATGTCCCATTATCAATGCGCTCTAAAGCAGCATCTATTTTTGAAATAAGTTTCCTCTGACGATCACGCGCACGTAATTCGATTGTACGATCAGTTTCACAAGAAGCCCTATCAGTCAAATCGGGTTGACCAACATTCTCTTCCTGCAAATTTTCCAAAGTCTCACGAGCTTCTTTTAATATATCATTCTTCCAAGAAACCAATTTAGCACGAAAATACGCCTTTTGCCGCTCATTCATAAAAGGCTCATCTTCACTGGGGCGATATTGACCATCAATCTCTTCGCTCATGCAATAAAAAACCTCCACATATGCTATGTGCGGTCTATATATTGTGCAATACCCATCAACACAAGAGTAAAATGTTTTTCATAACAATCTACAAATATGTCTAAATACACTGTTTAGATTTAATCGCTTTTCTATTTAGGTTGGATTCTTGATCAAATCTCATCCAGAACATTTTTCTTGCTTACTGAGAAACTTCAAAAAGAAGGAAATCTAATATTCAGATATCAGAGTGATCTCTCCCCTGCTTTCTTATTGTTTAAAATCTAAATGAGGCAATAATAAATCATTTCAGCAATGCAAAAAAATAAAATCTTTATAAAGGCAAAGTGTGATATTCACGTTTCAAATACATCAAAGCATCTTTTTCTTTATTACAGTTGATTGCAACAACCTCACCAATCAAAACACAATGGGTTGCGTGCTCATGCCAACAAATCAAACGACAATCAAACGATGCTAGAGCGTCTGAAAGACTAGGCGCTCCCGTTTGCAAAGCTCCCCATTGAGCAACATCAAAACGCTCATTTTGTGTAGAATTGCAACGCCTCGAAAAAACATCCGCTAATGAACGATGCTTTCCTGCCAAGCTATTAACACAAAAATTTCCATTCTCCATAAACACCTGATTCTTTAAATTATGGCGCATGAGACAAACAAGAAGGGTCGGAGGATCATCAGATAAAGAACAACACGCCGAAACAGTCACCCCGCGTCTTCCCTTAATACCATTTGTTGTCACAATATGCACAGCTCCTGCAAAAAGACTCATGGCATCTCGATATTCTTGGGAAGAAACCGCGATAGTATGTTTATGTTGAAGTTCAGGCATCAAATATGTTTTATGATTCGACATATCTTTCACTTATAAAGCTTTAAAATTTCAAGCGATCTTTCCATAAAAAGATCTATAATACATATTTTTTCTTTTCCGTCATAACACAAAAGATATTTGTGTATACACTGCGATATGATAAAAACAGCCAATCAAGGAGATTTTAATGCCCCATTCTCATCTCATTTCGCCTTCACTCTTGGCTGCTGATTTTTCTAAACTTGGACAAGAAATGTTAGATGTTGTTGATGCTGGTGCAGATTGGCTTCATCTTGATATCATGGATGGACACTTTGTTCCTAATATCACCTTTGGTCCTGAAATCGTCAAGGCTCTACGCCCATTAACCAAAGCAATATTTGATGTCCACCTGATGATCGCACCAGTAGACCCTTATTTGGAAGCTTTTGCAAAAGCGGGTTCAGATATTATAACCATTCATGCTGAAGCAAGTCCACATCTTCATCGTTCATTACAAACAATCAAAAAAATGGGAAAAAAAGCAGGAATTGCACTCAATCCAAGCACCCCTGAACATGTACTTGAATATTTGCTTGATCAATTAGATCTCATTCTCATCATGACGGTCAATCCCGGTTTTGGTGGACAAAGTTTTATTCCAGAAATAAAAGATAAAATTAAGCGCGTTAAAAGCATGATTGCAAACCGCCCTATTGATCTTGAAGTTGATGGTGGTATCACCGTTGATACAATTGGGATAGCTGCAAAAGCTGGAGCAAATGTATTTGTCGCAGGCTCTGCAATTTATAAAGATGGAAATAAAGAGCTTTACAAAACACGCATGAGTGCATTGCGCCAAGCCGCAATCCTCTCACAACAAGGAAAAAAATGATGATCGCACGTTATTCCCGCCCTGCAATGGTAACAATTTGGTCTCCTGAAACAAAATATCGTATTTGGTTCGAAATTGAAGCCCATGCCTGTGATGCCCTTGCTCACTTAGGGATTATTCCGAAAGAAGCCGCCAAAGTCATTTGGGAAAAAGGCGCAGCAGCTAAATTTGATGTCAATCGCATTGATGAAATTGAAGCAATTACCAAACATGATGTTATCGCATTTCTGACCCACCTAGCTGAATTCATTGGACCTGAGGCACGTTTTATCCACCAAGGCATGACATCATCTGATGTTCTCGATACAACACTGAATATTCAATTGATGCGTGCTAGTGATATTTTGCTAGAGGATATAGATCAACTTCTTGAAGCATTAAAAAGACGTGCTTTTGAGCATAAAGAAACAATCACCATTGGGCGGAGTCATGGCATTCATGCTGAACCGACAACATTTGGAGTAAAATTTGCTCTTGCATACGCTGAATTTTCCCGTTGTCGCAAACGTCTTCTTGCAGCACGAGAAGAAATTTCTACTTGCGCAATTTCAGGAGCTGTAGGAACTTTTGCAAATATCGATCCCCGCGTTGAAGAACATGTAGCAAAAGCCTTGAGGATGCGTGCTGAACCGGTTTCCACCCAAGTAATACCAAGAGATCGTCATGCTATGTTTTTTGCAACACTTGGTGTTATTGCTTCCTCTATTGAAAGGTTAGCGATAGAAATACGCCATTTACAACGAACAGAAGTTCTGGAAGCAGAGGAACATTTCTCACCTGGGCAAAAAGGCTCATCGGCGATGCCTCATAAACGTAATCCAGTTTTAACAGAAAATTTAACTGGATTAGCCCGCATGGTACGTGCATTTGCACTCCCAGCCATGGAAAATGTTGCACTTTGGCATGAACGTGATATTTCGCATTCATCTGTTGAGCGTTATATTGCTCCAGATGCGACTATTACACTTGATTTTGCTCTTTCTCGCCTCACATCTGTCATTGAAAATCTCATTGTCTATCCAGAAAATATGCAAAAAAATCTCAATAAATTCCGTGGCCTTGTTCACTCACAACGGGTGCTTTTAGCACTCACCCAAGCAGGAATCAGTCGTGAAGATTCTTATCGGATTGTACAACGAAATGCGATGAAAGTTTGGGAACAAGGAAAAGATTTTTTAGAAGAACTCCTCAACGACAAAGATGTTATCAAAGCTTTAAGTGAAGAAGAACTTCGCGAAAAATTTGATCTTTCTTACCACACCAAACATATCAATACGATTTTTAAACGTGTTTTTGAAGAACAGTAAAGCGACATAGAAACCTCAAATCTATTCCACCTATGATCAAAAATCTGTTGTAACAAAGAAAACAATTCATGAAAGCAAATCAACTCGATATTCTTATTGTTCCTGGCTACAAAGGATCTGGTCCAGATCATTGGCAAACACGCTGGGAAAGAAAATTGTCGACAGCCCGCCGCATTGAACAACTCCATTGGTCAAAGCCTGTTTGTGAAGAGTGGGTTAACAAAGTTAAAACCGCCATTGCAAAAGCTCAAAGGCCTGTTATGCTTATTGCTCATTCATTAGGAGTTCCCAGTGCTATTCACGCAACTGTACAAAATACAGAAAAAATTTGTGGCGCTTTCTTTGTTGCTCCTCCAGATGTCGCCAATGAGAAAATACGTCCCAAACATTTAATGACATTTGGCCCCTATCATCGCCAAAAGCTTCCTTTTCCTTCTATTGTCATAGCCAGTCGCAACGATGAGTTTTGTCAATTTTCAGTAGCAGAAAAAATTGCCAATGATTGGGGATCACTCTTTGTTGATGCTGGGTATTCTGGCCATATTAACGCAGAATCCGGACACGGACCTTGGCCTGAAGGGCTTATGGTCCTCTCTCACTTTCTTGCAAAAATTTGATCCAAAAGAGGTGATCTTCTTTCTCATCGCTTATGTATCTTCACCTTTGGGTAGACGTGTAATGACAAAAATTATAAAAGTATCATAGCAATATCATTGAGAAATTCTATTAATTAGGATAGTATCATTTATCAATGTTATTAAAAACCTCTCAAGATAAATAGAGAATCATGATGAATCGTCGCCACCGTATCTATGAAGGCAAGGCTAAAATTTTATATGAAGGACCTGAACCAGGGACTTATATTCAATTTTTTAAAGATGATGCAACTGCCTTTAATGCAAAAAAACATGAAATTATCGACGGAAAAGGGGTTTTAAACAACCGAATTTCGGAACATATCTTTAGCCATCTTGGGCGTTTGGGCATCCCAACACATTTTATCAAACGTATAAACATGCGCGAACAGCTTATTAAAGCAGTGGAAATCATTCCGTTGGAAGTTGTTGTTCGCAATGTTGCTGCCGGCTCTCTTGCTAAACGTTTAGGTTTAGAAGAAGGAACCCCGCTTCCGCAATCCATCATTGAGTTCTACTATAAAAATGATTCTCTCGATGATCCCATGGTAACGGAAGAACATATCACAGCTTTTGGGTGGGCTGTCCCACAAGAGATAGAAGATATCATGCAACTTTCAATTCGTATTAATGATTTTCTTTCTGGGCTTTTTGCCGGTGTTAACATCCAATTAATTGATTTTAAAATGGAATTTGGTCGCCTGTGGGAAGATGAAACAATGCGCATTGTTCTTGCTGATGAAATCTCACCTGATTCTGCACGACTATGGGATATGCAAACACAAGAAAAAATGGATAAAGATCGTTTTCGTCGTGATATGGGTGGGCTTATTAATGCCTATCAAGAAGTTGCCAAACGTCTTGGTATTATGAATGAAAACGAACCAACACGACCAAGTGGTCCCGTTCTCGTAAAGTAAAAACAAGGTAAAAAACATCACCTTATATAAATACCCCTCTTCAAAGAAGGGGTTCTTTTAAAAAGCAGGAAGCAAGAAATGAAAGCACGCATTACAGTTACTTTAAGAGAAAGCGTTCTTGATCCACAAGGAGAAGCGATTGCCGGTGCTTTAAAAAGTTTAGCTTTCGAAGGCATTCAATCCATTCGTCAAGGAAAGGTTTTTGATATTGTTCTTGATGATCTACCTTCTGAAACCGCAAAGAAAAAACTTGAACAAATGTGTGAAGAGTTACTCGCAAATACTGTCATTGAAAATTATACAATCGAACTTTTTTAAGTGAAACGCTCATGAAAACTGCCATCATTCAACTTCCTGGATTAAATCGTGATCGAGATATGGTTGCAGCATTACATCATATAACGGGAGTTGAGCCACTAAAAATTTGGCAAACAGAAACAACAATTCCAGATGTAGATATTATTATTATTCCTGGTGGTTTTTCCTATGGCGACTACTTAAGATGTGGTGCTATTGGAGCGCGAACTCCCATCTTAAAAGCCATTCGTGAAAAAGCACAAGAAGGTACGACAATAATAGGTATCTGTAATGGATTTCAAATTTTGTTGGAAGCAGGATTATTACCTGGGACTTTAATGCGTAACGCTTCTTTAAAATTTGTTTGTCGTGAAATCAAACTTGAAGTCGTCAACGCCAAAACAAAATTTTCTCGATATTATTCTAAAGGACAAATTATTCGTTGTCCTGTTGCCCATCATGATGGAAATTATTTTGTTGATAGTGAAACACTAAGGCAAATGGAAGATAATGAACAAATTGTTTTTCGCTATGCAGAAAACACAAACCCGAACGGCTCAATGAAAGATATTGCTGGTATTGTTAATAAAGCTGGTAATATTCTTGGTATGATGCCTCATCCTGAAAACTTTATTGAACCCGCCCACGGAGGTATTGACGGTCGTTTACTTTTTCAAAGTGCTTTAGAGTTAGTAAATGGATGATGCTGAAAAAATACTCGCGCTCCATAATTTTTAAAAAACAAGGATCTATACCATTTCTCGCATCGTAAATCTATGAACAAAGCTTTTCACAAACAACAATGGATATTATTTTTTAAACACATAATTATTTAAGACCATTTTTAGTCTTAAATCCCACCAAACAAACGAACAAAATCTTCAGCTTACTGTCTATAAATATTTTTATTATTAAACAACAGTATTGCTTATAATATAAGCTGCTAGATTAAAAAAATAAAAATGCTAAATTTCGATTAATTGGACGGATAAATACTCATGAAGCCTTGCAATAACATCACTATTACACCAGAGCTCATTGCACAACACGGGCTAAAAGAAGATGAATATGAACGTATCCTGACGTTAATCGGTAGAGAACCAACATTTACTGAACTAGGAATTTTTTCTGCAATGTGGAACGAACATTGTTCCTATAAATCATCTAAAAAATGGCTAACGACTCTTCCGACAGAAGGAAAATGTGTTATCCAAGGACCTGGTGAAAATGCTGGTGTTGTCGATATTGGCGAAGGGCAATGTGTTGTTTTCAAAATGGAAAGCCATAACCACCCTTCTTATATTGAACCTTATCAAGGTGCAGCAACAGGTGTTGGTGGTATTTTACGTGATGTCTTTACAATGGGAGCCCGTCCTGTTGCTGCTATGAATGCATTGCGATTTGGTGCTCCTGATCACCCAAGAACACGCCATCTTGTTTCTGGTGTTGTTTCTGGAATTGGTGGTTACAGCAATGCTTTTGGCGTTCCAACTGTTGGTGGAGAAGTAAATTTTGATAAGCGTTATAATGGCAATATCCTTGTTAACGCTTTTGTCGCCGGTATTGCAAAGACAGACGCCCTTTTTTATTCTAAAGCGCAAGGTATTGGACTCCCTGTTGTTTATCTTGGTGCAAAAACAGGACGTGATGGTGTCGGTGGAGCAACAATGGCTTCTGCTGAATTTGATGATTCAATCAGTGAAAAACGCCCAACTGTTCAAGTAGGTGATCCTTTTACAGAAAAATGTCTCCTTGAAGCATGTTTAGAGCTCATGGAACTTGGAGCCGTTGTTGCTATTCAAGATATGGGAGCAGCAGGACTCACCTCTTCTGCCGTTGAAATGGGTGCAAAAGGAAATTTAGGGATACAGCTTAATCTCGATACAGTTCCTGTTCGAGAAGAAAATATGACAGCCTATGAAATGATGCTGTCTGAAAGTCAAGAGCGTATGCTCATGGTCCTTAAACCAGAACTAGAAAAGCAAGCAGAAGCAATTTTTCATAAGTGGGGGCTACATTTTTCTATCATTGGGAAAACAACCGATGATTTACGTTTTCGTGTATTTCATCAAGGGGAAGAAGTTGTCAATCTTCCCATCAAAGAGCTTGGTGATGAAGCACCTGTTTATGATCGTCCTTGGAGTGAGCCGGCAAAAAAAACACCCTTGAAAGCAGAAGACGTCAAAAAGGTTGAAAATCTTGGTGATGCCCTTCTATCCTTATTGAATTCTGCTGATCAAAGTTCACGGCGATGGGTTTATGAACAATATGATACCCTTATCCAAGGAAATAGCCTTGTTTGTCCAGGAGGTGATGCAGGCGTTATCCGTGTAGGAAACAACAGCAAACGTGCTCTTGCTTTTTCTTCTGATGTAACACCTCGTTATTGTGAAGCAGACCCTTATGAAGGAGGAAAACAAGCTGTCGCAGAATGCTGGCGAAATATTAGTACGACAGGTGCAACACCACTGGCTGCTACAGATAATCTCAATTTTGGTAACCCTGAAAAACCTGAAATTATGGGACAGCTGGTTTTGGCTATTAAAGGTATAGGAGAAGCTTGTAGAATCCTCGATTTTCCTATCGTTTCAGGCAATGTTTCTCTTTACAACGAAACAAATGGGAAAGCCATTCTTCCAACCCCTACAATTGCTGGTGTAGGCCTTCTTAATGATTGGTCTAAAATGGTAACAATAAGTGGTATGCAAAATGGAGATATTCTTGTTTTAGTAGGAAATTGCGGCTCTCATTTAGGACAATCAATCTATGCACGTAACATTTTAAATATTGATGCAGGTGCCCCCCCCCCTGTAGATTTACAACTTGAAAAAAAACATGGTCAATTTGTTCGAGATGCCATTAATAGCGGTTTTATTCACGCTGCCCATGACCTTTCTGACGGGGGATTGGCGATAGCACTTGCCGAAATGGTGATTAAAGCAGGTAAAGGAATCAAAGTAACGTTAAGCAATAAATCACCCCATCATGCAGAACTTTTTGGAGAAGACCAAGGACGTTATCTTTTAGCCGTCAAACCTCACTCTCTCAATAGTCTTAAAGAGCGTGCACAAATCAATACAGTTACTTTAACAGAGCTAGGTCAAGTTGAGGGGACTTCTCTCAATATAGATGGGATATTAACACTTTCAGTAGACAAACTCACAAAAGCCTATGAAAACTGGTTTCCACAATTTATGGGTGAAGAGTAAAAATTGTTTTTTCTCTTAAGCAACAGCCTTTATAAGAAATGAATACATAGGAGAATAATGATGGCAATGAGTGCCCATGCAATTGAAACGCTTATTCGTGAAGGCATTCCTGATGCTACTGTAACAATTCGTGATCTTGCTGGAGATGGAGAACATTATGCTGCAGAAGTTATTTCTGAAAGTTTTCGTGGTAAAACCCGTGTTCAACAACATAAAATGGTTTATGATGCTCTTAAAGGCAATATGGGAAATGACTTGCACGCTTTAGCACTGCAAACGAGTATTCCCAAATAATTTAAAAATTTCTTCTTGCATTCATTCACTCAATACTATTAGAAATAATATGAGCGTGAATGCACACTTCCAAGAATTTATACTATTGAGGAATAGAGATGACTACTATTCATGATTTTATTGACAACGAAATTAAAACAAATGATGTCATTTTATTCATGAAAGGAACGCCTGACGCTCCACAATGTGGATTTTCTGGGCAGGTCGTTCAAATCCTTGATTATTTAGGGTTAAATTATAAAGGAATTAATATTTTAACTTCTAACGAATTGCGTCAAGGGATAAAAGACTACTCAAATTGGCCAACAATTCCGCAACTCTATATCAAAGGTGAATTTGTTGGCGGCTGTGATATTGTTAAAGAAATGTTTCAAAATAACGAATTGCAAGAACTGCTAAAGGAAAAAGACATTCCTTGCAATAAATCATAGATGTCTCTCATTTTATTTGCTTCTTATAGAATCGTGTTCAGTCGAAACTTTTATTAAAAGGGTGCATATGTCATATTCAGTCGACGAACAAAAGCATAGTGATGCGATTAGAGAAAAAATTGGCTATAAAGAATTTGTTATTCTCATTGCTTCACTCATGGCCATCAATTCTATAGCTGTTGATATTATGTTGCCAGCTATGCCCAACATTTTAAACAGTTTAAATGTTATCAATGAAAACGATCAGCATTATATCATTTCTAGTTATCTTATCAGCTATGGCGTCACACAGATATTTTTTGGTCCCATAAGTGATCGTTATGGGCGCCGTAAGATTATTCTTATTGGTCTTGCTTTGTATTCATTTGCAGCGATTGGTTCTGCCTTTGTATCAAATTTTTCTCTCTTGCTTATTTTGCGTGCCTTACAAGGTATGGGAGGAGCTGCTATGCGCGTGCTCACAGTTTCCATTGTACGTGATCTCTATAGTGGTCGGAAAATGGCAGAAGTGATGTCTATCGTGATGATGGTTTTCCTTATTGCACCAATGATTGGACCAGCAACAGGACAGATCATTTTACTGTTTGGAAACTGGCAATTTATTTTCATATTCATGGCAATGATTGGTTTCGGGTTGATGATTTGGATTCAATTCCGCTTGCCGGAAACTCTTTATGCGCAACGCTCTCTTTCCTTTTCTTCAGTCAAACATAATTTATGGATTGTAATAACCAATCGCACAACACTTTGCTATACACTAGCAACTTCGATTATTTTAGGCTGTATCTTTACTGCCGTTAATACATCACAACAAACGTATGAAGGGATCTATAATCTAGGACTTTGGTTCCCTATTGCCTTTGCAGTTGGTGCTGCATTTCAAGCTCTATCATCTTTCTTTAACTCTCAACTCGTTGGACGCCTTGGAATGCGGCGTATCGCTCACGCGATGCTTTTACTTTTTTGTATCACTTCATGTGTATGGTTTGTTGGCTCTATCTTAACAGATGGTATTCTTCCTTTTGCTTTTTACATGCTGTTATTCTGTATACTGATGTTTGCCTGCGGTGGTATTATGGCAAACTTCAATACACTCGCTCTTGAACCTGTAGGAGAAATAGCTGGGACCGCGTCGTCTATATCTGGTTTTCTGCAAACATCTATTGGCACAGGTCTCAGTTTTTTTATTGCTCAACAATTTAATGAGACGACCATCCCTAATTCGGCAGGATTTTTCTTTCTTAGTCTGATTGCCATACTCCTCGTCTTATGGGCGGAACGTGGACATCTTTTTAGGCAATATCATAGCAATCCTAACGAATAAATATCCCTTACGAAAAATTAATAACATCTCTCTTGAACAATAAGGAGATAAACCTATCAGACAAATAAAACATCTCCAAATAGAACACTCTTGTGTTAAACATTCACATTGTTTGTTTAAGGGTACAGCTCTCAAAATATCAAATCATTTCACGACAGCACCCATAAATGCTGTAATGTTTAAAAAACAGTTTTGATTGATTTAACCTAAACAAGATCAAAATAGAAAAAACCTCACGCTTTAGATTTTTCTTTCAATATAAAAATAATAAATTATCCTTATAAATTAATATCTTACACAATCATAAAACCATAGGGAATTTTCCCATTTATAAAATACATTTAATTAATAAATTTTCCTGATTTTGGAAATCCTTTTGGAACCAAACGCCCGACACCCGCACGCGTTCCCATCCATTCAAAGAGATCGTCCGCCTGGCGGTTAAAGATTCGTTCAGCTGTATCTTGCCAACTTAAGCCTTCTGATAAATTAAAAGTCTTGGCATCAACAACACCACCTTCTTTATAACGCTGTAAACGAACACCTTTACCGCGATTCATTTCTGGTATTTGTTCAATAGAAAAAATAAGCATTTTACGGTTTTCACCGACTACAGCAACATGATCACCATTTACCGGAACACAAAGCTTTACCTTATCAGGAGCTTTCACATTCATCACTTGCTTTCCTTTTCGTGTATTGGCGATCACTTCTGCAGAAGAAACAATAAAACCATTACCGTGAGATGAAACCAAGAGCAATTTTTCCTCGGCGTGATGCACAAAAGCTGTGAGAACATCGTGCTCATCATCCATATCAACTAAAAGACGAATAGGTTCACCATGTCCCCGCCCTCCAGGTAAACTATTTGCACCAATAGCAAAAAACTTTCCACCCGTACTGATCAGCACAATCTTGTCGGTTGTAAATGCTGGAAATGCTAACTTTAAACTGTCTCCTTCTTTAAAAGAAAGCGCTTTATAATCGGTCAAATGTCCCTTCAAAGCACGCATCCACCCCTTTTCAGAAATAACAATAGTAATCGGTTCTTTTTCGATCATTGCTTGTTGAATATCATCAAGATCATGTCTTGGTGCCTCTTCAAACGTCGTACGTCTTTTCCCTAAGAATGTTTCAGGACCAAAAGTGTTTCGAACTTTTTTGATTTCTTCTGAAATTATTTTCCACTGTTTTATAGGAGAAGCTAATAAATTCTGTAGTTTTTCTTTTTCAGCTTTCAAACTTTCAAATTCTTTACGAATTTCAAATTCCTCAAGTTTACGCAAAGAACGCAAGCGCATATTAAGAATAGCTTCAGCTTGATTTTCTGTTAATTCAAACCGATTAATCAGCTTCTTTTTCGGTTCATCCTCTTCACGAATAATCTGAATGACCTCATCGAGATTTAAATAGGCAATAAGATATCCATGAAGAATTTCCAATCGGCTATCAATTTGATCAAGCCGATAATGAGAGCGACGAATAAGCACTTCTTGACGATGTTCAAGCCATTGCTGCAAACTTTCTCGCAAAGAAAGAACATTGGGTATTTTTCCCAAAGACAAAACATTCAGATTAAGGGGAAATCTTACTTCAAAGTCAGTCAATTTAAAAAGAGACTCCATAAGGAGCTCCGGATCAACCGACCGATTTTTAGGAACCAGCACGATTCTGATATCTTCTGCTGATTCATCTTGGATATCCTCAAGCATTGGCAATCGGCGTGCAAGCAATAACTCTGCTGTTTTTTCAATAAGACGTGACTTTTGAATCTGATAGGGAATTTCAGTCACAACAATCACATAAGAACCACGGCTACCAGGTTCCTGATGCCAACGTGAACGCAAGCGAAAGAATCCACGCCCAACACGATAGGATTCCTCAATACTTTTTTTAGGTTCAACTAAAATTCCCCCCGTCGGGAAATCAGGACCAAGAACGAATTGATTTAATTCCTCATCATTTACATCGGGATGCGCAATCAAATGGAGCGCTGCATCACAAAGCTCAGCAACATTATGGGGTGGAATAGATGTTGCCATACCAACAGCAATACCAGAAGAACCATTTGCTAAAAGATTAGGGAAAGCTCCTGGTAAAACAACAGGCTCTTCATCTTCTTCATTATAGGTTAAACGAAAATCAATAGCATTCTCATTAATTCCTTCAAGTAACAATGCAGCCACTTCAGTCATACGTGCTTCCGTATAACGCATGGCAGCAGCATTATCACCATCAATATTACCAAAATTGCCTTGCCCATCAACCAATGGATAACGAACAGCAAAACTTTGAGCCAAGCGCACCAAAGCATCATAAATAGACGCATCCCCATGAGGATGAAATTTTCCCATGACATCACCGACAATCCGCGCACATTTCGCATAAGACTGTCCAGGATTTAGTTTGAGAAGACGCATCGCATGAACAATCCGCCGGTGGACAGGCTTCAATCCATCACGTACATCAGGCAATGCACGGTGTGTAATCGTAGAAAGTGCATAAGCCAAATAACGTTCCTGTAAAGCAGAGCGTAATTCTATTGGTTCAATGTGTTCTTTATCAAAAGGTAAATTCATTTTATCAGACATAGTATTAAAACAACAATTCCCACAATAATAAGAAATTATTTTATAGGATTTATTTAATGAAATCTTCTATGAGTCGACTTTTTTATTAAAAGTCAATTACATAAAAACAAACGCTGCGATTAGAACATGAACAGAAAATTATATCAATTTGAAAAATTTATACATGTCCTTCCCCCCTTGTTCTAAGTAATTTATTGAAAGCTTTGTCAAATCCGATAATAATTTAACTGCTCACAAAGAGTTATTTCATTCTTTTTGGAATGACAAAAGCACCTTTCAAACATCATCTTTTATTATAAAGATAAATTGTATAACAACCCCATTCAGTTTTTCCATGAAAAACTAAAAAAATATTCAAAGCTTATAAAATTTAAACTTTTCAGAGTAAGTCCATAGAATAGAAAACCGCATTATTCTCATAAAAACGAAGAAACACAATTCTCTGCTACAACATTGTAAAAACTTCAATAAAAAATAAATAATATATTGTCGTATAAAGATAATTCATTTTTTTTTCAACTAAAATGAGACTTCCAAATATTACAGAATTCTCTCATTTCTAATGTATTCATGATAAAACAATCACAATCATTTCCTCACCTATCACAAAGGAAACAGCCACTATAAAAACAAGGAATAAAAATGCCTCGTAAAGAATCAACACAATGGCGTTTTTGTCTATCTAAATTTCACAAACAGCATATACACACACATGATGCTCTTGAGAGGCATCAAAACTTCACTCTACGTAGAAAAGATGAAAACAATCCATAATCAATTTTATGAGCTATTTTTGTGAGTAGGAGCCATACGGATTCCTAAATCACGTAATTGTGTAGGAGAAACATCAGACGGAGCACTCATCAAAAGATCAAGTGCCTGTTGATTCATAGGAAATAAAGCAACTTCACGCAAATTTTTAACACCCTGCAACAGCATAATGATGCGGTCAATTCCCGCAGCCATGCCACCATGTGGCGGAGCCCCATAATGGAATGCACGATAAAGACCACCGAAACGATCTTTCACAACTTCCTTAGAAAGTCCTACAAGTTCAAAAACTTTAAGCATCATTTCTGGTAAGTGATTACGAATTCCACCTGATGCAATTTCATAACCATTGCAAACAAGATCATATTGAAAAGCTTTAAGAGTAAGAGGATCTTGGGTCTCAAGAGCATTTTCTCCCCCTTGAGGCATGGAAAAAGGATTATGTCCAAAATCAATCTTTTTTTCATCTTCATTCCATTCAAAAAATGGAAAATCAACAATCCACGCCAAAGAGAAACTCTCTCTATCGAGAAGATCTAATTCTTCCCCTACCCGTGTACGGGCTGCTCCAGCAAAAGATGCGAATTTTTTTGGATCTCCAGCCACAAAAAAACAAGCATCACCACTTTCAAGTCCAAGCTGTATACGGATTGCTTCAGTCCTCTGTTCACCAATATTTTTGGCGATAGGCCCTGCTCCTTCCAATTTTCCTTCTTCTTCACGCCAAAAAATATAACCGAGCCCTGGTTGCCCCTCGCCTTGTGCCCATACATTCATACGATCACAAAAAGCACGACTTCCACCCGTTTTAGCTGGAATAGCCCACACTTGTGCATTCTCATCATTCGCTAAAATTTGAGCAAAGACTTTGAAACCAGAATTATAAAAATGCTGAGAAACATCTTCCATAATGATCGGATTACGTAGATCAGGCTTATCAGAACCATATTTTCGCATTGCTTCATCATAGGAAATGCGAGGAAAGCTTTGTGTCACAGTTTTTCCATCTGCAAATTCTTCAAAAATAGAACGCATAATAGGTTCCATAGTTGCTAAAACATCTTCTTGCTCAACAAAACTCATTTCAACATCTAATTGATAAAATTCACCAGGAAGACGGTCGGCCCTTGGATCTTCATCTCTAAAACATGGAGCAATCTGAAAATAACGATCAAAACCTGACATCATCAACAATTGTTTATATTGCTGTGGTGCTTGCGGTAGCGCATAAAATTTTCCTTGATGAACACGACTTGGGACCAAAAAATCACGTGCTCCTTCCGGTGATGAAGCTGTCAAAAGTGGCGTCGTAAATTCCGTAAAACCATTATTTTGCATAGCCCGTCTCATAGCCGCAATAATTTCAGTCCGACGCATGATATTTTTGTGCATAGTCTCCCGACGCAAATCAAGAAAACGATATTTTAATCGAATATCTTCTGGATAATCAGGCTCACCAAAAACCGGTAAAGGAAGTTCATCAGATTTTGAAAGAATTTCTACCTCTTGTGCAAAAATTTCAATCTCACCTGTTGGAAGCGTTGCATTAATAACCTCATCGGAACGTGCACATACCTCTCCATCCACACGAATAACCCATTCAGAACGCACTTTTTCAATAACTTTAAAAGCCAGCGAAGCAGGGTCAGCAACAATTTGTGTGATTCCAAAATGATCACGTAAATCCACAAAAAGAATTCCGCCATGATCACGAACACGATGAACCCATCCCGAAAGACGGACTTGTGCTCCTACATCACATTTACGAAGAGCCGCACAATGATGACTGCGATAACGGTGCATATTTTTTGCCTTTGATTATAATATTCATATGCGCTACAAACTCTTTTTAATAACCATTTGTCAAGATATGAGAATAAAAACTCAAAAATAAAGTCAATAAAGGACAAATTTAATTTATCGAATTATAATAAAATGATGAATCTTATTACACAAACAACCGATCTTGAAATTGCACTTAACGCTCTACATACCTCTGATTTTGTAACAGTCGATACTGAGTTTATCCGCGAAACAACTTTTTGGCCTCAACTGTGTTTAATCCAGCTCGCATCACCAGATATCACAGTTTTGATTGATCCCATAGCACCGGATATTGATTTACAACCTTTTTTTGACCTTATGATCGATAAAAAAGTTGTAAAAGTTTTTCATGCTGCGCGCCAAGATATTGAAACAATTTATCATCTTGGAGGTGTTATTCCTTCCCCTCTCTTTGATACGCAAATAGCAGGATCAATTTGTGGATTTGGTGATTCTATCTCCTATGATCAAATTGTACAACGCTGCACGGGGCATCATCTTGATAAATCCTCCCGCTTTACAGACTGGAGTTACCGCCCTTTGTCTGAAAAACAACTGCTCTATGCACTTGCCGATGTAACCTACTTAAGAGACGTTTACCTATTATTGAAAAAAAGGTTAGAAAAAAATCAACGTGCTCACTGGATGGACGATGAAATAACAATCCTTTTAAATCCTAAGACCTATGATATGCCAGAAGATGAAGCATGGAAAAAGGTGAAAGGAAAAATTAAAAAGCCACGTGAACTTGCTGTATTACAAAAGATAGCAGCTTGGCGGGAACGTGAAGCACGAAAATACAATATGCCACGTCGTCATATCATAAAAGATGAATGTCTTATAGAAATAGCAACCCAACAACCAAAAGATGAATCTGCATTAAAGCGGTTGCGCAGTCTTAATAAGAACTGGGATAAACTCTCAATTGCTCAATCATTAATCAAAGCTGTCCATGAAGGCTTAGAGGTGGATCTTTCTACTTTACCCCCCATTCCTAAACATAATCCACTCAATGATACGACAGCCGCTGTTATCGATCTACTCAAAGTGTTATTAAAAATTGTTGCAAATGAAAACAGCATTGCCCCTAAAATTATTGCAACATCTAATGATTTAGAAAAAATTGCCAATGGAGGAATAAAGAAAAATATTCCCGCTATGAATGGCTGGCGCTATGAAATATTTGGTCAAAAAGCCGAACAACTGCTAAAGGGACAGATAGGGTTTTACTTTAACGATGGAAAAATAAGCACAAAACAGCTTTAATTTACATTTTCATTTTGAAAAATCCATTACGCTACTCATTATCTACATCAATTGGTATGCCCTATAGACCAACGCAAACAGGATAAATAAAGCCTACTTCTGACAAAGTTAAAAATTAAATAGTGAACCCTTATTAAAAATGACAGCTAAATCTTTACCCAGTCAATCAAATAGCAATCCTATTAAAAATAATCTAAAAAAACAGACAGCTCCTTATTTAAAAGTTTTGAAAAGAAAAAGTTCTGATAATAAAAGCGCACTCATTACAAAAATAGCAGCCTAGCAATAGGAACAAACAAAGATATAATATCTTACGTCCCCATATCGTATTAAAAAACTACCGAGATTGCAATATAACAATCAAAAACCAGCCAGCATAACAACTAAAACACCTAACAAAGACAACATACTGATTTATAAAGATAATCTAGCGTTATTTATATTAAATTAGACCCCCGAATATCATAAGATTCTCTCATTCCATCTCAATAAGACTCATAAAGTTTTACATAAGAAATTATATGATAAAGCGCTGTTTTTTATAGATTAAACGCCTTTCAAAAAATCATGGTTAATAAATAGTTATGATTTATTTCTATTTTTTATAGTGAAAGGATTTTATAATGACTGAAATGATATTCTTTTGACAGACCGTGAAAGTGCAAAACTGCTTCATATGAGTATTTCAACATTCCGGTGTCATGTAACCAATGGATCTCTCCCAAAACCTTTAAAAGTTTGTTTTTTTTATCGCGTTGGTTACAATCGAATCTTATCAATATAATCGAGCAAGCTAAACAGAAACGTTATAACGACGCAGCATAAAAAGAAAACCTTTTCAGGTAAAAATGGACAAGGCTTTCATTTTCACATGAAGCTTATGAAGTGAAAAATCCATCTTGTGACGCAAATAACAGAATAAAAAAATTATGTTTTCTTTTATGAATGCTCAGAGCATTACCAATGCCTTGCGTGGTGTCTGGTATGAAAGTTATGGAACAAGTCCTATTGTCCAGCTCATGATGATAGGTTAGCTAGTTTATCCCTCGTCAATAGCCCTATTATAAGACATAAAACACGAATAAATTAGGAAAAAAATCAAAAAATTTCAAAAGCGAGAGGTTGTTTTATTATTTTTGATAACGTCTGTAATCGTCCAAGAGGACGTTCTCCTAATAACCCAGCGTAATTCTTTGGGATCTGCAGGATAATATGATCTGCTTTTTTATGCCACAATAAATGAGGTAAAATTCCTGCAACAGAAGCACTAAAAAGATGAGCAATACGCATAGTTTCGCCAAGAATACGTGCTTTCTCAATTATATTTTGAGTTGCTAATTGAAAAATGGGAAGAGATTCTTTATCAACCAATAAACTCGTATTGCGAAAAAAAACAGCAAGCGCCGCATAAAGGCGCCCTTCATGGGAAATTCCTGGATAAGATCCTAAAGCTATTTGATTTGCTGCTTCATTACCTCTATAATCTGGATGTATACGCCAACCAATATCCGCAAGAAGACAAGCAGCTTGACGATAACGACATTCATTTTCAGTTTCTGAAATTCCAAAAACTTCAAAAGCATTCGTCGTAAAATCAATGAGTTCTTCTGCTTGTTTTGGTGAACGTGCCCGTAAAATAGCCATTTCTGTGCATGCTGCAATGAGAGGATCTGACAGCTGAATCGCCTGCGGCAATCGTGAATAAAGAAAACCTTCACGAACGCCAGCACCTGAAAAAATTATCTTTTCAAACTGCATACACTGAATGAGTTCAATAAGAACTATTGCCCCATAAGATAAAAGTTTCCGACGATTCTGAGAAATCGCTGCAATCCCTCTCAAATTATCAATATTGCCACGTGCTACAAGACGTAAAAAGTTCTCCATTTCAACGGCTTCAACTTCATAGCCATGCATAACAGGGAGCCGATAGTGTTTCATTGCCATATGGAGTTTTGCCAAATTACGCCATGTCCCCCCTACTGCATAAAAATAACGTGCTGTACCTTTACGAGTACGAACAACAGACGATTTATAAAATTGCTCATGTACAATTTTTGTAGCTACAGCACTATCATTATTTGACATATACTGTAGCCTTAAACCACCTAATGGGAGAGTTATCCCTTCACCAACATCAGAATGATCAATATCAATCAGCTCAAGACTTCCACCACCAAGATCTCCAGAAATACCTTTTGGTTGATAAAAAGTAGAAACAACTCCATATGCTGAATACATAGCTTCTTCACTTCCTGAAAGAAGATATATTTTATTTTGCAAAATATCTTCAGCATGCTGAATAAATGCTACGCCATTCTTTGCATCTCGTGCTGCTGCTGTTGCTAAAGTATAGACCTCATCTGCCCCAATCTGTCGACAAAGCGTACGAAACCGTTTCAGTGTTTGCAATGCCATTTTCATCGATTGTTCTTCTAAAAATCCCGTTTTTGCCACACCATGACCGAGACCACAAAGAATCTTTTCATTAAATAAAACTGTTGGTGAGCGAACAAGCCCCTCATAAATAACCAACCGAACAGAATTTGAGCCAATGTCAATAACAGCAACAGGCTTACACCCTTTTAACCGACCTTGAGCATCTCTATATGTCATTGGATTTTAGTCTTTATGTATTTCGGCTTGTTGCCGATGCAACGCAACCAAGCGCGAAACAGAAGACTCAAAAGACTCATTTTCCCCTGCAAAACTTGTACTGGCCATAAAATACTCCTGCGCATTAAATAGACTTTCACCTATCTGCGGCGTAATACGTTTTGATGTTCCATCCTTAAGTATATCAAAGCTTTGCTGATTATCAATAATATTAGCCAACATAATCTGTAAAAGAATTTTTTGACGCACTATTTTATTAAAAACTGGAACCAATATTTCAATACGATAGTCCAGATTACGAGGCATCATATCAGCAGAGCCTAAGTAAACGAGTGCATTTTCATTAGGCAAATCTTGACCATTCCCAAAACAAAAAATGCGACTATGTTCAAGAAAACGCCCGACAATTGATTTTACACGAATATTATCCGAAATTCCTAGAATACGAGGACGTAAACAACATATCCCCCGCACAACCAAATCAATTCGCACCCCTGCTTGACTGGCACGATATAAAGCATCAATAATTTCAGGATCAACCAATGCATTAACTTTCATCCAAATAGCAGCAAACCTTCCCTGTTGTGCATGAACAATTTCTCCCTCAATATGCTCTAAGATACGACCACGCAATGTTAAGGGTGAAAAAGCAATCTTCATTGTTTCATTTGGACGCTCATATTGCGCAATATAATTGAACAATAACGCAACATCATGAGCGATATCATCATCCGTGGAAAAAAAAGAAAGATCGGTATAAGTTTTAGCGTTAATGGGATGATAATTTCCTGTTCCAAGATGAACATAAGAGCAAAGACGTTTTCCCTCACGTCTCACAACCAATGACATCTTAGCATGAGTTTTTAATGCAATAAAACCAAAAATAACTTGAACCCCAGCACATTCAAGATCCCGCGCCCAACGAATATTTGCTTCCTCATCAAAACGTGCTTTAAGTTCTACCAAAGCAGTCACAGACTTTCCCTGTTCAGCTGCTTCAATCAAAGCGCTAACAATTGGGCTATCATTTGATGTACGATAAAGTGTTTGTTTGATTTCCACAACATCAGGATCGCAAGCAGCTTGACGTAAAAATTGGACAACAACATCAAATGTCTCATAGGGGTGATGAATCACAATATCATTTTCACGAATAGCCGCAAAACAATCCCCTTTATGTTCACGAATACATTCTGGAACACGAGAAATATAAGGAATAAATTTGAGATCATCACGAGGAATAGAAACAATTTCTGATACCATATTAAGCGCTAAAAATCCATCAAGAACATTAATACAATTATCAGGGACAGCGAGACTATTCGCTATAAATTGGCGTAAACTCTCTGGCATTCTTGCGTCAAACTCAACTCGAATAACCTGCCCACGGCGCCGCCTTTTGAGAGCAGTTTCAAAAAAATGAACAAGATCCTCAGCTTCTTCTTCTACTTCAATATCACTATCTCGGATTACTCTAAATATACCAATTCCTGTAACCTCATAGTTAGGAAATACATGTTTAATAAAAAGGCAAATAACATCTTCAGATGCAATAAAACGAAAATGATTACCCTCTTGAGGAAGAAGAATAAAACGCCTCAAAAGCATTGAAATAGACAACAACACTATGTGAGAGTTCTGATCAGTTTCTCCAGACAATTGAAGCGCAATAGAAAGCCCTAAATTAGGAATAAATGGAAAAGGATGAGTAGAATCAACAGGCAAAGGTTTTAAAACAGGAAAAATTGTCTCAAGAAAATATTTTTCAAGCCATGATTTTTCAATTTCTGAAAGATCATCAGAACAAATAATTTCAATATCATTCTTTTTTAATTCATTACGTAAAACATTCAATTCTCGTAGTTGGTGAGCCTGCAGCTTTGAAATTTCAGCTAATACAATATCAAGTTGTTCCTGTGGAGTGTGCCCATCTGCACTGCACGCTGTAATGCGAGAACGAATTTGAGCGGCTAATCCTGCAACACGAACCATAAAAAACTCATCAAGATTTGCAGCTGAAATAGAAAGAAATTGTAGACGTTCTAATAAAGGATGTCTCGCATTAGCCGCTTCCATCAAAACACGATTATTAAATTGTAGCCATGAAAACTCTCGATTAATAAACCGTACCGGATTTTTCATTGTTATATTCGATATAGAAATTTTATCTACCACCCTCTGTTCCATATATCCTAAATAATTTTCTTTTATATTTTCTAAAATCCTTGACGAAATATCTCACATAACATTTGATAACATGTTATCATCATAATAATATATCAATGCCTAACTTTCCTTATCATTTTTCCATTTAATATTTAAAAATACTTGGAACTATCTTCTATGCGCAAAGCACTAAAAGTAAGACAATTATTATAATATAGCATAAAATAGGAGAAATTTGTCTTAAAAAGCAGCTTGCATTATCATAAGCTTTATTACAAACTCACGCCTATAAAATAGAAGAGCCCAATCATAGCTGATGAGACAATTTATTCTGGAGTTTGTACCCCATGGCTGATCACAATATCCCTCATTTCCAAAATGACCTTGGATATAAAACAATCGAAATTGGTGTGAAAGAATTTATGTGTGTAGGCGCTACACACCCATTCGATCATCCTCATATCTTTATCGACATGGGAGCAGCAGATGAGAAAATTTGCCCTTACTGCTCAACCCTTTATCGTTATGTTCCCTCGCTATCATACGATCAAACAAACCCAACAGGATGCTTATATCATCCAGAAAAGCTATTATAATCGCGTTTTTTGGCTTTCTTAATAACCACTCTTTTAATTCTGCTTGTTTAATATGAAATCATTTGTGGAACAATCACCCATCATTGTTGGAGGAGGAATTGCTGGTTTAAGCACCGCTTTAGCACTCGCTCATAAAGGAATTGCAAGCACCATTATCGAAAAGTATAAGCAACTTGAAACGATAGGCGCTGGTATTCAACTGACACCAAATGCAACATCTATTCTTGCTCGCTGGAAACTTCTTAACAAACTCACTGCAGTCGCTACAATCCCACATTTTCTTGAGTTAAAAGATGGATTATCTTTAAAAATACATCTACGGGCTCATCTTATTAATCTAACAGAAAAATATTGGAAAGCCCCTTATATGACGATTCACCGCGCGGCTTTACAAAAAATTTTATATAATGCAGTGATTGAAAATCCTTTGATCAAATACAAAGCAGGCGAAACGATTGTATCTTCTACCCAATCTGCAAGCAACATTAAAATCACAACAATAAAAACAGATACGGCAACAGAACAGCTTCATTCAACGCCCCTCCTGATCGGATGTGATGGCGTTTGGTCAACATTACGGCAACAATCTCCTTTTCATGAAAGAGCAAATTTTAGTGGCTTTATTGCTTGGCGTGCAACAACAACATTTGATAATCTTCCTCAAAACTTTCGTTCTTCATTGCAAAATATGAAGACAATTACGGCTTGGATGGGACCAAAAAATCATCTTGTTGTCTATCCCATTCAATCGTCAGAAAAAATTTTTAATTTTGTCGCCATCACAAATGGAGAAAATTCAAAAGAAGGATGGGCTCATAAAGGAGATAAAGAAAAACTCAAATCTCTTTTTAGAGATTGGAATTCAAAAATCTTACAAATCTTTGATCATATTGATGAATGGAGCTATTGGCCACTCTTTCAAATGAAACAAAATCGTTTTATCGGTTTAGAGAGACAAGTATTTGTTGGCGATTGCGCACATGCTGCCTTACCTTTTGCAGCACAAGGTGCCGCTATGGCAATCGAAGATGCTGCCACATTAGCAGAAGCACTTTCATTGCAAGATTTTTCATTAACGAAAGCACTTTCGCTTTACGAAACAACACGCACCCCCCGTATTGCAGCAGTAAAAAAACGCGGAGATTTCAATAGATTAGCCTATCACGCAACCGGTCCCATAGCAATTGCACGCAATCTCATGATGAAAATTCGTACACCAGAGAGCATTATGTCAGATCTCAATTGGCTTTACATGTATGATGCAATGAATTCCATAAAAAATAATGATAAAAACTTATAAAATTTTTCCAGTACTTTGAATATTACGAAAGAACGAGATTTTTTGACTCTATGACACTAAAACCCATCATAATTCACTCAAATAAAGGCTATATTTTTTAAAATATACAATCCGATTTTAAAAGCTCAATTTTTAGCTCTCCTAAAAGCAAAAACACCACTCAAAATCAGCTCCCATCTTTATCTTTCTTTAACTCAGTTCTACATCAACAACACCCTGAATTAATTTCATCGCATTTGCGACATGTGAATTTACCTTATATCGCTTAGGAAGCGCAATTTCGACTTCTCGCAATCCATCCTCTTGAATTAAAATAAGCCCAACCTCTCCATTTCCCCCAAGATTTAAATTTTGTTCAATTTGTGGAAGCATATCAACTGTTTTTATAAAAAGACGCATCATTTTATGCTGTTGTAATGATTCCTTTTCCAAAGACTGAATTGTTTCAATTCGCAAACTAACTCCTTCAGAACGATTTTCTGCGCTTACCGTAATAATAAAAGATTTTCCGGGTTCTAGCATCTCTTCATAATCCGATAGTACCTCAGAAAAGAGAACTGCTTCATATTGTCCACTTGTATCAGAAAAATGAATAATTCCCATTTTTTTACCAGATTTTGTTTTACGCACGTTTTTTGCCACAACAGTTCCAGCAAGCCGTGCAGCCGTTGCTCCCCCTTTAACGGCATTGGCAAAATTACCCCAAGTCTGAATGCGTTTTTTGTCCAGAATAGTTTGATACTCCTCCAAAGGATGCGCAGAAAAGTAAAAACCTATAGCTTGAAATTCTCGATAAAGTTTCTCAGCCGGCAACCAAGGGGTTGTTTGCGATAAAATCAATGGTTCTTTTAATCCGCCTGCCATTCCAAATATATCAACCTGCCCGCTAGAATTGTCATCGAGAATACGAAGTGCACGCGCATGAAGGGTTCCAAGATTGGCTAATAAAACCTCACGTGCAATGTTAAAACAATCAAAAGCACCAGCACAAACTAAACTTTCCATCGCACGCTTATTAACAATACGAGGATCAATACGCGCACAAAAATCTTCCAAATCCTTAAAAATCTTATTCCCACGACAAGTAACAATATGATCCACAACAGTTTCTCCCACACCTTTAATGGCAGCAAGAGAATAATAAATACAGTTATCACCAACCTCAAAAACACGATGAGATGTTTGTATAGAAGGTGCAATAACTTCAATACCCAACCTTAATGCTTCACGCCGAAAATCATTGAGCTTATCTGTATTCGTCATATCATATGTCATTGAAGCAGCTAAAAACTCAACGGGATAGTTTGCTTTCATATAAGCTGTTTGGTAAGAAACAATTGCATAAGCAGCAGCGTGCGATTTATTAAAACCATAATCGGCAAATTTTGCTAAAAGATCAAAGATAATATCAGCTTGATCTTTATCCACACCACCTGCAACAGCTCCATTAACAAAACGCGTACGCTGTTTTTGCATTTCAGCATGAATTTTTTTCCCCATAGCACGACGTAATAAATCAGCTTCTCCAAGCGAATAGCCAGCAAGCACCTGAGCAATCTGCATCACCTGTTCTTGATAGACAATAACACCTTGTGTTTCTTTGATCAGATGGTCTATTTTAGGATGAATAGAAGCAATTTCCTCTTCCCCATGTTTGCGTGCATTATAGGTTGGAATATTCTCCATTGGACCTGGACGATAAAGTGCGACCAGCGCAATAATATCTTCAATACGGTCTGGCTTCATTCCAATCAACGCCTTGCGCATACCAGAACTTTCCACCTGAAACACACCAACCGTTTCACCACGTGCCATCATAGCGTAGGTTGTTTCATCATTCAGAGGAATATTTGATAAATCTATTTTAATCCCCTTTCTGGCAACAAAATCGACTGCCATTTTCAAAACAGTAAGCGTTTTTAATCCAAGAAAATCAAATTTTACCAGCCCTGCCTGTTCAACATATTTCATGTTAAATTGTGTAACAGGCATATCAGAACGAGGATCACGATACATCGGGACAAGCTCCCAAAGCGGACGATCTCCGATAACAATCCCAGCAGCATGAGTTGAAGCATGACGATAAAGTCCCTCCAACTGGAGTGCGATATCTAATGCGCGTCCAACAACGGGATCTTTTTTCTTTTCCTCTTCAAATTTAGGTTCATCCTTAATAGCATCAGCCAATTCTACCTGACTTCCTGGTGTGGCAGGAATTAATTTTGTAAGATAATCCACCTGACGATAAGGAACTTCTAAAACACGCCCCACATCACGCAAAACTGCACGTGCCTGTAACTTACCAAAGGTAATAATTTGAGCAACTTGATTACGTCCATATTTTTTTTGAACATATTGAATAACTTCTTCGCGCCGCTCTTGACAAAAGTCGATATCAAAATCTGGCATCGAAACACGATCTGGGTTGAGAAAACGTTCAAAGAGAAGAGAAAACCGCAATGGATCAACATCAGTTATCGTCAATGCATAAGCAACAAGTGAACCAGCACCAGAACCCCGTCCTGGTCCAACGGGAATATCATGAACCTTTGCCCATTTTATGAAATCTGAAACGATAAGAAAATATCCCGAAAATTGCATACGCGTAATAACTGAAATTTCATAATCAAGCCGCTGCTCATAATCTGCAATCGTATACCCTTCAGCCAATCCAATTGTTTCAAGCCGCATCTTCAAACCAGCTTTAGCCTGATTTAACAACTCACTATCTTCTACTTCTAAAGTAGCTTCTGAATTAGCAGATTGTTCTATAAAACGAGGCAATATCGGTTTTCGAAGAGGTGTGGCAATATGGCAACGCAATGCAATTTCAACACTATTTTCTAAAGCTTCTGGAAGATCCGAAAACAGTGTAACCATTTCATCTTGTGACTTCAAATAATGATCTGGCGTCACACGTTTGCGATCTGGATTAGAGACTATTTGCCCTTCTGAAACAGCCATCAGCGCATCATGCGCTTCATACCCTTCTCTCTTCAGAAAAAAGGCTTCATTTGTCGCAACAAGAGGAATTTCATGCGCATAAGCCAATTCAATAAGATCAGCCTCTACTCTCCGATCATAAGAGCCATGCCGTTGTAATTCCACATAAAGACGATCAGCAAAAGATTTTTTCAAATAAATCAAGCGCTCAACAGCATGTTCTTTTTTCTCTTCCGCCAAAGAAAGATTAATAGGTCCTCCCTTACCTCCCGTTAAAGCAATTATTCCTTCACTGTGTGCCGACAACCAATTAGCTTTAATATGAGGAGGATCAGTATCACATTTATCAAGATAAGCACGGCTGACAAGACGAACCAAATGAGCATAACCGGTTTCGCTAGCAGCCAAAAGAACAATAGAGCAAAAATTAGCAGAATTACGCCATTTAGCCAAACCTGAATGATCATTTTCATCACAAAAATCAACAGTAAGCTGACAACCAATAATAGGTTGGACCCCATGAGAAAGACAATGCTGTGAAAATTCCAAAGCACCAAATAAATTATTGGTATCGGTAATAGCAACCGCTGGTGCATGATCTGAAATCGCCTGTTGAATAATTTGAGGGATTTTTAAAGCCCCTTCGAGTAAAGAATAAGCTGAATGCACTCTCAAATGAATAAAGCGAGGAAGAGAATTTTTGTTCTCTTGCGTTTTATTTTTATTTTTTACCACTCTCACAATTTCCCACTACAAAATAAATGCCAAACAGCACCCCTTATAAAAGAAAAAAACTCCTGTTTATCATAACTTTAAAGCTATAAGTTCATCATCCTACATAGGAGCAATATCCCAATTTTATTAATATTTATAAGAGAGTTCTATCAAGAAAATGCTTCTATTCACAGCAAATAAACAGCTAAAATAAAAAGAAAAACAATACACCTCATCTAAGCACTTTAATTTTTACACCCTTTTATTGTATTTATCTTTAAATATTAATTTTTCTTCCTAAAATTCAATGTGTAAATAATATGTAAATAAAGCAACCTCCTCTTTATGACTTTATCCCCAAAAAGCTCTTCTAAAGGTCTAGAAAAAACAAAAAGAGCAGGTTAAATTTGCTCATGCCTCCAAATCTTCTTACCCCTCTTTTTAATTCTATTCGAACTCTTTCTGGTATTACACCTAAAACCTATGGTTTACTGACCAAACTCTTAAATGTTAATCCTACACAACGCGAAGCAACCCTTATTGATCTTCTTCAATTAATGCCCCATTCCGTCATAGACCGCAGAATGCGTCCCAGCATCGCTTGTGTAAAAGAAGGAGACACTGTTACGCTCGAAATTATCATCGATCAACATCAACCACCGCCCCGTGGTCACAACAAAATCCCCTATCGTGTTATTGCCCATGATCAAACAGGAAAAATAAATTTAGTCTTTTTTCACGCTCAGCCTCTTTGGCTAAAAAAACAACTCCCTGAAGGAAAAAAAGTTACTGTATCAGGAAAAGTTGAATGGTTTAATGGGCAATTTTCAATGGCGCATCCCGACTATATTGCGCCAAGCGAACAATCAAATCAGATTCCTCTCATCGAACCTGTCTATCCCTCTACTGCAGGACTAACTGCAAAAACACTAAGACGCGCCATACAAAACGCTCTTGATTTTATTCCTCTCCTCCCAGAATGGATAGATGAAAATGTGAAAAAGCAGCAAAATTTTTCTTCTTTTTCTGTTGCTTTACGCCGTATCCATGCGCCCATTAACCCCAACGATCTATCCCTAGAAAGTACAGCACGCAAACGTCTTGCCTATGATGAATTGCTCGCTTGTCAATTGGCGCTAGGACTCGTGCGTTTAAAAACCAAATCTCTTGTAGGCACTTCTCGACCAGCAACAGGAATTTATACTAAAAAATTGCTTAATGTCCTCCCCTTTCAACTCACAACCGAACAAAAAAAAGCAGTAGAAGATATCGCAAATGATCTTGCTTCACCAGAACCGATGCTAAGACTACTCCAAGGTGATGTAGGCGCAGGAAAAACTGTTGTTGCATTGATGGCAATGGCACAAATTGCTGAAAATTCAGGACAATCAGCTTTAATGGCGCCAACCGAAGTACTTGCCAGGCAACATTTTGCCACCATCGCTCCTCTTGCCGAAAAGGTCGGATTACAAACAACTCTTTTAACAGGGCGAGAAAAAGGAAAATTGCGGACAAATATCTTGAATGATATTCTATCAGGTCAAGTTTCTATTATCATCGGAACCCATGCTCTCATACAAAACAGCATTACTTATAACAATCTTGCCTTAACCATTATCGATGAACAACACCGTTTTGGTGTCCATCAACGTATCGCTCTTACAGAAAAAGGCAATAAACCTGATATGCTGGTTATGACCGCCACGCCCATTCCGCGCACACTTGTCTTAACAGCTTTTGGTGATATGGATGTATCTAAAATTACAGAAAAACCAATGGGACGACAACCCATTACAACAGCAATGCTTTCTTTGAAACGTCTTCATGAGCTTATAGAGCGAATCGCAATTGCATTAGAAAAAGGAGAAAAGCTCTATTGGATTTGTCCTTTAGTGGAGGAATCGACAGCTCTTGATCTCACTTCAATTGAAAACCGCTTTGCATTTCTCCATGAACGCTTTGGTGCACACGTTGGTATGATCCACGGAAAAATGTCTACAGCAGAAAAAGAAGCCGCTATGGCATCTTTTAAATGTGGAAATACACGTATTTTAGTTGCAACTACTGTTATTGAAGTGGGAGTAGATATTCCAGATGCTTCGATCATTATCATCGAACACGCCGAACATTTTGGCCTTTCACAACTGCACCAATTGCGTGGACGTGTAGGACGAGGCGATAAAAAATCTTCCTGCATTTTGCTCTATAAAGATCCACTGACTAAAACAGCAGCAACACGCCTTAATATTATACGCAATACAGAAGATGGTTTTGAAATCGCTGAAGAAGATTGGCGTCTGCGAGGCGAAGGAGAGCTTTTAGGTACAAAACAATCCGGAGTCCCTGAATTTCATATAGCAAACCTTGCTGTTCATAGTGATCTTTTGTCAATGGCAAGAAAAGATGCTCGTTTATTTTTACAACGCGATCCTCATCTTTCTTCTCAGCAAGGACAAGCTTTACGGTTGCTGCTTTATCTTTTCGGACACGATGATGCTACACGCCTCTTGCGAGCAGGATAATAAAGACCCTCTAATAAAAATTAAAATACCTCTCTGTTCAAATACGGTTCTCTCTCTTAGAATAACCCATAAACAATCTATGCAATCCCTTACCATCTTTATGCTTCATGAAAGAGTAACAACCCAACAACAGCATCTTTTCTTTCAATCTAAATTATTCTTGCATTAAAACAGTAGAAGAAATATTGCGCATTTTTCTATCATTATATTCACATAGCTGATCTATTTTTTGACAGGTAAGAAAATATTTTTTGTTTTATCGTAAAGAATTTAGAAAGAAAAATCCCGTCTCCGGTATTCTCGTTCAACAGAGAAAAGTGGAAAAAATAAGCTATCATTATCAATCAGTTTCTTACACTTGATTATTCTTCCAAAGATTCAGAAATATACTTTTATTCAACCGTGACTGATTTTGCCAAATTACGGGGTTGATCGACATCTGTTCCTAATAAAACAGCCGTATGATAAGCGATTAACTGAACAGGGAGTGCATAAATAATAGGAGAAATAAATTCTGGAACTTCTGGCAAAGTGATCGTTGATAAAGTCTTAAGACAAGCTACTTCTGCTCCCCTTTTATCGGTTATTAAAATAATACGACCATTACGCGCTACCACTTCTTGCATATTAGAAAAAGTTTTTTCAAACCACCGATCATAAGGTGCAACAACAATAACAGGTATTGTCTCATCCACCAAAGCAATTGGTCCATGCTTCAACTCACCCGCCGCATAACCTTCAGCATGAATATAAGAAAGCTCTTTCAGTTTAAGGGCTCCCTCCAAAGCAATCGGATAAGAAGTCCCACGTCCCAGATAAAGAACACTTTTTGCATTCACTAAATCACGACAAATACATTCAATTTTGCTCTCTAATTTTAAGACCTCATTTAAAATACGTGGAACTTCTGCCAATTGTTGAACCAACTGCTGTTCCATTTGAACAGAGAGATAGCCACGTTGTTTAGCAGCACTAAGTGCTAGTGAAGCAAGCGTTGCCAATTGACAGGTAAAAGCTTTTGTTGACGCAACACCAATTTCCGGTCCGGCAAGTGTTGGAAGAATAAAATCAGCCTCCCTTGCCATTGTTGATTGCTCTACATTCACAATTGTTGCTGTTTTTACACCCCGCTCACGACAATAACGCAAAGAAGCCAATGTGTCAGCTGTCTCACCTGATTGAGAAACAAACAGCGACAACACATCAGATGTTATAGGAGGTTCACGATAACGAAACTCCGAAGCAACATCATTATCAACACTTAAAGCGGCAAATTTCTCAAACCAATAGCGCGCAACTAAGGTTGAATAATAAGCCGTTCCACAACTCGCAAAAAGGAGGCGATGAATATTTTTCCAATCAATCAAATTCTTAAAAGGTCGAACGGCATAATTTCCAAGATCAAGATAATGCGCCAAATTATGAGAAATCACTTCAGGTTGTTCAAACATTTCCTTGTGCATAAAATGGCGATGATTACCCTTAGAAATCAATAAAGCCTCTTCAAGTAATGTTGTCACAGGACGTTTTACCGGTTGATTATATACATCATAAATTGTGACGCCTTCCCGTGTGAGAACAGCCCAATCCCCGTCTTCCATATAGCTAATATAATCAACGAATGGTGCCAAAGCAATCGCATCTGACCCAACAAAAAATTCATCTTTTCCATAACCAATTGCCAGAGGTGGACCAGAACGAGCCGCAATCATAAGGTTATCTTCTCCTTCGAAAATAAGAGCAATAGCAAAAGCCCCCTGCAGCCTTTTCCAACTGGTACGCATAGCTTCTTGCGGAGAAAGACCATCTTTTAATGCACGCGTTATTAAATGTGCAATAACTTCCGTATCCGTCTCTGTTTCAAAGATATAACCATCCTCTATGAGTTCCTTTTGCAATTCTACAAAATTTTCAATAATACCATTATGAACAATCGCAAGCTTTTCAGTCACATGGGGATGCGCATTGCGTTCAACAGCAATTCCATGCGTAGCCCAACGGGTATGACCAATCCCTAAACTTCCCTCCAGAGGTGTTTTTTTTAATTTTTCTTCTAAATGAACAAGCTTCCCCTCAGAACGTACACGATAAAGATGCCCATTATGGACCGTTGCCACCCCAGATGAATCATACCCTCTATATTCAAGACGTTTTAACCCCTCAACCAAAGAAGACGTAACACACCTCTTTCCAAGAATTCCAATAATTCCACACATTAAAAAGCTCCAACCCACATCTTAAGATTTAAATCTTATAAAACAATCCAACAGCCTTTATTTAAAACTATAAATAATAAAATAATTCAAACATGGAGTACGGCAATCTTTAAGAATAAACATCCTATCGATCGTTAGAATAACACGAAACAAAGGAATAAGCTGAAAATAATCATTTTTTCTGTTTGTTTTCTAACAAGCGCTCTCGAAATTTTGTCGCATAGCCCTCTTTTATAACCTGTCGTGCACGCCCAAAAGCCATACTGTTCATAGGAATATTTTCAGTAATAACACTTCCTGAAGCAACATAAGAGCCATCCCCTATTACCAATGGGGAAACAAGTGCCGTATTAGACCCAACAAAAGCATGATCACCAATCATGGTTTTATATTTGTTAAATCCATCATAATTGCAGGTAATCGTACCGGCTCCAATATTGGTATGTGCACCAATTTCAGCATCACCAATATAACTTAAATGATTGATTTTAGAAGATTCTCCTATCTTAGCTTGTTTGACTTCACAAAAATTTCCAATCTTTACGGACTTCGCCAACTCTGTTCCAGGACGCAAACGTGCATAGGGACCAATCTGTGCATCCCTACCAACCACAGCACCTTCGAGATAACTAAATGCATGAATAACAGCACCAGATTGTACTTTCACGCTTAATCCAAAATAAACATTTGGTTCTATCACCACCCCTGGTTCAATTTCTGTATCATAAGAAAAATAGAGTGTTTCTGGTTTTAAAAGCGTAACACCCGATAACATTAAATCGCGCGATTTACGTTTTTGCCATAAAGAATCAGCCTCAGAAAGCTCAAGACCGTTGTTAATTCCTACAATATCTTCAAAAGGAACTTCAACAACACGCACATCTAATCCTTCACGTGTTGCAAGAGAAGCAATATCTGTTAAGTAATACTCTTTTTTCACATTGTTATTATCAACTTTCTCTAAAAGAGAAAGTGCATGTTTTCCGCGCATAGCGAGTATTCCGCCGTTACAAAAAGAAATCTTTTTTTCTTCATCGCTAGCGTCTTTTTCTTCTACAATTGCGATCAATTGACCATTTTTTTCAAGAAGACGCCCATAACCTGTTGGATTTTGGGTATGAAAACCTGCAAAAACAACATCTGCTCCATCAGCAAGCTGTGCACGCATTTGGTGCAATGAATCTTGCTGAATGAGAGGAGTATCCCCAAAAACAATGAGAACATCATCCACTTCCTTTTGCAAAGCTAAACGAGCAGATAAAACAGCATGAGCTGTTCCTAAACGCTCTTTTTGTTCAAAAATCATCGCATCTTTTACAAATGACTGAACAACGTGCGTAACCTCCTTAGCACCAAATCCCACAACGACTGCTAATTGTGAAGAGCCTGCCAATTCTATTTGTTTTAGAACATGGCATATAAGAGGCAATCCAGCAATTTTATGAAGTACCTTAGGCAGAGACGATTTCATGCGCGTCCCCTCACCTGCAGCAAGAACAATAGAAAGACAACTTCTAACCATAAAAACACATAAGACTAACGAGAAAATCCAAAAAAAATCATAATATCGTGCCAACGAATATCTTCAATATAGCTCAACGAAGGATAATGTTCTAAAAGCCAAAATGAAAGATCCTGCATAGAGCCTGTTAAAAACAAAATCCCTGTAAGAATAAGAAAAACACCAATAATTTTTTCAACTTTTCCTAAATGAATACGAAAAGCTCCTAAAAATCGCATAAAACTGCTCGAAAATAAAGCTGCCAACATAAAAGGAATAGCAAGACCTAATGCATAAACCGCTAATAAGATAGCTCCCTCTCCCACAGTTTCTTTTGTTCCAGCAAGCGTTATAATAGGACCTAAAATGGGGCCAATACACGGTGTCCAACCAAAAGCGAAAGCTAACCCAATAATATACGCGCCCAAAGGACCAGAAGGTGTTTTTTTGGTCTGAAAACGCGCTTCACGGAATAAAAAAGCGATCTTGAAAATCCCCAAAAAATTTAAACCAAAAATAATAATGACAATTCCAGCAGCAAGGGCGAACCAATCACGATAATAACCGATGAATTTCCCAATTGTGCTAGCACTGGCACCTAAAGCAACAAAAACAGTCGTAAACCCGAGAACAAAAGCAATAACAGAAGACAATAAAGCCCACCGTATAAAGACTTTCTCATCACGATTTTCTGAGCGAAAATCATCAATACCAACACCTGCCATATAGCACAAATAAGGAGGAACTAATGGCAAAACACAGGGCGACAAAAAAGAGAGTGCCCCAGCAAAAAACACACCAACTGTTGAAATTTCAATCAAAACTCATACCCCGTCTCTCATCATAGTTTACCCCCATGAACAACGATCAATCCACATCTTCATCAATTCGTTGCATATTTTGCTCATTCGCCACCACACTTATATCTTCATCATGACCAGAAACGACTGAAAAAACTTTTTGATAGATTTTATCTTTATTTTTAGCAATTGCAATATACTCTCCCTCCGCTAACACGAGTGAAACATAAGCACCAACTGTTTCATAAACGATATCACCAGAATCATTAGCAAGAGACCAACTGGTATCTGCAAGCGCTTCCCCTCCTTCTTGTCGTACCAGCTTTAAGACAATCTGAGCGGCCTGATGTTCAAGGGTAACTTCTGTCATTTTACCAGCATCCACTTGAATATCCGAACGAGCCGTCGCATTAATAGAACCATAATGGGAAGCAACATGGTAGCGGCCAGCTTTTAAACGCACAACTGATTGGGGTTTAACATTTGATAAAATCACCCCCGTATCATCATTTTCTTTTTCATCCTCATAAATGGTAAAACGTAATTCCTTTTCATTCATTACACCATTGAGCAGTGTTGCATTTAAAATGACACCACCAGCCTCAAGATTAAAGTTTTTTACAAGACTCTGTCCATTTTTTAAACGAATATGGCGCACAGCACTCATATGACCAAATGAGACATGAACAAGATAACTTCCTGGTTCGAGATCAAAACGCGCACTTCCCCCCTTATAGGTTGCCACTAATGGTAATTTATTATCAATCCCTATAATAGGGGCATAAACCCGCCAGACAAGCCCTTTTTCAATATCCGGATAACTATTTGTTAATCGAGCATTCAAAATGAGTTGTGTTTGAGATGCTACATTTTCTTTTTCCTGCTCTTGAGACTTTACAATAAAACTCCTTGATTGTCCCTGCTGCTGATCTTTCCCTTCTCCTTCTTCAGAAAAAGCACAGTGGCTCCAGATCAATAAAGCAAGCACCACGCACAACCATACACATCGGTGCACTATTTTTATAAGAATACCCATTTTCACATTGTTGACCAACATGATATTTTTTTCAAGAAACAATATCACAAAGCCATCATTTTAAATTGAAAAACTTACACCACAACCACATGATGAAACAGCATTGGGATTATGGATTTGAAAAGACTGCCCCATAAGATCATCAACAAAATCAATCTCAGCTCCTTCCATGAAAGGAAGTGATAGTAAATCAATAAACACAACTGCCCCATCTTTTTTGAGAACGAGGTCATCTTTACACATTTCAGAAACCAAGTCATATTTATAAGAAAAACCAGAACACCCACCACCTTCAACAGAAATACGCAATGCTATTTTATCGGGTTCACGCAAAAGTATCTGTGCAATTTTTTTGGCAGCAACATCTGAAATTTTCACATTCATTTTATATATCCTTGCATTAAACCATCAAGAAAGAGTATCCCATATTCAAAGAGAAGTTTATTTGTCATAAACCACTCTCAATTCTAAGATGATAATGGGCAGCTTGCAATGGATATAGGCAATATCAACTTCAATTACCAATCTCGAGCAGTGTACAGTGCTCATCCGCAAACAAGCCGTGGTAGATTATTTCATGAAACGATGAGCGCCACACGCTCACCTTTTCAACGAGATAGAGATCGTATTATCCATTCTAATGCATTTCGACGTCTTAAACATAAAACGCAAGTGTTTATTGCTGATGAAAGCGATCATTATCGTACTCGCCTAACCCATTCCATAGAGGTCTCTCAAATTGCAAGAACATTAGCCCGTGCCCTTTGTCTTGATGAAGACCTTGCCGAAGCCATTGCCCTTGTTCACGACTTTGGACACACGCCCTTTGGCCATGCTGGAGAAGATGCGCTTAATGAAGCCATGATACATTATGGTGGCTTTGATCATAATGCACAAGCATTACGCATTGTCACAAAACTAGAACAGCGCTATGCAAATTTTGATGGACTTAACCTTACATGGGAAACCCTCGAAGGACTTGTAAAGCATAATGGTCCCCTGTTAGGTCCTCACGCGAAGAATAAGGAGGTTCCTATCGATATTTTACAATACAATGCAAAGCAAGACCTTGCACTCGATTGTTTTGCAGGACTAGAAGCGCAATGTGCTGCTATTGCAGATGATATCGCATACAATGCGCATGATATTGATGATGGTCTACGTTCGCAATTTTTAACACTCGATCAATTTGAACATGTTTCACTAACAGCAGCAATATTAAAAGATATAACAGATGAGCACCCCCATCTCGACCAAGCGCGTCGTGGTTACACACTTGTACGAAGACAAATAACAACCATGGTTGAAGATGTTATCAAACAATCACAAGAAAATTTAGCACGCATCAAACCAGCAAGCATAAACGATATTCACCAAGCAAAACAAACTATTGTCACCTTTTCACCAACAATGACTGTTTATGAAAAAGAACTAAAAAACTTTTTATTTAAAAATCTTTACTACCATGAACAAGTTCTTAGTCGTCGCAATGCAGCAAAACGCATTGTACAAAAATTATTCAATTGTTATTATGAAAAACCAAATACAATGCCTGAAAGTTGGCAGAACAAAACAGTGCACTTAAAAAATCAAGAGTTAGCACGTTTGATTGCTGACTTTCTTTCAGGCATGACAGATCACTACGCTCTACGTGAATATCACCGTTTATTTGACCATACAGATAATTTCGTCTAATGGCTTTTGGAATCATCATGGAAGCTAAATATGAATATCTTTAAAAACTTCGAAAAAAAAATTAAGAGATCAATTGAATTATCTGATATAAAAGGGAAAAATGGAGAAGATCTAGATTTATCAAAAATCACTGTTGATCCTCCGCGTGATTCCTCCCATGGTCATTTATCAACCAATGCTGCTATGGTGCTTGCAAAATCTATTGGAATCAATCCACGTGCACTTGCAGATAAAATCATAGAACTTCTTAAAAATGATTCCTCTATCGAAAATATAGATGTTGCCGGTCCTGGTTTTATAAATATAAAGCTTACAAAATTATTTTGGCAAGATGCTATAAAATCCATGCTTGAATCAGGCACTTCTTATGGTCGTATCCCAATGGGACAAGGAAAACGCGTCAATGTTGAATATGTCTCAGCAAATCCGACAGGACCAATGCACGTAGGGCACTGCCGCGGAGCGGTTGTTGGAGATGTTCTCTCCAATTTGCTGCAATTTACGGGCTATAACATTACGAAAGAATATTATATCAATGATGCTGGTCAACAAATCGAAGTCCTCGCCCACTCTGTACTATTGCGCTATCGTGAGGCTCTTGGGCAAGAAATTAATGAAATTCCAGAAGGGCTCTATCCTGGAGAATACTTGATACCATTGGGACAATCGCTTGCTCAAGAGTTTGGTGACCAACTCCTCACGATGGATAAAGATGAAGCCTTATCTCTTGTGAAAGAACGTGCAATTCATGCAATGATGACCATGATTCGCGAAGATTTGGCTGCTCTTAATATTTATCATGATATCTTTTTCTCTGAGCGAATGCTTTATGCAGATAATGCACGCGCCATTCGTAACACCATCAACGACCTCACTTTAAATGGTTATATCTACAAAGGAAAACTCCCCCCTCCCAAGGGAAAAAATACAGAAGATTGGGAACCAAGTGAACAAACTTTGTTCCGTTCAACAAATGTTGGTGATGACCAAGACCGTGTTTTAGTCAAATCTGATGGTTCTTACACTTATTTTGCTGCTGATGTTGCTTATTTTCGGGATAAATTTAATCGTCATTTTGATGAAATGATTTATATTCTAGGCGCAGACCACGCTGGCTATGTAAAGCGGCTAGAGGCAATGGCAAAAGCAATTTCTGGGGATAAAGCTAAATTAAGCGTCTTCTTATGTCAGTTGGTAAAACTTTTTCGCAACGGTCATCCTGTACGCATGTCAAAAAGAGCAGGATCTTTTGTCACTCTACGCGATGTTGTCGAAGAGGTTGGGCGTGATCCTGTGCGTTTTATGATGCTATACCGTAAGTGTGAAGCACCTCTTGATTTTGATTTTGCAAAAGTAACAGAACAATCAAAAGATAACCCCATCTTTTACGTACAATATGCAAGTGCACGTTGTCACTCAGTCTTTCGTCAAGCACAGGAAGCGCTTCATATTAAAAGCTTTTCAAATGATACATTAATCGCCCATCTTCATCGATTAACAGATGACCATGAAATATTGTTAATACGCAAACTTTCTGAATATCCACGTATCATTGAACAGGCCGTCGTTCATAAGGAACCGCATCGATTAGCGTTTTATCTTTATGACCTTGCTTCCAGCTTTCACACCCATTGGAATAAAGGGAGTGAAAATCTCAATTTACGCTTTATTCAACCTGATGATAAAGAGTTATCCTTTGCAAGATTGGGGTTGATACAAGCTGTTATCAATATTTTATCATCAGGACTTACCATCATAGGAGTCGAAGCACCAATAGAAATGCGTTGAAAAAGTTCTATAAATACATACAATAGGTACTCTATTGATAAACTTTTTCATGTATCCTTGCATGAGAGGGGGAAAATTTATAATTTTAATATAACAAATCAAAATCAACCATTGATTGCACGTAAGTGCAAATCACCATGTGAGAAAAGCTATGAGCGATAACGATCGCAAAAATCTACACGAAACAAAACACGATCATGAACACCATGATCCTTTGGAAAGACTTACGCGCATTTTTAATCCGCACAAACAAAGCGGAAACCAAAATGAGCAATCTTCTTTACAGACAGATCGATCAACATCTCACCCCGAAACATCATCCCATGATGATGATTTTTATTTGTCCTTTCTAGAAGAGGAACTTGAAAATAATTTAGCACATGACTTACCGTTTGATGATCAAAAAAAACAATGGGACTTGCATGCAACCAGCAACGCAACAGCCTCAGATATCGCACAAGCTGCTTCTTTCAACCATTCAAAACAAAATAATTTATCTGAAGAGAAATATTCTTCACCTAGCAGTCATGATGAAGAACAAATTTTAGATGAGCTTTCTCCATTACCAATCCCGAAGAACCAATCCCCTCAAGAGAAAACAACAGCAACCAGTGCTGATTCGTTTCATAAAAAAAGTAATCTTATTTCACAATCAGAATCAGAAAATTTCTTTTTTGATAAATCTGAAAGGCGCGAAAATAAGAAAGAGATTCCAGAATCTGTTGAACAAACCAATCGTTTTTCACAAACAAATTCACAACAGCCTAAAGCTACGAATATACAACAAACTCATGATGATAATCAAAACCTCTATGACACTCCTGTAAACCATCCCTATAAAATTTCAGCTGATCAAGAAAATTGGATCAAAAAAGATTATTCTGATGTCTCCTCTTCTACAGAGGCAAATGAGTTTTTCTCATCTTCTAACCTTATGTCAGAAAGACAAAACACTGCAAGAAATCAAACAAAAAGTACCTTCTCCTCACCTTTGGATTCTCCACCAGTTGATAGACAATCTTATTTAAAGGGGGCTTCACAAGAAGATCATACAACCAATTATCCCCATTTTTTTGAAGAAAACCCTTCACAAAAAGAAACTTATAGCGAAAAAGTTCCAATATATAATGAGGCTCAAGCCCAATACATCAATAACACCGAAAGTACCTCTAACCCAAATAGAGAAATTTCATATGATGAAAGTAATTCAGATGAGTTTCTTTCCTCATCAGCCTCTTTGAATACAAAACAAACGGATGGCTTTTTTGCCCATAACTATACGCACAGAGATACTCCCCCTCCCAATGTTGATACTTATAAATTTTCAGAGGAAATCGTAGAAAAAACTGGCCCTATTATGGTTCCAGAAGTCCCGTATGAAGCGCCAGAATATGATGTGCCAACTAGTGGTGGTTTAGAGGAAGAATTTGCTGATGTACTTAATGTAGGAAATGTCCCAACGGATAATTTTTCTCAAAAACAACAGAAAAATGAGGTTTTTAGTGAAGTTTTTCATCAGTCTATGCAAAATTCAAAAGAAGGTGTTTATATAAACTCTAAAGAACAAAATTCCGACTATTTTTCTTCTGCCAATATGGAATATAATTTTCCCCCTTTTAGCGAGAATTCATCATACACAAGCTCAGATGAAGTTCCCACGCATCCACCAGCTCCTCCTCCCTTAAAAAGTTTTATTTTTGGTAAAACTTTCATTAAAGGTATTTTTATACTTATTTTAATAGGAATTGGATTTGCTGGTTATTCGCACTTTTTTATGTCATCACAAAAAAATGAAGAAACGATCATTATCCACGCTGATAATGCGCCTTTTAAATTCAAACCAGAAACAACTGAACCGAAAAATGATGTTGCACATAATTTAGATATCTATAAGCAAACAACTGAACAAAATGAAAAACAAGAAAACACACAACAATTTCTTATTGATAACTCTGAACAACCTGAAAATTTAAAAGAATTAAATCCTGAAGAATCTTCAAACGCTTCATCTTCTTCTTTAAATGAATCTGATGTTGAAGATGCAGTCACAGAAGCCATAAACCATACTATTCCCACGCAAGAAGTACAAACTGTTATTGTAAATCAAGATGGTACAGTTACACTAGCTCCCGTACATCAAACAAAGGGCAAAACTGCTGCTCAGTCTGAAGAAAACATTGATCAAACTCCTAATGAACTTCAAGATTCGTCCCTTGTTTCGTCGCATGATTCTGATATAAACAATCAAGAAATAGATCTTGATCTCAAAAATAATATTGATAAAATAATCGCAGAAAGTACTTCTAACTCAAATATTGAAGAAAAATTTATCCCTATTCCTTCTCATGCAGAAAGAAATACACAAGTTGAAACACCCGCCGCGTCTCGCCCCACATCATCAAACAAAGTCGCAGCACAAAATTCAGAAAGTTATTACGTACAACTTGCATCTCAACCAACGCATGAGCTAGCTAGAAATTCTTTAAAAAATATGAAATCTAAGTTTGGATTCCTTATCGGTGCCCGTTCTTTAAATATTCAATCCGCTTTTATACCAGGAAAAGGTACTTATTACCGTGTTCGGATTCAAGCGCAAGACCGTAATGAAGCCATAATCCTTTGTGAATCCATTAAAAGTTCTGGTGGAAGCTGCTTCATCACACGCTAAACCAATCATGCAACGGTTTTAACAACCGTTGCATGATTTATTTCCATACCATTTAATTACTTATCAAAAACTTCAGAAATTAAAATCGTCCAATCTTTTTTATGTCTTTGTGCTGACTTTATTCCTTAATCTACGTCGATTTTCGCCCTATCTAAAAGATTATATTTATGAAAAAGTCATTCCGTACCCTTATAAGTATAAGGTACAGGAGGGAGCGAATTTAAATCTTTTTTGGGCGTTGTTACGCTTTGACTTGTTTCTGGAGTATTATAACGCGAACTATGTTCAGGAGATTTTGCAAAAAAAGATCCTAAAAAACCAAAAACAAACCAGATAATAACGATCGCAAGAAGAATAGCAAAAATACCCTTAGCGATTGAAACACGTTGTTCACTATCTCTTCTTTCTGCTGCCATACGTTCTTCATATGTGTGATAATTTTTATCAATCATAGTAGATTCCTTTTCTCAATTCCCTTACCTTTTAATTTCTAGACAATATGCATATATGAAATTATTCAGATACTTATTTTGAGAAAACGATAATTATAGAAAAAAGTTCCAGCTTACTTCATAAAGTTGAGAAAAAGAGGCGAAAGTAGAATTAAAATATCTATCATAGCCTTTGAATTCTATAATAAACCTCTTTGTGTTCTATAATAAAACATTGACACAAAGGTTTTGTTAATAATAGAGTTGTGATCAAAATATCTCATTATTTTTATTAATAAAAATGAAACATACTCAAAAGGTTTTTTTATGAAATCTCCTATATCGTCGCTTCCCTTTAAAATAGAAAAACACCCATCTCCTCTGTCAGAAGAAAAGTGTGAAGAAATTTTAAAAAGTCCCGGTTTTGGTCAATTTTTTACAGACCACATGTGTACTATTCAATGGACTGAAGACAAAGGCTGGCATAATGCCATCATTTCTCAATACAAAGCTTTAGAAATTAACCCTGCAAGTACCGTTTTACATTACGGACAGGAAATTTTTGAGGGTTTAAAAGCATATCGAGCAAAAGATGGGCGCATCTTGCTCTTCCGTCCTGATGCCAATGCACAACGCTTTATAGAATCAGCGAGGCGTTTAGCTATGCCAGAATTGCCAAAAGATATTTTTCTGGATGCCGTTCATCAATTAGTAAAAATTGATCAAAAATGGGTTTCTGATCATCCCAACGCTAGCCTCTATATCCGTCCATTTATGTTTGGCAATGAAAACTTTTTGGGAGTCCGCCCTTCTCAAGAATATCTTTTTTGTATCATAGCCTCTCCAGTTGAATCCTATTTCAAAGGAGAAGAAAAATCTGTTAGTGTATGGATTGAAACAGATTATAGCCGCGCTGGTCCAGGGGGCACAGGCGCTGCCAAATGTGGTGGAAACTATGCAGCAAGCTTACTTGCACAAAAAACTGCAACTGAAAACAATTGTAGCCAAGTACTCTTCCTTGATATGATTGAACATAAATGGATTGAAGAACTTGGTGGTATGAATGTCTGCTTTATTATGGACAATAATACACTTGTAACCCCCACACTTAATGGAACTATCCTTCCAGGGATAACTCGTGATTCAATCTTAAGATTAGCTCAACAAATGGGTTTAAAAATAGAAGAGCGTCCTTATTCTTTTGCAGCGCTTCAAGAAGATGCAAAGAGTGGACACCTTAAAGAAGTCTTTGCTTGTGGTACAGCTGCCGTTGTCACATCAATTGGTCGTTTTAAATATAAAGGGGGAGAATTTATTATTGGAAATGAAACAGTTGGAGAAGTTACAAAGCAGCTTCGTACACAATTGGTTGGCCTTCAAAAAGGGAACATAGAAGATAAAAATGGCTGGGTTCATTCTGTCCAGCTCTCATAATAATAAGATATTCTCATATCTATAAACGCTTCCATGAAAGCAGATTCATGGAAGCGTATTTCCTAAAAAACTCCCTCTATTTTTAATGACGAAAAAAGAAAACATTAATCAAATTTTGAATGATCTCTATGCTGCGCTTTAATATTACGGACTGTACCCGTATGGGAGCGCATTACGAGAGTTTCCGTTTGAATGTAACGAGATGTAAATTTAACACCAGAAAGCATATTGCCATCTGTCACCCCTGTTGCTGCAAACAAAACATCACCCTTTGCCATTTCTTCCATTGTATAAGCTTTATTGGGATCACTAATCCCCATTTTAGCTGCACGAGCAATTTTCTCTTCTGTATCTAGCAGCAAACGACCTTGCATCTGTCCTCCAATACAGCGCAAAGCAGCAGAAGCTAAAACACCTTCAGGTGCTCCCCCAATCCCCATATAGATATCAATACCTGTTTCTTCTGGATCAGTTGTATCAATAACAGCAGCAACATCTCCATCCCCAATCAAGCGAATCGATGCCCCTGTCGCTCGTACTTCATTAATTAACTTTTCATGACGAGGCCTATCCATAATACAAACAACAATCTGATTAACAGCCACTCCTTTAGCCTTCGCAAGAGCATAGATATTATCGGTAGGACAAGCATCTATGTCTACTACTCCCTTTGGATAACCAGGACCAATAGCAATTTTTTTCATATAAACATCAGGAGCATAAAGGAGATTACCTTTTTCAGCAATTGCAACTACTGCCAAAGAATTGGCAATATTTTTAGCACAAAGTGTTGTTCCCTCTAGTGGATCAAGTGCAATATCGATCGCCAATCCACTTTGAAGACCTACTTTTTCTCCAATATAAAGCATAGGCGCTTCATCCCGCTCACCTTCACCAATCACCACTGTACCATCAATAGGCAATCGATTAAGTTCCTGCCGCATTGCATCTACAGCAGCCTGATCCGCAGCTTTTTCATCGCCACGCCCGCGCCAGCGTGCAGCAGCAACAGCAGCACGTTCAGTAACACGTACCAATTCAAGCGTCAAAATACGATCAAGTCCATTTAAAATCTTCTGAGTTGTGGGCATATGAAAAAATCCTACCGAATGAATACCAGAAAAAATATGAGTCCTTATTAAATACTAAGAATAAAGTTTTTGGCAAAGATGAAAATTTTCCACAAGAGACAAAAGGACTCAAGCTTGCCTTTTTGTCATTATCAAGAAAGTTATCAATTCTCTGCCATAGGCTCAATACGAATAAATTGAGATTTTGCAACAAGATGTCCATCTTTTTCAATTTCTGCAAGTGCCTGTCGTACATTCACCTCTGTTGTTTCATGCGTAATTAAAATAATTGTTTTTTCAATTTGATCTTCTACAAAAGATCTTTGAACAATCGACTCCAATGAGATGTGATTATCAGCCATATGCCTTGCGACCGCAGCAAAAACACCAGTACGATCATGAACATTTAAACGAATAAAATACCCCCCTGCATGATGCGAAATACGTGCTTTTTTATGAGGAGCAAGTTCTAATGCTGGACGTCTTAAAACAGGTGCATACTGAAAACCAGAACGCGCTTTTGCTATATCAGCCAAATCACCAATAACGGCTGATGCTGTTGCCATTCCTCCGGCGCCAGGACCAGAAAACAGTAATTCACCTAATAAATCACTTTGAATAGAAAGAGCATTGGTTACGCCATTTATCTGTGCAATCATTGAAGATGTTGGTACCATTGTTGGATGAACGCGTTGCTCTATTCCAGAATCCGTTTTTAATGCAACCCCTAAAAGCTTAATCCGATACCCTAATTCATCAGCTGCCCGAATATCAATTTGCGAAATATTATGAATTCCTTCAACATAAACATCATCTAACGAAACAGCCGTTCCAAATGCCAAGCTTGTCAACAAAGCTAATTTATGAGCAGTATCATTTCCCTCAATATCAAAACTTGGATCTGCTTCAGCATACCCAAGTCTCTGTGCATCTGCTAAACAATCTTTAAATGAAAGGCCTTCCGTAAACATGCGTGTTAATATATAATTACAGGTTCCATTGAGAATACCATAAATTCGGGATATGTGATTACTGACAAGTGATTCTCTCATCGCTTTGATGACAGGAATTCCACCTGCAACAGCTGCTTCAAAATGAAGAAAAACACCTTTTTTTTCTGCAATTATAGCCAGCTCTACTCCATGTCGAGCAAGAAGAGCTTTATTGGCTGTTACAACATGATGTCCTGCCTCAAGCGCTCTCTTAACAGCGGTGTACACCACATCTAATTCACCACCAATTAACTCTACAAAAACATCAATCTCATCAGAAGCAGCCAACTCCACAGGTGAATCAAACCATTTTATATCACTGAGATCAATTCCACGATTACGGCTTTTATCGCGCGCACTAACAGCAACGACTTTGATGAATCGCCCACATTGACAAGCTAAACTATTCGCTTTTTCACATAGAGCTCGAACAACTGAAGTACCAACCGTACCAAGTCCCGCAACACCAACTTTTAAAGCTTCTGCCATTATTAACCACTGATCCCTATCTTCACTGAAAAATCGTTTAAATGATGTGCCAATCAACACAAAGAGTACTTACATCCATAAGAACAAAAGAAATACCCCGCTCTATTCACTCCATGTTCTCCAATAGAATTATCCCCGCTTGTTCAATCAACATTCCTAAAAATATAATATTTATTGTCTTCAAAGATTTCAGAATCTTTATAAAATATCTAATTCAGAATGAAAATCTGTAAAACTAATAAATGCAAGTTGCCATAAAGAAAAGTTCTAAAAAATAATCAATAACAAATTAAAGAATATTGAATACTTGGTAAGAAAGAATAAAAACATCTCTTCTAAATCAACAAGTACTGGACAAAAAACATTCTTTCATATGATAAATTAAGAGAATGGATAAAACAAAGTAGAGCAGTAGATAATAACACATTCCTTCCTACCATTCCATAGCTTGAACTATAAATCTTTAATGCACCCATATATCAAAATAGAACCTTACATTAAAGTAAAAAACAAAACTTAATATGTGCACACCATAATTCTGCAATATTATAAATATGGAGAATAAATTTGCAAAACTCGAATATTTTACCTAAACTTATCGCCACCCCTTTGAAAAACTAGCGAATTGAAATGACAAAAACCTCAATCTGCCCTTCACCCAAGCTAATTCATTTTCAAATAAATAACCTTCCAAATATGTGAGGGAACAAATGAAGGGGTTTTAATTTTAAATTTCTCACAAACATGTAAAAGTAAAGATAAGAAAAATATTTTTAATATATTCTGTAAAATTGATTTAATATTCTCATTTTCATCATACATAATATATTTATATTTTTAAAATAAAAGTAATATATAGCTTAATCCTCAAAAAACTTTTGTATGATTATTATTATTTGTTAATTTGGTAATAAATATTTGCTTTATACTTCATAAATTTATACAGTTTTTTGCTTTATGATAAGCTCAAATAAGAAAGCTTCTGTATAAAGGCTCTTTCAAGCAAGTTAAATAATATTCTCATGTGCAAGAAAAGATAACAAACGATAAAATATGCAAAAAATAAACACATTTAAAATAATGTTTTGATCATTTTTGCCTACTACTCAAACTGAAAAGAAACAATCCAAACAGGAATTGCTCAAAAATTATTCAATAAAACACACTTTTTTCAAAAAAAATGACACAGAGGGCTTGCGAAGTAAAAAGATCCTCTCTATAAGCCTCATCAATGGTTTGCGCCCATCGTCTAGCGGTTAGGACATCGCCCTTTCACGGCGGAAACAGGGGTTCGATTCCCCTTGGGCGTACCATAATCCTTTTTTCTATGTTTAATACATTCATTTTATTTGTATTTTTAAAAACGAGGAATGTATAAATAAAAACGAGGAATAAGATTTTTAAAGGGATCTCTTCGTAAAAAAGATACGAGAATCATTAGATGATTAATTTCTTTGTTGCATTTCGATAGTAGTGCTTTACTGCGCACAGTTGATAACAATAAAAATCGATAAAATATAAAAACTAGAGGGTTCTAGCTCATGATACGGTAAGTTTATAAACCATATTCTTGCGTATGCCGTTAATTTTTAAATTAAAACCAGCCACATCATTTATACGTTTCTTCCAACCTTCAAAACTGAAATTTACCCCAAAACGCATTTTGTATGAAGCATTTCTAATTACAGTGCCTTTGTATCACATTAAATTTTTCTATAAACAAACAGACCGTAATCTTAGAATTGAAATACGATATAAAAATAGATTCTTATTCACCTAACACAACAAATCAAGAAACTATAATTTAGAATACGATCAACTTATTAAATAGAATCTCTGATAAATAAAAATGCATAATCCCTCTTCCCCAGTGATCTAACTACCTTATCTAGTAAACAGATTCTTCATCGATCATAGAATAATTATAGATTTGTAAACACATCACTTCTTTTCAAAAATTAAACCCTCCAAAAAAACTTTACACTCTATTGATAATATATTCTAAAAGCTCATATTTGAATGCTTTTTTCCCTTGTTTTTACTTTTCATTATAAACTTGAAAGTGCTATAAAGTAGTATCGCTTAAAAAAAAAGGACTTCTAATGGTAAAGATCAAAGTAGAAAACCCCGTTGTTGAACTTGATGGGGATGAGATGACCCGTATCATCTGGAAATATATCAAAGATAAATTAATCCATCCCTATCTCGACATTGATCTCAAATATTATGATCTTTCCGTCGAAAATCGTGATGCAACCAATGATCAGGTAACAATCGATTCTGCCAATGCTATCAAAAAATATGGGGTTGGTATAAAATGTGCAACCATCACACCTGATGAGGCACGCGTTAAAGAATTTAACCTAAAAAAAATGTGGAAATCACCTAATGGCACAATCCGCAATATTTTAGGAGGAGTCATTTTTCGCGAACCCATTATCTGTAAAAACGTCCCTCGCATTGTTCCTAACTGGACAAAGCCAATTATCATCGGACGTCACGCTTTTGCTGATCAATACAAGGCAACAGATTTTAAATTTCCAGGAAAAGGGAAATTAAGTATTAAATTTGTAGGTGATGACAATCAAGTTATTGAACATGATGTTTTTGATGCCCCAAGCGCAGGGGTTGCTATGGCTATGTATAACCTTGATGAGTCAATTCGTGATTTTGCCCGCGCATCCTTTAATTATGGACTACAAAGGAATGTTCCAGTTTATCTTTCAACAAAAAATACCATTCTAAAAACTTACGATGGTCGTTTTAAAGATATCTTTCAAGAAATATTTGATACGGAATTTAAAACTGAATTTGAAAACCGTAAATTATATTACGAACACCGTCTTATTGATGATATGGTTGCTTCTGCATTAAAGTGGTCAGGGGGCTATGTATGGGCATGTAAAAACTATGATGGTGATGTTCAATCTGATATTGTTGCCCAAGGCTTTGGTTCTCTTGGTCTCATGACTTCTGTTCTTATGACACCAGATGGTAAAATTGTTGAAGCAGAGGCAGCACACGGCACCGTAACACGCCATTACCGTCAGCATCAAAGAGGTGAAGAAACATCAACAAATTCTATTGCATCTATTTTCGCATGGACGCGTGGGCTGGCACACCGTGCTAAACTAGATAACAATGAGAAATTAAAAAACTTTTCCACGACATTGGAAGAAGTTTGTATTAAAACCGTCGAAGAGGGTTTTATGACTAAAGATCTCGCACTTTTGATTGGTCCTAAACAAAAATGGCTTTCTACGACAGGTTTCCTCGAGAAAATTGATGAGAATCTCAAAAAAGCAATGGGCAATTAAGTTATTACTTAAATTAAAATTCAAAGCTCTAAACAGAGCTTTGAATTTCTCTTGGCAAATTCAAAGAAGTACCTTATAAGTAAAAAGAGGATAAACTTTTATTAAATAGCAAAAAAACAGTGAAAAAACAAAGTTGGTCTGCGCTTTTATTAGGTAAAAACGGTCTTTGCTTTTTAACGTTTACAGGTGGTGTTGTATTACACGCAACCAACGTTTATATTGTTATTACTATTTTACCCTCCCTTATGAATCATATTGGCAATGAGATATATTATTCTTGGGTGGCAACTGTCTTTATTACAGCTTCACTCCTTGGTACTTCACTTGCAACAAAAATATTAGGAAAATTAGGTCCTCGCAACGCTTATGTTATCTCTGGACTTATATTTACCTTAGGCACTTTCCTGTGCAGCATTTCTTCATCTATGTCATTATTTTTAATAGGACGCTTTATTCAAGGATTGGGAAGTGGTTCTTTGTTATCTCTATCCTATTCCATGGTACGTATTATTTTCAGCCCCTCTTTATGGTCACATGCATTAAGTGTTATCTCTGGAATGTGGGGAATATCAACCTTATTAGGTCCAGCGATAGGAGGAATTTCTGTATATTATGGCCTATGGAGAGCATCCTTTTGGATCATTGGCGCATTAGCTATATTCTTCTTACTCATAGCCTGTAAAATTTTACCTAAAAAGAATGAAAACTATGTTCCAACATCCCCCCTCCCTCTTCTTCAGCTTTTCATACTCACCTTATTGATTTTTATCATTTCTGTTGGAGGAGCTATGGACACAACAATGGCAAAAATTTGCGGATTAGTTATCGGACTTAGTCTTCTCTTTGTTCTAGCAAAAATCGAATCATATAGCTTTCATCCTATGTTGCCGCGCAAATCCTTTTCTTTCTCTTCTGAAATTTTTCCCGTTTACGCATTAATACTCGTGATGACAACAGTCGTGTACAGTATAGAACTTTATTTACCACTTTTTCTTCAAGAACTTCATGGACAAGCTCCCCTTATAGCCGGTTATATAGCAGCACTTATGAGCCTAGGGTGGACGTGTGGAGCCCTCTCAAGTGCTGCTGTCTCCACAAAAAAAATTCGCAACATCATTATATACTCGCCCCTATTTAAACTGTTAGGTATAGCGATTCTTTTATGGCTCATCCCAACAGAAGTTTCCACACTTGAATATATTTTTACTATTTGCTTAGCACTATTTTCTATTGGAATCAGTGCGGGCATAGCATGGCCACATTTGCTCACACGGATCTTACAATGTACAAATGATGAAGATGCTCTACGTGCCAGTGAATCCCTTACCTCCGTACAACTATTTTCAGCTGCATTGAGTGCAACTCTAGCCGGAGTTATCACCAATCTTTCCGGTCTCTTTAATCCTGGAGGAACAATAGGAATGATCTTAGCAGCAAAAACTCTTCTTATAGTGCTCATTGGTTTTTTATTTTGTTTTGCTATTCCATTAGCGCTGCGCATTTCTTACTGCATATTAAAAAGTCCAACAGGACATTCCAATAATTAAATAAACATAAAAATACCTTCTTCATTAAAAAAATCAAAAGTATTAAGCATGCTTTTCCATATACCATGAGACGCAAAAAATCACTAGTCCACACAAAGTTAGAACACTTCCTAAAATAGCTGTATATTCATAACTATAGCCCAATTTTAAAACTAATGCTCCAGATTCTGCACCAAGAGCATTAGCAATATTAAAAGCAGACTGCATTAATGCTCCTGCCAAAATCTGTCCCTGTAGTGCAACATCCATAATTTTTGTTTGTATAGAAGGCATAGAAGCAAAAGAAGTCCCAGCAAAAAAGCATCCTATTGCCGCTGTTAACGGAGCATAGGACAAAAAGAAAAAAAGAAAAAAAACAAATACGCTCCAAAGCATAGAAAAAAATATCATCGGCGAAATACCAATTTTAACAGCTAATTTAGGCCCCAAGAGATTTCCTACCACCATTCCCAATCCAACTAACGGCATGATAAATGGTACCCACTCAAGTGAAACACCAGAAATATGCATTAATGTTGACTTGATATAAGTGAAAACAGAAAATAATCCTGACGCTCCCACCGAAACCATTAACAAAAGAAGCCATACCTGCTTTTGCTTTAATGCACCCATTTCGTGCAAAGGATTCGTTTTTGGAAAACTTAAATCACAAGGCAAAAAATTCCAAATAAGCAAACAACATAATAAAGCAATCATACCCACAAGGACAAAAGCAATCTGCCAACCAATAAGTTGACCAATCCAAGTAGCACTGGGTGCTCCCAAAACGGTTGCAATTGTTAAGCCAAGCATAACATATCCAACAGCTTTAGAACGTTCTTTCATTTCTACCATTGAAGAGGCAACCATAGCCGCAAGTCCAAAATAGATTCCATGGGGAAGTCCACTGAGAAAGCGTAATACTACTAATATGCTAAAATCAGAAACAAAGGCACTAGCGATATTTGCTAAAGCATAAAAAAGCATCAATCCTATCAAAACAGTTTTGCGTGATACATGAGCTGTTGCCACAGCTAAAAGAGGTGATCCAATTACAACTCCTAATGCATAAGCAGAAATATATTGACCAGCGGTAGGAATATCAACATATGAACTTCGTGCCATCTCTGGCAGTAGCCCCATTGCAACAAACTCTGCAGTACCAATAGCAAAACTCCCCACGGCAAGGGCTAAAATTATTAAACGCCGTATTCTCGAATCAATTTCCAATGCAAGAACCTTTTGTTTATAAGAATCCCTCATATCATCACTTCTGGATAGGAGTTTTAACTGTAGATATCTGTAATACACACAAACAAAAATTCAAAACATTGTTATACGCATACCCAATAGTCCCCAATGAAGTTTTAGGTAAGATTCTTTAATGAAAAACCTTTGAAACCCTCAAGGTTATAGACGTATTCACCTATTTTTCTCAGATCTGCCAGATAATAAACTTTGTCTCCTATTTTTATCAGTTCCGATTTTACAGTGAAACCTTTATTTTGCGACGATATACTATACCCTATAAATAATTCTAAAATTTGTCGAATAATGCACTTCAAACAAGTGAACCACATCTCATCATTATCTTGATACAAAGATAAAACTTCTCCCAAAATTATTGTTGCATTATTTTTGTTATCTAAATGCAGATCCTCCAAATTGATAAGCTATAATTTCAACTTTACGCCATTCTTATAAATTATTATAGAATCTTTTAAAAACTCTCATGAGAATAGTGCTTGGTTTCTAGATTTATTAAATATCCTCTTTTAGGCATCTTTACCCCTCCCTCCTCTAACAGAGGAATCGCATCAGATATCTAACTCATTATCTTTAAATTAAAATATTCAATTAAATATACTATGCTTATTTTCAGATAAATTCTATAAACAGAGCAGAAAACAAATATAATAATTTTTATCTCAATATATTTATCGATATTTTATAAATGTGCTAATTATCGTGATTAATATTTAAATTTTTTATGACTTAAAATATATAATTATCTTATAAATAATACTTATTATTAAGATATAAAAATAATAAAAACTTAAAATATATAATTATAATATTTAAAATGTTGTAATCTTATTTTAGTTTTATTTTAATTTTCTAAAGATTTATCTATTCGGTTGTATATAACCCATTCTTTACCTTTAGTAATAAAAAACACAAATTAGCTCATAAAAATACAATTTTCATACTTCTTTAAGAGTTCGCTAACACCTCATTAACATTGTTGCTTTAAACAGTCATCAGAAACAGAAATAAACTGTTTTTCTCCGGATCAGGTAGCGCGTACCGGAGTAACAGTTTCTGTTTTATATAGTAATTAGAAAAAGAATATATGCCCTATAAAACCGCACTTCTATATCTTAGGATAGTGGAATTTATAATTTTTGAAGGTGTTTTCTAATTTCATATTTTTAGCTAAATTTGTAAGTGCAAGAATAAATTCAATAAAAAAATGAAACGCTATATTACAATTAATATTTTAGCGTCCTTGTGCCCATAGAGCGCGCGTTTCAGCGCAAAAATCAGCATAACAGCCTTCTTCAATGGCATCACGAATTCCCTGCATCAGTTGTTGATAATAAAAAAGATTATTCCAACTCAACAACATACCCCCAAGAGATTCACCAGATTTGATCAAATGATGCAAATAAGCACAACTATAATCATGTGCTGCTGGACAAAGTGACTGCGGATCAAGAGGATGTGGATCTTCTGCATAACGCGCATTACGCAAATTAATTCTACCAAAGCGGGTAAAAGCTAAACCATGACGTCCTGCACGCGTCGGCATAACACAATCAAACATATCAACACCACGAGCAACACTTTGTAAAATATCATCAGGTGTCCCTACTCCCATAAGATAGCGTGGTTTATCCTCTGGTAAAATCGGACAAGTAGTATCCAATACTGCTGTCATAACACTCTGCGGCTCACCAACAGCAAGCCCTCCAATAGCGTAACCTTTTAAATCCATTTCTTTTAATGCTTGAGCAGAACGTTCACGCAGTTTCATATTATCACCACCTTGAACAATCCCAAACAATGCTTTATCGGGCTGATCTCCAAAAGCTGTTTTACAACGCTGCGCCCACCGCAATGAAAGTTCCATAGCTTCTTCCATTTCTTTTTCAGTTGCAGGTAATGCAATACATTGATCCAACTGCATCTGGATATCCGCACCAAGAAGTTCTTGAATTTCGATAGAACGCTCTGGACTCATTTCATAGTAAGCTCCATTAATGTAAGAGCGAAAAATCACACCTTGTTCAGTAATTTTACGGATTCCCGCCAATGACATAACCTGAAAGCCACCAGAATCGGTTAAAATAGGTCCGCTCCAGCGTGAAAATTCATGTAATCCTCCCAAACGCGCAACACGTTCAGCTCCTGGACGTAACATTAAATGATAAGTATTCCCCAAAATGATATCTGCACCAAGATCACGTATTTGATCCATATACATAGCCTTAACGGTTCCTGCCGTCCCAACAGGCATAAATGCGGGTGTACGAACACATCCTCGCCCCGTTATAATTTCGCCTCGACGTGCATACCCATCTTGAGAAATTTTTCTATAATGAAATGTCTTTATCATAACTCTCGTCTTTTTGATTCCATCAATGCATATCTCTATAGAAAGAAAAAAGATATCCCCTTACGAGCATTGTCATAAGCTTTATGAATTAATTTTTGATTCGCTCAATATTGTAACCAGCATAAAAAATTAAACGAGATAAAAGAACATTTCTTGTTAAGAAATCACCATAATAAAAGTGATAATCTAGCTCCAAAAAAATAGCAAAATCCTTATAATATCATACCTCAAAATACCTACGATTAATGCACTAAAGCCTTAATAGAACTGCAAAATTATTATCACAATAATCTCATCTTCACATACTTCCATAAGCAATAACTTTGTACGCATAGAAGAAAATTCTGAACGCATTGTACAGCTTACAATATTCTTTACTTTTACAGATAAAAATTTTTCATCTGCTGAGCACGGCGATCCCCACGCTTAATAAAAGCGCAAATGAGCATAATCATTTATCCCCTTACAATATTGAGATAGCTCTTGGCACTTGAGATAATTCACAAAAGAAATTAACGTGTAAAAACACTTAAAAAAACTAAAAATGCTTTTTGTAAAGATTCTCAAATACCAAAAGCTCTATCGTAACATTAGAGGCTGAAAAAGCGTATGATGGTACCCGTTTGCTCCTTCACAAGCTTTAAAACTATACATACCATGAATGTCATCGTGGAAGTGAATGTTGATATATACTGAGAAATTCTTCTTAAAAAAATACATAAATGTGCAACATAAGTATATTCCGTTTGGAGCGTTCCTCTATTAAAAAACGAGAAAAATAAAAGCGTAAGGCTATGCATAACCTTCATTATTTAAATGATATCGCTTTAGATACTTTTTAAAAAAGTAAAGCTGAATTAAAAAGAATATGGCAAGACTAGCCATTTGTTTCACCTCTGCGCCTTCACATTCTTCTAAGATTAAACTGTCTTCTTGTTTTAAAGATGACACCAATGAGATATACATAAATGCTGGTTTTCCACCTTGCTAGGAAAACTGGAGCAGCTAGTAAGGCTCTTATCCGTATTAATATGTGTGCTGCTGCATTAGGATTGGATGTTGATTTACAAGCAGCAACAAAAGCACACGCTCTCTCAGAAAAGTAACATCATAAAACCATTAATAGACCAACAATGAATTGAAGAGAAATGCCGAATTTTTTATAAAATACTTTTCCAAACAACAACCATAACACAACAGACTTTGCGTTTTCCTATTCTGACAAGTGTTTGTACAAATCCTTTGCGTTATATTCTTCAAGAAGATCCGATTGAAGGAAATATATGGACAATTCTTAGCTCGAAATTATAAAAGGTAAGTGTGATACTACAAAAGAGTTTTGTGTGCCTTTATTGATCAGAAAAGAGTATTTTTTCTTAGAAACTGACAATTGAAATCAGCATAATTTATACTATTTTGCATCCGCAGCAATAACGGCTTTGGTAATTGAATCTGGATCTGCAACAGGTTCACCACGTTTAATTTTATCAACATTTTCCATACCTTCAACAACCTGTCCCCATATGGAATATTGACGATCAAGCCACGGAGCATCTGCAAAACAAATAAAAAACTGAGAATTAGCAGAATTTGGATTCTGACTACGTGCCATAGAAACTGTACCACGCTTATGAGAAAGATTTGAAAACTCTGCTGTTAAATTTGGTTTTTCTGCCCCCCCCATACCCGCACGGGATAAATTGAATTTTTCACTATCCTTCTTTCCAAATTGGACATCGCCAGTTTGCGCCATAAAACCATCAATAACGCGATGGAAAATAACATTATCATAAGCACCTTCACGTACCAATTCTTTAATACGTGCAACATGTTTTGGCGCTAAATCAGCCAAAAGCTCAATAACAACTCTGCCCTTTGTTGTTTCAAGAATTAAAGTATTCTCTGGATTTTTATTCTCAGCCATATGGAAAGCTCCTTTGATTCATTTCTCAACTTGTAAAGTAGCAGCATTAATAACATCAGGATTTTTTACAGATCCATTATTACTTGTCGTACCTTTTTTTATTTTATCAACAATATCCATCCCCTTTATAACCTCTCCAACAACCGTATACTGACCATTTAAAAAAGCAGCATCATCAAAACAAATGAAGAATTGAGAATTCGCGGAATCCGGATCTTGTGACCGTGCCATCCCAACAGTACCACGCTTAAACGGCTGCTTTGAAAACTCTGCCGGTATATTGGGATAATTTGAGCCACCCATACCAACGCGTTTCAAATCAAAATCTCTACTGCCTTTTTTTCCAAACTTTACATCACCAGTTTGTGCCATGAAATTAGGAATAACACGATGAAATACAACATTATTATAAGCCCCCTCCTCTGTTAATCTTTTAATTTGCGCAACATGTTTTGGCGCCAAATCAGGACGCAGACGAATAATGACATCACCATCTTTGAGAGATAAAACAAGAAGGCTTGCATCACTTGCTGGGCTAGAATTACCGGCGACAGCGGACAATGAAAAAAAACAAAACACACATATCAAAACAGCAAAAATTCTACGAGACACAATTATTCTCCCCTAAAAGATTGGAATTTCGAGCTCAAAGCTCGTGCAATATTGGGCGGTACAAATGGTGTCACATCACCTCCCATGGAGGCAATTTGGCGTACCAATGTAGAAGTTATCGCACGCCCAGAAACGCTTGCCGGCAAAAAAACAGTTTGCAATTCAGGAGCCATAACGCCATTCATCCCTGCCATTTGCATTTCATAATCAAGATCAGTACCATCACGCAATCCACGAATGAGAAATGAAGCACCAACTTCACGCGCCTTCTCAATTAGAAGGTTGCTAAATGAAAGAACCTGCAATCGGTTAGAATCCGCGCCAAACAAATCTTTCCCTACCTGCGTAATGAAATCAACACGCTCTTCGAAGCTAAAGAGTGTTTTTTTGTCAGCCTGTATCCCTATAGCGACGACCACCTTATCAGCTAACACAAAACATCCTTTCAAAACATCAAGATGACCATTTGTAAGAGGATCAAAAGAACCTGCATAAAGAGCAATTTTCATGATTTTACTTCATCCTCTTGAAAATTATTTTTCTTCGCTCATATCAACTGTATCAGAATGCTTCTCACCTTCATCATCTAATGAACTCGTATCATCTTCAGGTTCAGAAATACGTTCAACCGATACGACCCTTTCACCTTTGGCTGTATTAAAAATTGTGACTCCCTTAGTTGAGCGCCCAGCAGTACGAATTCCCTCAACAGGAACACGAATAAGCTGTCCCCCATCTGATACCAACATAATTTGATCTTGCGCCTTCACCGGAAAAGCCGCTACTAATTTACCAATTTCAGCTGTTTTAGATGGATCTGTTGCACGAATCCCTTTTCCGCCACGTCCGGAAATCCGGAACTCATAGGATGAAGAGCGTTTACCATAACCAAACTCACTCACCGTCAAAAGCATTTGTTCACGTGCATGAAGTTCTGCATAACGTTCATCTGTTAACTCTGTTTCAGCACCCCCATCTTCCTCATCAAGAGTTACAATATCTTCAACATCAGCATCTGCACCAGAAGCACGCCGTTCATTCATTACACGTTTAATATAAGCAGAACGCTCAATGGACGTCGCCTCGACATGCTCTAAAATTGTCATCGAAATGACTTTATCGCCTTTAGCTAAATTGATACCACGAACTCCCACAGAATTACGCCCAGCAAAGACACGAACATCAACAACTGGAAAACGGATACATTGTCCATTGGCTGTTGTTAGAACAACATCATCATGTTCTGTACAGGTTTCAACAGAAAGAATTTCATCTTCTTCATCAAGTTTCATTGCAATTTTACCATTACGATTAACTTGAACGAAATCTGATAATTTATTACGACGCACAGTTCCACGTGTTGTCGCAAACATAACATCCAATGCACTCCAGCTCGCTTCATCTTCAGGCAAAGGCATAATCGTTGTAATACGCTCACCTGGTTGTAAAGGAAGCATATTGATCAAAGCCCGCCCACGCGATTGGGGTGTCCCCAGCGGCAGTCGCCAAACTTTTTCCTTATAAACAATTCCACGTGATGAAAAGAAAAGAACCGGTGTATGCGTATTGGCAACAAACAATCGCGTTACAAAATCCTCATCCTTCGTGGACATACCAGAACGCCCCTTACCACCACGTCGCTGTGCACGATAGGTATTAAGAGGCACACGTTTAATATAGCCACTATGGCTCACCGTTACCACCATATCCTCTGGTGCAATCAGATCTTCACTCTCCATCTCAGCGCTACCAAAACCAAATACGGTACGTCGCGGCGTTGCAAATTCCTCACGAAGAGCGCTCAACTCATCCTTAACAATACACATAATGCGTATGCGTGATGCCAAGATATCAAGATAGTCAGCGATATCCACGCCAATTTTATTCAATTCATCAGCGATTTCATCACGCCCAAGGGCTGTCAATCGTTGCAAACGCAATTCTAAAATAGCACGCGCCTGTTCTTCAGAGAGATTATAAGTACCATCCTCATGAATAATATGACGAGGATCATCAATAAGTTTAATCAAAGGTGCGACATCCATTGCTGGCCAGCGTCGCTCCATTAACTGTGCACGTGCTGTCTGCGGATCAGGAGCTTTGCGAATAAGTGCGATAATTTCATCAATATTGGCAACAGCAAGGGCAAGACCAACCAAAACATGTGCTCGCTCACGCGCTTTACGCAAAAGATATTTTGTTCGCCGACTGACAACTTCTTCCCGAAAAGAAACAAATGCACGAAGCATATCAAGCAACGTCATCTGTTCGGGTTTTCCCCCATTCAAAGCAACCATATTACAACCAAAGGAAGTTTGTAGCGGCGTATACCGATATAATTGGTTTAAAACAACTTCCGCAACGACATCTTTCTTCAGCTCAATAACAACCCGATATCCATCACGATCAGATTCGTCACGCAAATCAGAGATTCCCTCAATGCGTTTATCGCGCACCAATTCGGCCATTTTCTCAATCATCGTTGCCTTATTAACTTGATAAGGGATCTCATTCACAATAATTGCTTGTCGACCATTGCGAATTTCTTCGATCTCAACTTTAGCACGCATAATGATTGAGCCACGTCCTGTTTCATAAGCTGCACGAACACCAGAATGTCCGAGGATAATGCCCCCTGTAGGAAAATCCGGACCAGGAATAATTTCAATTATTTTATCGAGTGTGATATCGGGATTATCAATCAAAGCGATACAACCATCAACGACTTCACCAAGATTATGGGGAGGAATATTGGTTGCCATTCCCACAGCAATCCCCCCTGACCCATTAACCAAAAGATTGGGAAAACGCGCTGGTAAGACAACCGGCTCACGCTCACGCCCATCGTAATTATCCTGAAAATCAACAGTATCTTTATCTATATCAGCTAAAAGTTCTTCTGAAACTTTTTCTAAACGACACTCAGTATAGCGCATAGCCGCGGGTGGATCACCATCAACGGAACCAAAATTTCCCTGACCATCAATCAATGGATTTCTTAAAGAAAAGTCCTGCGCCATACGCACTAAAGCATCATAAATTGAAGCATCACCATGGGGATGGAATTTCCCCATAACCTCACCAACAACACCAGCAGATTTACGATATGACTTATTGAAAGAAAGCCCCATCTCATTCATAGCATGAAGGATACGTCGATGAACAGGCTTAAGACCATCACGAACATCAGGGAGTGCACGTGAAACAATCACGCTCATCGCATAATCGAGATAGGAGCGTTGCATTTCATCAATAATACTGATTGGTTCAATACCGGTTAGCACATCACGTTCTGGAAGTGGAGTAAGATCGGTCACAATTTTAAAACTTTCAAAAAAGAATCATTTCACTTTATTTATATCGAAAAATACACCAAAATGCTAATTTCTCCCCCATGACAAAAAAGAAATTTAACAATATTTTTCAATATGTTATTAATTTATATTAAAATTACCAATAATAATCAACAATTTCCACTTCGCTAAACTTCAAAAATCTGAAACAAACAAATCATAAAGTAATCATGATACTGCAATTAAAGACTCTTAAAAAGGTACGTCATCATCTAATTTGTGTGAAAAACTTTCTCCCAATTGATTATTATTTTGACCAAACGTATTTCTCTGATTTGAGTTACTATCGGCAAAGCCACCACTATAACTCCCCCCTTGACTTGCTCCTTGCTCCCCGCCCGCGGTTCCCCGCCCATCAAGCATTTGTAATTCACCACGGTACTTTTGCAAAACAACCTCTGTTGTATAACGGTCATTTCCATTTTGATCTTGCCATTTTCGTGTCTGTAACTGCCCCTCAATGTAAATTTTGCTGCCTTTTTTTAAATATTGCTCTGCAACTTTGACAAGGTTTTCATTAAAAATAACAATACTATGCCACTCAGTGCGTTCTTTTCGCTCATTTGTATTCCGATCACGCCAACTTTCTGAAGTAGCAATACGCAAATTTGCCACTTGATCACCAGAATTCAAACGGCGGATTTCAGGATCCGCACCAAGGTTACCAATCAAAATAACTTTATTAAGGCTACCAGCCATCGCATAAACTCCAAAATTTTAATTCGTAAAATACTCTGTTTTATAATAGTTATAACCATCTTGACCTTCAATTTACATGTCTGCAATTGACCTTCAATATGGATATTGCTATCCTTTCCCAATATTGTATCCGTGTAATTATAACAAAAGATGATAAAGACGCATAGTTTATTCCACCACGAGAGAATAAAAAGCTACTCATTTGTATTCCTCTTTTCATAAAACTTATACCTTCTTTTAGCATTAAAGCAGTTAAACACATTGTAATTCTAAAAAAACAGTTTTATTCCATTTTAGATGCTCAGTTTTTGTCACATATGCCAAGGGTAAAATATGACTTATCAAAAATATATCTCCATTCGCGGTGCACGTGAGCATAACCTTAAAAATATTGATCTCGATCTGCCTCGTGACAAACTCATTGTTATAACAGGACTTTCTGGATCAGGAAAATCATCCTTAGCTTTTGATACAATTTACGCTGAAGGACAACGCCGCTATGTCGAAAGCCTTTCAGCCTATGCACGCCAATTTTTGGAAGTCATGCAAAAACCCGATGTCGACCGCATAGACGGTCTATCTCCAGCTATCTCCATTGAACAAAAGACAACCAGTCGCAACCCTCGTTCAACGGTAGGTACCGTTACTGAAATCCACGACTACATGCGTCTTCTCTTTGCACGTATTGGTATTCCTCATTCTCCTGCGACAGGACTTCCTATTGAAAGCCAAACAGTAAGCCAAATGGTGGATCAAATTATATCCTTACCAGAAGGAACAAGAATTTTTATTATGGCACCCTTGGTGCGAGGACGAAAGGGCGAATATAAAAAAGAGCTAACAGAACTTTTAAAAAGAGGATTTCAACGCGCTAAAGTTGATGGAAAATTCTATGAAATCGCCGATATTCCACCTCTTGATAAAAAATATAAACACGACATCGATGTCGTGGTAGACCGCATTGTTGTACAAAAAGATATCACCTCTCGCTTGGCTGATAGTATAGAAACCTGTTTACAATTAGCAAATGGACTTGCCATAGCTGAAATGGCAGACCAGCCCTTGGCACAAAAAGAAACGACAAAGGAATCTGCTCATAAATCAAAAAATGATACACACAAACGGCTCATTTTTTCAGAAAAGTTTTCTTGCCCTATATCTGGTTTTTCTATTCCTGAAATTGAACCACGCCTTTTTTCGTTTAATAATCCTTTCGGGGCCTGCCCTCTCTGCGATGGATTAGGTATAAAAAAGGCAATGGATCCACTAAAAATTGTGCCAAATAAAAATCTTACCCTAAAGAATGGAGCCATTGCTCCTTGGGCTAAATCGGATTCACTTTATTACAGACAAACCTTAGAAGCATTAGGAAAAGCTTACGGTTTCAAACTCACAGATCAATGGTGTGAACTCTCTAATGAAGCACAACAGGCAATTCTCTACGGTACAAAAAAAGATGAAATCTCTTTTATCTATAAAAATAATTCTGGTTCGCATAAAACAACCCAACCTTTTGAAGGAATTATCCCCAATATGGAGAGACGCTGGAAAGAAACCGATTCTGCTTGGTCTCGAGAAGAAATCGAACGTTATATGTCTTCTTCGCCTTGCCCAGCTTGTCATGGTTATCGTTTAAAACCAGAGGCACTTGCTGTAAAAATCCACGGAATGCATATTGGGCAAATATCAGATCTTTCTATTCTAAAGGCAGATGATTGGTTTGCCAATATTCATCAATATCTCACAGAAAAACAACGTAATATCGCTATACGTATTTTAAAAGAAATTCGCGAACGTTTAGCTTTTTTAAATCATGTAGGATTGGAATATCTTACCTTGTCTCGAACTTCAGGAACGCTTTCAGGTGGAGAAAGTCAACGCATTCGGTTAGCATCCCAAATTGGTTCTGGTCTTACAGGCGTTCTTTATATTTTAGATGAACCATCTATCGGTTTACACCAACGCGATAATGAACGCCTTTTGGAAATGCTGCGCCATTTACGCAATCTTGGCAATACAGTTATTGTCGTTGAACATGATGAAGACGCTATTCTCACAGCAGATCATGTTGTCGATATGGGCCCTGCCGCGGGCGTTCATGGCGGAGAAATCATAGCGCAAGGGACACCACAGGAAATTATAGAAAATTCAGCCTCTCTCACAGGACAATACCTTTCAGGAAAAATGGCTGTTAAAATACCTGCCAAACGACGTAAAATATCAAAAATGAAAACACTTAAAGTCATCGGTGCCAAAGGAAATAACCTCAAAAATATCAATGCGAATATTCCTCTTGGAACCTTTACATGTGTAACCGGTGTTTCTGGAGGAGGAAAATCAACATTTCTTATTGAAACACTTTTCAAAGCAGCATCACATCATATCATGGGCTCTCATCACAGCCCTGCCAGCTATGACAAAATTGAAGGATTAGAATTTCTTGATAAAGTCATTGATATCAACCAGTCCCCCATTGGACGCACCCCACGCTCTAATCCCGCAACCTATACAGGCGCTTTTACACCGATTCGTGAGTGGTTTGCCGATCTTCCAGAATCAAAAGCCCGTGGTTACAAAGCTGGTCGTTTTTCATTTAATGTTAAAGGAGGACGTTGCGAAGCATGTCAAGGTGATGGAGTCATAAAAATTGAAATGCACTTTTTACCTGATGTCTATGTTACTTGCGATGTCTGTAAAGGAAAACGCTATAATCGAGAAACACTAGAAATAAAATTCAAAGGACAGTCTATAGCCGATATTTTGGATATGACAATTGAAAAAGCAGAGGAATTTTTCCAAGCTATTCCCGCTATTCATAATAAAATGGAAACTCTCATTAAAGTAGGATTAGGTTACATAAAAGTAGGACAGCAAGCAACCACACTTTCTGGTGGGGAAGCACAACGTGTGAAACTTGCGAAAGAACTTTCACGTAAAACAACGGGACGTACACTCTATATTTTGGATGAACCGACAACAGGTTTACATTTTCACGATATTTCCAAACTTCTTGAAGTGCTGCATGAACTAGTCGAGCAAGGCAACACAGTTATAGTCATTGAACATAACCTCGATGTTATAAAGACAGCCGACTGGATTATTGATTTAGGACCCGAAGGTGGAGATCGTGGTGGCGAAATCGTTGCAATTGGACGCCCTGAAGACATCATTAAGGTCCCCGCTTCCTACACAGGAAAATTTCTAAAAGATGTTTTACTGCGCCCCTCTCTCTATAATTCCAATTCTTAAAAACGGTTTCCATTGTAAAATAAATCATACGAACAAAGCCTGTACTTCTATTGTTACCTTGTAAACACCAACACCTAATTCCAGTGGTGCAACATGTTTAAAGCAAAGGCTGAAACAATTTAGCGCTTTATAAGCTGTTTCAATTTTCGTATTGCCCATAGGAACGCACGCATAATTGCGTATTTATTCTCTGTTTTGTTTATATCTGAAACGACCAAACAGCCCAATTTGGAAAGAATACGAAGTTTTAGGATATAAATAAGTTCCTATCTTTACATCTTCTTTTAATTTATCTTTACGATTTTCAAAGGTATCCGCAGCAGTATCTTATAATGAAGATTGCCCATTGCTTCACGCTTTTGTTTATCGCGTTCCTTAATGGAATCACATTCCTCACGAAGAGACAAAACGCCCCAAACAAAATATATTTGCGTTGCCAAATCACACATCTGTTTTAAAGAAATATTTCTCAACGCTCTCAAGCCCATTTCACGACGGTACCTAATGCTATAATGATAAATCCACTATTGTACACAACCATCTTTACGTTTATGAAGGAGCATGATCGGCATCATCACACTCTTTTCCAATATTTGTCTCCCCCTACTCCCTAATATTGCAAAACCTTTAGTTATCGAAAGCTTTCATAAAAAGCATGTTATTTTTTCAAATGTTTTTATCCACACACTCTTACTATTCATGATATACAAAGGTATCGTTTTGATTGATTGACGATAAAAAGATCTAAAATGAGAAAATCTTACGCTATTAGAGTTTCTCATTCCGTATAGAAAACGTCTAATTATCCTTATAAATCAACGTATTATCTAACAAAAAAAACAAAACTCTTTTATTATATTATTTTAATTCTTGTACAAAAATTGTAAGATTTCTTCCCAAAAAACAGTATTTGACTTTATTCTACAAAAGAAACTCTCCTAAAAGAGCATAGAGTGTCATTATTTTCGACTTTTTGTGCACAAAGTATCTGTTGGACATCTTACAGTTGTCAATATAATGTGATGCAGTCTAAAAAGACAAAATAACGTTGGAGATAATTTCAGCATGAAAAAAATTGAAGCCATTATAAAACCTTTCAAACTTGATGAAGTGAAAGAAGCGCTTCAAAAAATTGGGTTACATGGTATTACAGTAACAGAAGCGAAAGGTTTTGGCCATCAAAGGGAGCATACAGAACTTTATCGTGGCACGAAATATGTTGTTGACTTTCTACCTAAAGTAAAGATTGAAATTGTTGTGTCCGATGAAAAACTGGAACAAACTGTTGATGCAATACGTAAAGCAGCTCAAACCAAACATATAGGAGATGGAAAGATATTTGTCTTTTCCATTGATGATGCCATTCGTATAGGCACCGACGAAACTGGTATCGATGCCCTTTAATAAATAATGAGAAAATTCACTTTTTTATCCACCTCAACGCCATATTAAGGAAATTGAATATGACAACCGCATCAGATATTATCAAACAGATTACAGACAATGAAATCCGTTTTGTTGATTTACGTTTTACTGATCCACGAGGAAAATTGCATCACATTACAATGGATATCGCAGAGATCAGCGAGGATACTTTTAGTGATGGTGTCATGTTTGATGGTTCTTCAATTGCTGGTTGGAAAACAATTAATGAATCTGACATGGTTTTAATGCCAGATCCAGAAACAGCACATATTGATCCTTTTTTTGCTCAATCCACTTTGGTTATATTTTGTAATGTACTTGATCCTGTCTCTGGTGAATTTTATCGTAGAGATCCTCGTTCTATCGCCAAAAGGGCTGAGGTTTATATGAAATCTTTAGGCATTGGAGATACAATTAATGTAGGTCCAGAAGCAGAGTTTTTTATCTTTGATGATGTGCGCTATAAAACGGATCCTTACAACACAGGGTTTAAACTCGATTCAAGTGAACTTCCCTCCAATGATGACACGGAATATGAAACAGGCAATCTAGGGCATCGCCCACGAATAAAGGGAGGATACCTTCCTGTTCCGCCGATTGATTCCTGCCAAGATATGCGTTCTGAAATGCTCACAGCACTCAAGGATATGGGCGTACAGGTCGAAAAACACCATCACGAAGTAGCAGCAGGCCAACATGAATTGGGTATTCGTTTTGATACACTCGTTCGCGAAGCTGACAAGATGCAAATTTTTAAATATGTTGTACATCAAATAGCAAACAGTTATGGGAAAACAGCAACCTTCATGCCAAAACCAGTTTTTGGTGATAACGGCTCTGGAATGCATGTCCACATCTCCATTTGGAAAGATGGCAAACCCATTTTTGCAGGAAATGAATATGCCGGTCTATCAGAAACCTGTTTATTTTTTATCGGTGGTGTTATTAAGCACGCAAAAGCAATCAATGCTTTTACAAACCCATCCACAAACTCCTATAAACGTTTGGTTCCTGGTTATGAAGCTCCTGTTCTTCTTGCCTATTCAGCACGTAATCGTTCTGCATCTTGCCGTATTCCAATGAGCTCCTCACCAAATTCAAAACGCGTAGAAGTTCGTTTTCCAGACCCAACAGCAAATCCCTATTTGGCATTTGCAGCCCTTTTAATGGCTGGTCTTGATGGCATCAAAAACAAAATTCATCCCGGACATGCTATGGATAAAGATCTTTATGATCTTCCCTTAAAAGAACTCAAAGAAATCCCTACTGTTTCAGGAAGTCTGCGTGAAGCGCTTGAAGCACTTGACAAAGATCGTGGCTTTCTTAAAGCTGGCGACGTTTTTGATGATGATCAGATTAATTCCTTCATTCAAGTAAAGATGCAAGAAGTCTTGCGCTACGAAACAACACCTCATCCTGTTGAATTTGATATGTACTATTCTGTTTAAACAATCAATACGCATTCTTCTGATTTTTAAAATGGAGGCAAAAGCCTCCATTTTTGTGGATATTCTTCTCATGCAAAAGCGCAAGAGGCTTTTTGCTCATCCGCTTTTCCTTTATAATGTGTTGAATCTCTTCAAATGAACTAACAAGGTCTCTAATGCCGCGAATTTGTTTTCTCGTTCCCTTTCTTTTATGCATTGTCTTTATCACATCAACAACTCAAGCACATACGATAACCAATCAAAAACTCATAGCTCTTGAAAAAGCGGCATCCGCTTATAGTAAAGCACTTAAAAATGCCGATGCAAATGTCATCTTAAATGCTATTCCTCCCCAAATCATCAACCGCTTAACCGCTAAAAAAAATCTTAGTCAATCACAATTTCGACAAATCATGAAAAGCCAAATAGAACGGTTGGCAGAAAGTTACAAGATTGAAACGATCAACATTGACCAAAAACAAAAACGTGAAGGTACACTTGATAATGGCACCCCTTATTTTGTTATACCCGTGGAGCTTGTAACCACAACAAATGCTGGAAAAAAATGCTCTATTCACACTGAAATTATTGCCCTACTTCACGATAACCAATGGTATTTTATCCGCGGTAATGACAAAACGCTCTTAAACATAACCAATGAACTATTTCCTGGACTTGAAAAAGTAAAAATCAATCCCCAAAAAGTCACAAAAATACTCTGAGTGAAAAGAACGCACGTAAATAAAAGATTTACCCCTATAAACAAGTTGTAACAATTGTAGCAGCAGCCTTAAATTCAACTTTTTTATGAGCACGGCGTACCATTGTTTCTTTATCTATTCCCCATTGTTCCATCATCCAATCTTCATCTAAATGGGCAATAGACCAAGCATGATCAGCATCAATATTTCCCGCAGCAACAGCAAGAGCAATGAGAGCAGATCCCGTTAAGGTTGTCATCATATGAAGTGCGGCAAGCATATAAGGAGACTCAACGCTACGTAAATAATGACTCACAGCTTGAAGTGCTTCTGGTGATTGTTCCACATGCATCAGCCCTTCTGTCAAATAAAACCTTGCACCCAGTTTTTTTTCTGCCCAGTCTAATAAAGGATCCCATTGCTCAGATTGTTTTTGCACCAACTCTTTAGGTGTCTGTGCACGATAAAAGATCATATCACACGCAACGAAACGCAATAAATCTTCAAAAACAACCTGCATATCATCAGCGATACCATCAATAACAGTATTAACCAAACGCGTCATCGGCATTTTTGCAGGATCAACAACGTGCTTTTGGTTCTCAAATTCCTGAGCAACATATTCAGCAAACACTTCTGTTGGCACATGAAAATGACGCCTTGCGGGCGTTTTAACGGGACGTTCGTCCAACAAAATCGTAAAGCCGACCTCCCCACAAGCAATCTTCACTTGCTTATAAAACCGTTTTGGGTGTGATTGGCATGAAAGATTTTGAATCTTTTGAACAGAATTCTTCTTATTCAATGGCATATCAAAATGATCCAAAATCTCACGCATATTGTTTACCTCTGATCTTTCAAAAAAACGACTGTTTCTTTAGGTTCTGTAGCTTCAATAAGGTTTAATCTGACCTTCTTAACGATTCCAAAGAAGAAAAAAGACCTTACCACCCCCCACTCTAATTTAAGAGTTATATTTCATGTTTCTTTTACAAACAAGACAATGATAATATCTTTTCATATATTCAATACAGTCATGAATATAGAGTAATCTTTTTAAAGTATCATCTTAATTAAAAAGTTTAATACATTGAATATGATAATAAAGGTGATCACGATTTATCATTTTTCTTATTATCCACCTACAATAATGTTATCGACACGGACAGCTTCAAAAATACTTTTTGCAAAATATTAAAGCCAAAAAGTTCATCATCCCCAAAATGATAGAACAGTGTGCTTTACGTGTCATTTACCTTCGCTTAACCATTCCAATAATTCTCTAACATATCCAATAAATACCCCTTGCATAGAATTTTTCCTGCTCAATCACTCCCCTAAACGACGGTGTTTTACAGCATGATAGAATAATGAAAAGACCAAATTATATCGTAAATTTGCTCTCACATATACATTATTTTATAAAGCACTAAATTACTTAACGCATTGTGCTTGATATACTCTACATATTGCACTAGTTTAAATTTAGGCATATAATTATAAAGAATAGAGATCATGCAATCTGAAAATAATACTTTTATCTATACACTTATCCCTGCAGATACTAACTGCACAGCTGCAGCACAATAGTGGCTTGACAATCACAATCAAAATATTTTGTCCACTGACTCGAGATCCTGTATTATCTTATACACAACTCTTGAAGAAGCATTTAATGAACTTGCTCAGAAAAAGGATGGATATCTCTTAAGCTGTGCTGCTTACCCTGATTTGCATACACTCATATTTACCCGTTTAGGTGATATGCAATTATTTGACAGCTTTATCATGCCTACTCACTCTATGGTTTTAGCTAAACGCAATAACGCTGATAAAATTAAAACCGTAGCGACTCATTCTGCCCCGCAATCTTTGGTAGCTCATCAATATGACAAAGTATTTGCCAACAGCAATGCTGATGCAGCCGTTCTTTGTAAGGCTGAAAAAGCCGATGCTTGTATCACAACATCGGTTGCGGCAAATCGCTATAGGCTGAGTATTGTCGAAAATTTTGGACAAGTGCCAATGGCCTTTTTGCTCCACTCACTAAAGTCAACTAATCATGAAAAAATCTGAAGCGCTTCTTTCCATTGTTAACTTGGTTGACAAATTCCGTATGCGCCAAGAACGAGATGGGAGCATTAAGGAACCAACTTCAGCAGATAATAATATGATCAATGAATTGATCACTCTGCTGAACCACCATGCCAATATTCTTGACGGATTATCTCCAAAACTTTTAGCGACCATTTCTGATGATCTTCATCAGTGGATAATCAGCGGTTTAACGACCCCTCCTAAATTTGATAACACTTTGGCTGCTTTCAAAGCCCATTACCAGATGCTCCCTTGTTTTTCTTGGCTCCAATGCGTGCAACAAATGGACCTGATCCAGAAGGATTCCGGCTGGAATTAGTTACAGGATATCGTCATGAAACGGCCTATCTGGCTGACGCCTCAAAATATACAAATAATTATGTATCACCATTTCAATGTATAAAAATGGGAATAGCATCAAGAGGTTTTTTAGAAGGCAATTGCATTGTTCTATTCCCAGAATCTGTAGCGGCTGCTCAAAAAATTGATAAGCAAGCATTTGCTTTGTTTTTTTTCAGTAAATTCTTTGATATTTACAATAAGCAAACAATTGTGGAAGCTGAACGTTTACTCGGTCGAGATAGTAAATTCCTGTTCGGTCAATTGCATAGTCGTAACTTATCTAAAGAAGACATTTACGATGCTCGCTGTTTGTGGGGCTATTATCATGACTATGCACATCATACCGGACCGCGGCCATTGGATAAAAATCTGTATATAAAATTAAATTGGTTTACAGGTCTTCTAGAAGAAACTAAAGTTGATTTAATTACAGTGCGTATTATGCTACAAAATCATCCAAAATTTTGGAAAGAAATAACTGAATTTGTCCTATTAGAACGCATATTTCGTTATCCACAAGATTCTGATCAGCATATGACATTCGATGCTGGTACAGGGATCTTGCTTTTTGAAATATTGATGCGGAACAAAGCATTGATTGAAACAAATCAAGGTTATCTTCAATTTGATTTGGAGCGTCTTGAAAAAGTAATAATATTGATGATAGCAGATATAGAAGCACTTGAAGCATTAGATGATGACGCTTATTTGGCAGGAGCTAAAGATTATATCCAAAATAATCTTGGAAAGCCGCAAACTTCACAGTCACGATTTAATTTTTCAACATCATATTATGCACAGCGAGTGATTAGAGGATTAAATCATTGAGTTTTATAAAAGGACGGTTACTATTATTTACTTTTGCCATTCTAGCATTGTTTTCCATAAGTTGGTTATTATCTAAGAATTTGGTTAGCAATATACCCGTCATGCATGCGGTTGGACTTAGGTTGTTTGCCACCGCTGCCACCTTATGGCTGATTGCAATATTTCGTGAGAAAGCTGTTTTCAGATCCCTACCATTGCTTTCCATGATACCTTCTTTTTTAATTCTCTCAGTGTTAGGATTTTCGCTGTATTTTGTATGCAGTTTTGGCGCATTAAAATCACTCAAAGCCAGTGATTTAACCATGGTGCTCGCTACTATTCCAGGTATTACCTACATATTGGGTGCACTGACGAATAGCCTTACGTTCTCATGGTTAAAACTTATCGGTATGATCATTGTCAGTGTAGCGGCTATAGCATTTAATATAAACAGTGCAGAGGGTGGATATTACAGCCTAATAGGAACAGCTCTTGCTTTAACAGCAGCACTTTCTTACTCTGCTTATGGTTTATTGTCTAAACGTTATCTTAAAAATCTACCTTTGCTCACCTCACTGGCTTGGATCACGACAATTTCTGCAGCATCATTTATACCATTATTTATTTTTGATCCTGCCCCACTCTTATATCTTAAGTTAGAAGATATATTTAAAATATTGATTTTAGGAACTGTTTGCTCGGCACCAGTTTACGTATTATACTAAAAAGTTTTAGCCGAAGGAGGCGTATTATACGCCAATACTATCGGCGTATTATCCCCTTTTGCAGTGGTTGCATGTGAATGGATAATCGGCTCGAACCCTTCTCTCAATATGATCAAAATAATTGCTATGATTGTAGTTGTTATAGGGATGATACTCTTATTTATAGATGCATAAAAGGTATCTACATGGCAACATAAACGCCATTCTCAAAACTCCAAATTTAATGAGGAAACAAAATGAAAAAACTCGCGTTAGTTTGCCAACGCAATGCAAAATTACCATTTATATTTGAAGCAGCACAAGCAGCTAATATCGAATTAGTAATGATCTATGATACCGCTGAAAGCGCTCCCACTCAACACCCCGCAGCAGTCACTTCAACTTGGCAACTTCCTGTTTTTGATAACCCAGAGTTAGCTCTAGACACTTTTGCAACAGGAGCAAAAGAACGCAATATTGCTGGGGTTATGACCCTTCGCGAAGAAGCCATTCTATGGACAGCTTTGGCTGCAAAAAAAATCAACACTCCAAGTATTGAACCAGAAGTAGCAGCATTAACCAGAAATAAATATCTCATGCGTCAAGCTTTTGCTAAAGCAGGCTTAAGAACACCAGGATTCCTTTATATAGATAATCCAGAAGACCTATCACAAACACAAGCCTTAGACTATCCGCTCGTTATTAAACCCGTTTCTGGATGGGCAAGTACAGGCGTCATGTTAGCTAAAAATTCCGCCGAACTTCCTGATCTCATTAAAGCCGTATGGAATGTTCAGCATAAAGATATGGCACGTTTTAATGATAAAAGTAAACCTGTAGGTTTAGTTATAGAACAGTATTTGCCAGGAAAAGAGTTTGTCGTAGAATGCTTTGTTGATACAGCAGGTGTACATGTTCTGACCGTTGGAGACAAGGGACAGCCTGAGGGACCATGGTTTGAAGAAACAATTTATCGTCAACGCTGCGATATAGATGATCCTTTAATTATTGCTTTATGTGAGGCTGCATGCTCTGGAGTTAAAGCTCTTGGCATAAATATGGGTGCTGCCCATGTAGAGCTACGTCTAGATGCTAATAATTTACCTTATATAATTGAGATCGGCGCTCGTATAGGTGGATCAGGTGTCTCCCATTTTATTGTTGAGAAAGGTACAGGGATTTCATTTGCAAAACTATGTATGAATGCCGCTTTAGCTGAACCAAACCCAAACCTTCCCGATATACTCCCAGCTGAAAAAGTGGCTGCAAATTACATTATTCCTCTTCGTGGTCATGGACGGTTTTCTGGATTTTTTGGTCTAGATAAGGTTGCACAGCATCCTCAAACCGCCAGAACTATCATTTTCTTTGAAACCAATCATACTTCACCACCTCCACCAGCATTTGGTGGATATCCTGGTTTTATTTTCTCTGTTCATAACTCAAACGAAGAAGCACGCAATTACCATAAATGGCTTGATGACACCTTAAGCATCATATGGAAACACCACGTTTATCAATAGTCCGATAAAGATATTTCTACTGACCCTCAACTTTGATATAAATCTTATCGATACAAATGAAGTCACAATGCGAATGCGAATGCCTAAAACTTCGCAAATATCTTTCCATTAAAGATGCATATTTCAAAAAACAGAAATTGAGGGAAATATGATCTACTTTTACACCCCATTTTAATAAAAGCTCTTCAATGTTTCTGTATTTGAAACAATAATAAAAACTTCTAAACGACTTTTTCGATACGACCAACCTCTTCTCCCCACGTCTCAAAGAAGAAAAAAAGATCTTACAGCCCCCACTCTGATTTAAAAGTTATATTTCATATCTATTTCACAAATAAGACATGATCTTCTTCACATATTCAATACAGCCATTAGAACAATTTTTTAAAGCATTTATCATTATAAGAACTGAAGATGTTGAATTTGATGGTAAAAGTGTTCAAGCTTTACCACTTTTCTCATGATCCACCTACAATAATGCTATCGATACGAACAGCTTCAAAAACGCTTTTTACAAAATTTAAAAGCATAAAAATGCGTATTATCCACGAAACAATAGCGCTTTATATTTGACATATGCCCTCCTTTGCTTAACAGCAAAAGCTCTTAAATCAACAGTCAACACACCTCCCTGCCTTTCATGATTGATATCAGCAACTTCAAACGACAATACTTTACAGCATAATAGGATAATAAAGCTACTATTTTAAAAAGCTGATGACGAATACATCCAAAATATCTATAGCCAAAATAACACAAATAGATTTACAGTCTCATTATCAATTTTTTTGAAACATTTAAGCCCCCCTATCAACCAGATAAAAAAATAAATCAACGTGATCCTTTCATACTTATTAAAACACATGATGCCATTATTAAAAGAAGAAATTAAAATTGCTGCACTATCAATGGTTTAAATCAAGGAAATAAAACAAAACTTTAAAAATCACATTTATTATTTTTAAAAAGATTTATTAAAAATGATAGCGCAAACCACCAGAAAAATGAACTCCAGAAAAACCAGCCTTGGTTAACCTATGCTGATAGCTAACATCACTGTGGAGTGTAACTTTAGAAGAAAACTGTGAATTGACACCCAAACCAACTTCTAAGGAAGAGCCAAAAGAACCCAACTGGAAAGCATCTTTAAAATGAACAAATTGTTCTTTATCAAAACAACGAGCAAGATGAATATTACCATAAAAAGAAGTGATCCGATCCTTTTCAAATGCTGTAAATGTTTTACTTAAACGTCCACCAATACGCACAAACCATTGACCTATTTTTTTCATCTCAACATCAAATCCATCAATATCACGAAACTTATCAAATTGAAGATATTGATAAATAAGCTGAAGTTGCGGATCAAAAATAAGATCTTTATATCCTGTCATAAACACTTTACCAGCAGAAAACGAAACGTTCAAAGGATTTGCTTTTAATGTCGCCGTCTTACCCCAAGCATGGGTAAGCACATCCCCTTTAAACAAACCATAAGATAAAAGACCATCTATATAAAAACCAGTGTTGTGTTTCACACTACCGTATGTCGTAAATGACCATTTATTAAACGTACTCTTTTGGCTTTGTTCCACGTTACGAGGTTGTAAGGAAAGCTGTCCATAGGTTCCCATAATCCCAAAAGATGTCGTACCATATGCGCTCTCTATTGTTTTGAGCAAAATGTTTGTTTTTATAGCATTATAATCAACATGACCATCGTACCCATATTTAAGTGTAGAAAGATCTGAGACATAACGATAACTCCCACCATAACCGTGGACAGATAAAGCAAAATTCCCTTCAACTTTTAATAATTTGCGAGGAATAGACTGCGTAACTTGCAATTCCTTTTGTTGATTACTGATATCCATGAGTCCAATATGAAACAAAGCATTTGGTAATAAAAGATAGGTTGGAACTTGTGGAACAACCTCTCTGACCTTTAACTCAGAATGAGGGATAACAGACGTCCCCAAAGAAGGCTGAATATACTTACTTTCAAGGCGAAAATCCCAAAAATGTCCATTTCCTTCAACCAATCTTTGAGAAATTTGTGCATTTCCAAGAGCAGAATCTGGACCATAAGCATGAAGATAATATCGGTAAGGCAACCCTTCTAATGCAATATAAGCACGATCTAACTGAAAAGAATCCTCTGCCGCTTTTCCAGAAACCTGAATAAGTGAAATACTATGAACATTTTCACCGGTTGCTATCTCACCTTGGTTTCCTGTGACAAATTGCACATAAACTGTCGTTTTTCCAGAAACATCACCATGTATCAAAAGCCGATCAGTCTTTTTATTATCGAGCAAACCATCACTACTGAAATGTGTATTGAGATAAATATCAGCACTTTCTTGCGCACTATAAACTTCTTTCTCTCCCTCCCCAATATAAAGTGTCTGATAATCCTGAAAAATTGGAGTTTCAAAAGCAATAAAACTATCAGAAACTTTCACAAATGAAATAAATGAACTTGTGCGGTTTGCAGCTTGCGAAGCTATCTCTCTTCTTTTTGTCAAAAACCATTTTGATCCCCTTGTCAAATAAAGCTCAGCAATAGAATCATCGGCAACACGAGTCCCTCCTATCAATGAAGAAGAATCAGCCAAAATCGCTACAGTCCCTCCCTTTTCAGCTGTTAATAATAAGTCACCAAAAATTTTTGTACCTTCTGTTACTGCAATATAACTACGACTATTATTACTGTGAATAGCTGTTCCATCTGGAACCTCAAAAATCGTCCTTTTCAAAAAGACAAGTCCCTGTTCATACCCATCATTCCCCCCATCCATCTCAAAATACATACCATGTTTATTACCTATTGCTTTAATTGTTGAATCTTCAATATTAACCCGCGAAATTAAAATATTTCCTTCCCTTCCATTATTGGACAGTGTGTTAGAATCTTGTCCAACTGTTAAAACATGAACATCCGTAGAAATAATATTAGTATTTTTTAAATAAACAGAGCCCTGATGTTTTACATTGAAAACTGTATGTGCAATCTTTTCACTTGTATTTTCATTGTCTTCTGTTTTTTGATATTTTGAAGTAATGGTAACACCATCTAAAGTCGCACTCCCCCCTCTCCCCACATAAAGCGCAGCAGCATCATTCACATCAATAAAACCACTTTTCATCTGAATACCCGCATCAGCCCTAACGAAAAGAGCACTCTCTTGACCGATACCCAAACCTTCCACTTTAATTTTTGTATTCGTTAACGTAACAGATGCTCCTCGCTTCTCTGCATAAGCTGCAATCTGAGAAGCCTCAATTGTTCCACGATTAACCTCAATCATTCCACTATCAGCTTTAAGACCTATTGACACATTTTTAAAAGCTGAATCACTCAAAACAATTCTTCCCCCTCGTGATACAAAAACACCATAACTATCTTCTATACCCGCAGTAGCTTCAACCTCTACACGCATTGCCTGAATAACTGTATTTGGCTCCTGCACTACTATAGCAGCAGGCAATATGAGAGAACTACCCTCCCCATTCTTTTCTTTAACAGGTACCGTGAACTTATATACTTTATCACTAATTGTATGCTTTACACCATCACTGCATTTATAAGGCAATTTGTTTTCGTCACATGACAGTGATGTATATGAATGAGAATGCGCCTCAATATTTATATTTAATAAAAAAGAAAAAATAGCTGCTGTAAAAACACACGAATACAAGTGATTTTTAGATACCTTGGTTATCATTGTTTTTCAAAACTCTCTTTTTTTCAACAAAACAAAAAATGCTGGCAAAAAAAACAAACCACGAATTAAACACAATAAGAATAAAACAAATTGATGTTTTTTGTTTTTTATGATAAATTATAGCATACTCATAATATGTTTTGTGTTTTGTGTAAAGAAAGAACAAAAAGTTTAAAAACACCATTTATGATGACAATCTCTTTAAAGAGTGCATCTCAAAAAACGCGAAAAATGTGAATTTTGAAGAGATATAATATTCAATTTATCTCACCACCGAAAAATAAAAATGCAACAAAATGATAACAATTTTTAAGATTTAAACAATCGAACCGTTTTAATAAAAATACGATATAATGAGATATATTATATGAAAGCTATAACAGCATCATTTCTTTAACTACAATAAAAAAACAAAAAATCGCACACTAATTTATAACCTAATGTACACAATTTCTGTATTAAAAATGCTAGTATCTAACAAAAAAATTATCATAAAATGAAAAGATCTTTATATCAAAATTACTTGCATAATACTTTAGATCTTTTGATAAAATCTAAAATACAGTAAAACACTCACCATCTTAAAATTAAAAAACACCAAAATAAAATTTCATCAAAATCAGTTTTATGAAAGCTATCTGTTTATTATCATTAAAGCAGATATTTTAGCAAAGCTATTATTTGACATTCTTTATATTGAATAAATTTCTCTAAACAACAACTCACTATCCTCCACTATCATCATCTGACAACAACACTATTGCTAATCTCGTAGCTGATGAATATAACTATATTGGAGACAAAAGAGCTGTATTTTTCTCTTCTCCCGTTTAATATTTTCATTCAATTATTGATTTAAAATGAGTATTCTACTGTTGATGATCACTTGTGCAAAGCTTTTTTTATTTACTAGCGTTTTTTATCATTCATCAAGACGTAACATCTTTTTCGTCTAATTGGTACACCAAAAATATCATTATCTATAACCTGCTGATACCTTACTACCATTAAATTTGCTAAAAATGAATCACTTCGCGATACTGATAAAAGTAGATTCTCTTTGAATCTTGTGGTTTGTATCGATAACCTGCTTTAGTCATGCATTCATAAATTGCTGCAAACTCACTTGCACACGAATCCATATTTTCAGGAAAAGCGTAGATTGGCTGCCTGCCACATTTGAACAGTGCTTGTGAGATCGTAGATTCATTGACATTGGGCTTTTCTCATAATGCCAAGATCGATTGGAGGAGATTTGCTAACACATCCAGCAGAGCTTAATAAAATTATAACACTCAATAATTTCAATATTTTTCATTTCCCCCCTTCAATATTTACGATAGAAAGGCTGAAAAACTTGTTAGTATTTTCTCGCATACAAGATGGCTAGTACATTAAAAAAAAGAAACCCCGCCCCCCATGCGAGAAAAAGAATATGAGGATTATTGATTACAGAAACATCAATACCTAAGGTTGACATTCAGGTTGTTCTTTATGCTCTTTACAATGAGGACTATTCAAACGCCTCTCTACACTTCGCTGAGGAATAACTGCATCAGGCTGACAAATTGGAAGATTTTCATATTTCTCACACCACTTCACCCTTCCCAATTTATCTCGGAAACCTGCTTGGATCATACATGCATTCTCTGCCTCCTCAGCATTGAATTTCTCATCCATACTTGTTTCCGTATCAAGCCGACCATCCAAATTCTGCACTCCGCATTCCAACAGAGCTTTTTTGATCTCAAGCTGATCTGCGCCGGGCTTTTCCCATGCATCTACAGCTGTTCGAGAAGGCTGTTCTTCGTAACATCCAGCCATAACAAATAAGGTTATCCCGCTTAATAATTTTAAAATATGCTTCATTTTCCTATCCTTGAGTAATTTTGGCACGAAACAATCTATAAATTATTTTACATGCTGTTTTTTATTTTCAAAACAATGATGGACATTATCAACCTTTATTATTTTTATCTTCCCGAAGATTATAACATTATTTTTATATCAAAAATACGGTAAAATTATTACTAAAATCATATTCTATCAACGGCATGCTTATAATTATTATCAATATTTTGATTACAACAAAAATAGATATTTTTATATTATTGCGCCTACAGTTGTAGTACCCATAAATAAATAGCATTGAAATGGTGACTTAAGGACACCCCAGTGCACAGGCATGAAAAACATGAAGATAGGGATTGTTGATCATCATCAGCAAAAATTAAGACTGATATTCAGGAGCGGTTTTATATTTTTTACAAAACGAGCTGTTCAAACGCTTCTTGACACTTCGTTGCGGGATAACAGCACTAGGACGACAAATGGAGAGGTTTTCATCTTTATTAAGTATAACACCAATATAGTCCTCCCCATTTGTAGTGGAATTTTGCTTGGATCATGCAAACATCAATGGAAGCCACTGCATTGATGCTTAACTTTTTATTTTCTGGAAAGATATCATAAGGAGCTGGCATGCCACATTCTAACAGTGCTTTTCTTACCTCAGTAAAGTCTGCTCTAGGTTTCTCCCAAGCACTCAAAACTCCTAGTGGGGCTTGTCGATGTTATATCCAGCGATATTTGACAGAATGAGACCACTTAATAATTTTAAGATTTGTTGCATTTTTTTCTCCATAAATAACCTAAACCTAAATTATCTAAAATCGAATAAATTAGCATAATATGAAGCGTTCCATAGTGCATTGCACACGTATAAGGCGCATGACTATAAAAATTCTAGGATCATAGGCGCCTACCGCTCTCCTCTCCTTTCGCATGGGAATTGCTGGTGGAAATAATATATAGGGAAACTCCAAGGATACCTTATAAAAAGTAGGTGGATTGTGACCAAATCCTATACCAATGGGGTTAAGTAAATGGTTTTGTAGGTAAACACGACCTTTTTCGCCATCATTTACGACATATAATAGATTTTCTATCGATAGAGCCTTATAAGCTGTTCCCAAAAGATAGATATTGTTTCTTTGCTATATTGTGGATATCTCGCTTTTTAAAGTCACGCAATCCTTTACTTTGGGGGGCTACGTGCACGAACAATCGCGACTATATTGCCATTTAGCCCGCCAATCAAACTATTATCGATTTTGTGTTTTACATCTCTATAATCAAAACGTTTGGCTGCGCCCCTTACATCTTTTATGGTACCAAGAATGCCCACATTGACAGATCCTGTCACACCAACAAAGGACTTTTCAGGCATTTCTTGTATCTTAGAGATATCATAGTTTTCCGAAAGCGTGATATTATTTCCAGCATCAACGTTGACATCACACTCCGCTGAAACATTTGTCGGCTTACATGTTTACATCATGATCAGCAATAATCTGCACCTCTCTGCGCTTTGAAATAGGATTGAACGGAGCTATTTTCCTATTGATCGCCAGTGTCTTTCGCACTCGCACCCACAACAGAAGCACCCGCTGCTGCTCTTTTCAATCTGAAAGCCAAAGCCTGTGTGCTCTTCCTGTGTACTTGAACTATGATTACTATGACCCACAATACAGTTGCGGAGTGCATTTTGTCCTTCTCCACTTGTGATAAAAATTATCCCGTATCAATATTATAAAAAATAAGTTAGATCCTTGCTCTTTTTCTCGCAATAACAACAAGAATCGTAAAACTGTCACACGTTCATTGTTCTCTTTAATTTACTCTTCTAATGAAATTTTATTGTGATACCTTACTGCTCTTTATTGAAGTTTTTGCAAACGCAATGATACAATGACTTTGATTATTCACTATTTTCTACCAACGCCAATCCTCTTTGAGAAAAAATAATAGACAATAAAAAACTTCTCCCCTTTACCCCATAACAACTCAAATATCCTTTTAAAGGATACAGAAGACTCCAACCCTTCTTTTCGAGAGAATACATCTAGAACTTTATCTTCGCTTCTAAAAGCAATAGTAGTTTCTTAAACAACAAAATTTAAACAACAAATTTTTTAAAGAGCTTATAAAATAATAAAAACAATAACTTACCTTGTAAAACAGAACTCCATTAATACGTTTAGAAAAAGATATCTGCCTATAATCTTGTCTCTATTAAAATCTATTTGCATTGTTAAGCATTTTAACATGAAAGACTTATATTGATTTCAAAGCTCACCATAAAAAAATGCCCAATATTTATATGATTTGGCCGTTAGCATAAGCAATGGCTCACAAAAACTTCCAAAGCAAAATAATAACGAGCAGATTTTTTTCAATCTCAATTGTTCTAATCTTTAGAGTATAACAATCAAACAACTGTTCTCCTGATGACATCAGTTATTTGTTTTGAGTTTTATCTCTATTCACATTTTATTGCTGTTTCTTTTGCTTAAAATTATAAAGTTTAAGTGCATAGAAACAAATAACAAGCCAAGCAATCCAACTAAAACCTATAATTAAAATTGGCCGTGTCTCATCAAAATACCATAAGAGAATAAAAATAAAAACCATAAATAAAATAGAAAAAATCGATCCTATTGGCCAAAATGGAATTGGAAATTTTAAACCATTCTGTGCTTCTTTAGGCATCTTAATTCGCATAAAAAATTGTGAAAGTAGAATCATCATCCAAACAAAAACTGTCGCAAATGTTGCCATTGCAGCAATAAGAAAAAAAAGCTTTTCATGATAAAAATAATTAAGGACAGCACCAAGAAGAAAAATACCGAAAATCATCAAAATAACAAAAATCGGTATACCATTTTTTGATAAATATTGAAACTTCTTTAAAGCATAACCTTCCTGCGATAAACCATGTATCATGCGACAAGCACCATACATTCCACTATTCATTGCAGAAATAGCCGCTGTAACAACAACAATATTTAAGATATTTGCCGCATATGAAATCCCAAGATTTTCAAAAATGGATACAAAAGGGCTGTCCATAAGACCAATCTCATTCCAAGGATAAAGTGACATTAAAATCGCTAACGTCATGACATAAAAAAGCAAAATACGAACTGGAGTAGAATTAATTGCCTTTGAAATTGTTTGATGAGGGTTTTGAACTTCCATGACTGCCATCCCAATGATTTCTATACCACCAAAAGCAAAAACAACAACACTAAAGCAAGCTAAAAAACCAAACCAACCATTGGGAAAAATACCACCATTTTTCCATAAATTATGAACAGTAACGGTAGAAAAATCTGCACCTTCACCCCACCCAAAAAAAATAATTGCTATTCCTAAAATAATCATTGCAATGATAGCGATAACTTTAATAGAAGATAGCCAAAACTCTAGTTCACCATAGACTTCTACAGCAGCTAAATTAATACCTGTAATGATTAATGTAATACTCAGTGCCCATACCCAAGGAGCAACATCAGGATACCAAAACCCCATATAAGTCGCAAAAGCTGTAATATCAGCCAAACCAACAAGAATCATCTCAAATACATATGTCCATCCCGTTAAAAAACCTGCTAATGGTGATATGTAATTTGCCGCATAACGAGCAAAAGAACCAGGTAATGGATTATGAAGTATCATCTCTCCTAGAGCCCGCATAACCATAAAAATAGCTAAACCAGCAATACAATAGGCAATCAAAACACTGGGACCCGCAAGCTTAATTGCCTGTGCAGACCCATAAAAAAGACCTGTTCCAATAGCAGAGCCAAGAGCTAAAAAAATAACTTGGCGCTTACTCATCCCTCTTTTCAGTTCATTTATTGCCATTTCTTTCCTTACTTTATTGAAATGCTGACAATCCACACCACGATAATAGCTCTATGAGAAATAAAGCCTCATGTTTCTTTCACAAATATATTTCAAAAAACATTGAAGACCAGCCAGTCCAACACTTTGCTCTAAACAATGAAAAAATACTTTTATTGCGAACTATCTAGCTTTTACAGCCTGCAATTTCGTATTATTTTATTCAAATAAAGTGATAATGAATTTTTTTGTAATTGTCATTTAATTCATTTCGTATTCTCTAGTTTTTTACAGAGAAAATTAACCTTAATGTAATCTAAACTTTTAGGCTTTTATTTCAGTGCACTGAAATAAAAGCCTAAAAATTCATAACAAACGCATTAACTATGCGTACAATTAATTTTTTGTTACTTTAAGTAAACTCTCTTTGGGTCCAGAAAACAAACCTTTTACACCAATTGAACAGCTCAATCAATGATAATACGAATCTCGCCAATTTTCAAAAGTATGAGAAAGGGTATCTACAGCCCATCTTTTAAGGACTCCAACTGCCTTAACTACAAGCTTTCCAATGAAAAAAATATACGGTTAAAATAGCATCTTTGACTGTTGGTCCGATGATAGCATTCTCCTTACCTATAGAAGTTTGCCCTGAGATAGCAATAAAACTTTTGTTTTTCGCTGAAATAAGAGGCTCTTTCTCTTGGTCCACTATCATAATGAAAACTTCCTCTGGAAAGCCACCTCTCCTAAAATTTGCATGAATCTCGAGAATTTGAGAGAAAAAAAGAACTGTTGTTAAAACACATAATCTAGCACTTTTAACCATTTCTTTCTCCTTTTTTATTTAAAATATCAAAAATGAACTATAAAATTCATAAATTATTAAAAAATAAGAATAATATACAATAATTTTTTTACTTAATACAATACATAAAATATAATATTACAATATATAATTTGTGGATATTATTTAACTTATATTAAAAAATTTGATAGAAATCAGAAAGTATATGTATTTTAAATTTATAGTTTTTATAAAATTATGATGATAAATCCAGATCACTATAAAATAACAAAATATTTATTTGGCTACAAACAACATATATGTACAGTAATAAATACATAATTTATTAAATAATTTAAATATAGTATTGATCTTCTATATTTTCATATGAGGAAGTTTCAAAATTCAATATCCGCCCTTCATCATTGTCCCTAAAATAAATATTATTGAAAACTTAATGAAGGAAAAATTGTTTCTGGTAAAACAGATAATAAGTGCCCTTCACGCACAAGTATATGTGCTTGATGAAGATCTGGAGCCATATAGCGATCTTCCTTAAGAGAAGCAACATTTTTGCGTAAACATTCCATAACAGATTGCAAAAAAGTACTTGTTTTTAAAGGTGCACGATATTCAATTCCTTGTGCTGCAACAAGCGTTTCAATGCCAATAAGTGTAAAAAGATTTTTGCTCATTAGCAATAACCGACGAGCTCCATGGCAAGCCATTGAAACATGATCTTCTTGATTGGCTGAAGTTGGTGTTGAATCAACGGAAGCAGGATAGGCCATTTGCTTATTTTCAGACATTAAAGCTGCTGCTGTTACTTCAGCAATCATAAAACCTGAATTAAGACCCGCATTATGCGCTAAAAAAGCTGGAAGTCCATAAGAAACTGCTGGATCAACCATAAGAGCAATACGCCGTTGAGAAATAGATCCTATTTCACATAAAGCAAGAGCAATCTGATCAGCAGCAAACGCTACAGGTTCAGCATGAAAATTCCCACCTGATACAACTTCACCATTCCTTAAAATCAATGGATTATCTGTAACAGCATTTGCTTCAATAATCAGTGTTTTTGCTGCTGCCAGCAAAATATCAAAACATGCCCCCATGACCTGTGGCTGACAACGTATACAATAAGGATCTTGTACACGCTCATCACCCCGTAAATGTGCTGCACGAATTTCTGAATCCTCTACAAGCTTTTCTAATGTTTTCGATACGGCAATTTGCCCATAATGTCCTCGTAAAATATGGATATCAGGATGAAATGGCGCCGTTGATCCCATAATGGCATCTGTCGTCAAAGCTCCTGCCAGCAATCCACCACACAATGCCCGATAAGCTCGAAAAAGACCGGCAAGTGCAAGGGCTGTTGATGTTTGAGTCCCATTAATAAGAGCTAGACCTTCCTTTGCCTCTAAAATAATAGGGGACAATCCCGCTTTCTCTAATGCAACCGCTCCACTCATACGAATATTTTGAAAAAATGCTTCTCCTTCTCCCATCATAACAGCCGCCATGTGAGCAAGTGGAGCTAGATCACCTGAAGCACCAACAGACCCTTTTTCAGGGATGACAGGAATGACGCCCTTTGCAAGCATATTTTCCAGCAAATTTACCAATTCTAGACGAACTCCTGAAGCTCCTCTTCCTAAAGAGATAAGCTTTAAGCTCATTATCAAACGCACAATATTTTCAGCTAAAGGCTCTCCTACCCCACAACAATGGGACAAAATAAGATTTCTCTGTAAAACAGCGACATCGTCCGCATCAATTTTAATGGAAGCCAACTTCCCAAAACCAGTATTAATACCGTACACAGGCTCACTTCCAGCAGCAATTTCAGCAATGCGCTGAGCCCCTTTCTCGATAGCTAAATGCGTATCATTATGAAGTTTACTCACTTCACCATTAAAATAAATAGCCTCAAGTTCACTAAGCGTCACCTCGCTTGGTTTTAGTATAATAGTCATAATTTACTTTCTTTTTTAATCAAAGCGTAATGTTTAGCATTATTGATCCTTCTATAAAACAAAAAAACTATAACGACTCTTTAAAACGAGAATACTTTCTTAAAGGTATTCCTTACGATGGAGTCATTATCCAAAAGTAGAATAGTTGACGATAAATGAAATATTGACAAGCACAACCAAGGTCATGGATTTCAAAAATAGATAACGCATTAATTTATAATCATAATCTAGCATTATTTATATTGAATTTGATAAGAGATCCGAACATCTTAAGATTCTCCCATTCTAAATCTGTGTATGTTGAATTAATCAAAACCATTCGCTTGAACGTCATAAGCGAGATTGGCGTATGGATAAAACTGTACAAAAAAGAACTAAAACCCCTCTTATGAACCGTCTCAAGGGCTGTCGCAACATTGGGAAATGATAAACTGTGTGATGGTGCAGACTTGTTCTTGTGTATGAAGCGTAAAGACGAAGGACTCAATGAATTTATCATATGGATATATCATTAAGCTATTCCTACTAAACTTATAAAAATCTTAGACAGATAGCTGTCACAATCTATCATGATTGCAAAAATTAAACTCTATAGAAAATTAAAAAACTTATTTAACATATCACAACATAGAAGAAATTAAGCTTATTTACCACTTCTAAAATTGTATTTAAAGCGCCAGATTGAAACCTGAAAAGTACATCTTCAATAAAACCACACAAGACTCGAACTAACCCGTTATTTAAAATAAAAATAAAAGAAGCTTTCTTATATCAAAAAATTTAATTAACATATTGTTTTTATATTATATATTTAAAAAGAGAAATGCTTCATATAACATATTTATATTTTACTTTTTTGTTATATTGAATCTGAATTTAGAGATAATTTCAGAATTAGTTTTTTTAAAGATTCTTCCAAGCCATTACCCTTTTTCTGCAAATTTCTGATTATGATAATTTTTGTATTTTTTCAGTTATTTTTGTCAAAATTTAAGAACTCTCATTTAATAATAAGAAATAAGCGTAAAAACAAAGAATTATCAAATATTTCTATTCAATCTACCTCTTCCCCTTTTATAAAATAATCTGTTGTTAAACTACAGTAAAGAAAGCACTCCGATGCTATAATTTAGTTCATAAATTTTCTATTTAAAACTCTCTCATATAAAGTGAACAATAAAAATAAGATGTAATATGTAATAAGATGTCAATTTGAATGCTGAAGAAGAAAAAACTCTCCCCCTCAAAATCTACCTTAATAATACGTTAATCTCCTGAATACCGCCTACTCTGATGTGCTAAAAGAGCAAAAGCAATCATCGATATCAGATTATCCTGCATACATATAGAGCTCACTTCGATACAAAAGCTCCAAATTACCTTGCACTTCATATTTCTTTGTCAATGCAACCAATTGCCGCAAATATTCTTCCCCATAGCAAGCAATAGCACGTTGCGCTTGCGTTGAAGAGCGGCTCATTCCAATAAAAGCTTCAGATGGGATCATCATCGTCCAATTGTGCGTATGGAAAAAAATCTTTTCTGGATCTACCCCAAAGCCATCACTCATTTCCTGTAAAAAATCAAAATTACGATAATACCGGGAATAGTTCGGACTCATTTTCTCTAACAATGTCTCATAAGCCTCTAGAAATTCACTATGCTTGAAATCACGATTATTTTGAATAACAGCCATGACACCATTGACTCGAAGTTGATCTGAAACAGAACAAAGCAACTTAGGACGATCCATCCACTGAAACGCTTGCGCTGCAATGACAAGATCGACCTCACCAATTTGAGGCAATAGGTCTTCGGCACGCCCCTGATACCACTGCACCGTAGGAAATTTTCTTCGCCCCTTCTTAATCATATCTGCCGATACATCGATAGCATGATATTGGTGCTCATTTCCTAAAAAATTAACAACTCCCTCTAGTGCGATACCTGTCCCAGCCCCCACATCCACAATGGACAAATGCTTTTTGTTCTTAAAAGGATGGAGCATGGTTTTAAATAAAGTTAGGGGGTAGCGAGGACGATAACGATCATAATCATTAGCCAATCCATCAAACTTTTCACTTTGCCGTTGAACACTTTCTATCACAGGATTTTCCCCTTTCCCAATTATTATATGCATGTTTTGAAACAAAAATACTATAAAAATAATATATTTTCCTGTAATAATAATTTATATGAATATCATTGATCTTTTATAAGATGACCTCTATATTACCGCTATTATTTTAATATCAACAAGTCACTTAAGCGTTCCTAAAACGCATAGAGGTGTCAGTTTATTGATAAATATGCCTGTTGATAAAATTCAAAATACTTTCCAGCAAGAAGATAAACCCTATATAATACATAAAATATCTGTGGAGACATCTTTATGTTAAATGTACAAACTTCTTCAATGTTTAAAATATTAAAACAATTTTCAATCGTGATTTTTTTGGCATGGTTAGTGCCATTTTTAAGTGGGTGCGGATTTAATACGATACCAACAAATGAAGAAAAAGCACATGCAGCATGGAGTGAAGTGCTCAATCAATATCAACGTCGTACAGATCTCATCCCCAATCTTGTAGAAACAGTTAAAGCTTACGCAGCTCATGAACAAAGCGTTTTCACAAATGTAATTGAGGCACGTGCCAAAGCAACGCAAGTCAACATTAATGCAGATATGTTGAATAATCCAGAAGTTATGCAGCAATATCTCAAAAATCAAGCAAATTTATCAAGTGCCCTTTCGCGGCTTATGGCTGTTGTCGAAAACTATCCGGATCTTAAAGCAAACCAGAACTTTCTTGCTCTTCAATCACAATTAGAAGGAACAGAAAACCGAATTTCCGTTGCGCGCCGCGATTATATTGAAACAGTACGTGCTTACAATACTGCTCTCAAAACAATGCCGACGATGATTTGGGCAAAGCTATGGTTTCGTGATGCTAAACCTATGCCTACTTTTACCATCGATACTGATAGCCAACAAACACCAAAGGTTAATTTTAATTAATGAAAATATTTCAACACTCTATACAACGTCGTATTTTTCTACGTTTATGGGTTCCTTTGAGTATTCTATATTTGATCATTGCATTGGGGAATGTCACTTACGCACACACTAAGTTTCCTCCCTTAACCGGCTATATCAACGATATGGCTCATTTACTTGATCATGCAACACAAAGAAATTTAACGGAAAAGCTAGCTACACTCGAAGAGAAAACAGGAGATCAAATCGTTCTTGTGACGCTCCCTACTCTTTCGGGCAATGATATAGAGACATACAGCAATTCTCTTTTTCGTACATGGAGATTAGGTCAAAAACAAATCAATAACGGCATATTAATCGTCATTGCACCAAATGAACGCAAAGCACGTATTGAGGTAGGCTACGGTCTGGAAGGAGAACTAACAGATGCCATTTCCTCTGTCATTATTAATAGCTTCATGATTCCTAATTTTCGTGAAGGAAATTATCAAAAAGGAATTGTCGAATCCGTTCACGCAATTATCAAAGTGATCACACAAAGTGATGCTGATTTTTCTTTTCGAATCAATCAAAAAGCTAAAGCTGTTGAAGAACAACGCAAACAAGCTGAAAAAGAAGAAATGATTACAAATACAATCACGTTTCTCATTCTCTTTATAGTCATTTGTTTGCCCATTCTTGCTATGATTTTTGGTAAAAAAATAGGTCCACGAAAGTATCTTTGGCTGGGTATTGTCTTCACACCTTGGTTTTTAAACTTAAATGCGAGCGGTAGAGGTTCTGGTGGAATCTTTGGCGGACCTTCAGGGGGAGGAGGATTCAGAGGTGGTGGTGGATCATCAGGTGGTGGCGGTGCAACAGGAAGATGGTAAAACGAGCATAACGATTTTTTTAATAAAATTCATTGCACTTCTTATAAACTATCTCTTAATCCTGTTCTTTTTTTATTTTTCTGATTATAATACAAACTCAAACATCAAGATAAATATTACCAATGACATTTGAATTAAAACATACGGATCGTAATAACTTATCATATCATTTTAATGCAATTCTAGGAAATCCACCCGTTGAATGGAAGATAAGTAATCATCTAGTTGAGTATCCTGAAGCTCTGCGTTATATGCAAGAACGTGTAGAAAAAATTCTTGCAAAAACCGCGCATGAACAGGTTTGGCTTCTTGAGCACCCTTCCCTTTATACAGCAGGGACGAGTGCAAATAAAAAAGATCTTTTGGCGCCTAATTTATTCCCTGTTTATGAAGCAGGACGTGGAGGCGAATTCACATATCACGGTCCAGGGCAGCGTATTGCTTATATCATGCTTGATCTTAAACGCCGAAAACAAGACATTCGTGCTTTTATTAGTGCATTAGAAGAATGGATCATACAGATGCTTGCAAACTTTAATATTAAAGGCGAACGCAGAGAAGATCGAGTTGGTGTCTGGGTTAAACAGTCTCATTGCCCATCAAAACAAAATGATCTTTCTTCCGAAGATAAAATTGCAGCTATTGGCATTCGAGTGCGCAAATGGATAAGTTTTCATGGAGTTTCTATCAATGTTAATCCTAATTTAGCCCATTATTCAGGAATTGTTCCTTGTGGAATTAAAAACCACGGTGTAACAAGCTTTCTGGATCTAGGTTACCCTGTAACAATGCATGATATTGATATTGCTCTCAAACACGCCTTTGAACAAATTTTCGGTCCAACAATTGATGTTTCCTAAGTGCATTGATTTTTAAATAAAAAACAGGCATAAAATCGTTTTAATAAATATTTTATTTTATGAGGTAGATAGTTAAACGCTATGAGCGATAACAAAAAGGATCTTTTTAGTGTTTTAAATAAAGCCCCATCTCGGGTAAATACAAAAGAAAACACTCTGCAGTCTCCAATGAAATCAAAAGCGATGATTTCAAAAAAAAGCGCAAAAGATACGCAAGAAGATGACTATAATGCCCTCTCTATTCGAGTGCTTGAGGGTTTAGAGCCCGTACGTTTACGCCCTGGAATGTATATTGGTGGAACAGACAGTAAAGCGCTTCATCATTTATTTGCCGAAATTATTGATAACGCGATGGATGAAGCTGTTGCGGGTTATGCAGATTTTATTGAGGTCTCATTAGATAGGAACGGTTATATAACCGTTACAGATAATGGACGTGGTATTCCTGTCGAAAATCATCCTCAAATGCCTGAGAAATCTACTCTTGAAGTTATTATGACACAACTCCACTCAGGGGGAAAATTTGATGGAAAGGCTTATCAAACTGCAGGTGGACTTCATGGGGTAGGGATTTCTGTTGTCAATGCTCTTTCTGATGATATGGAAGTTGAAGTTGCACGAGAACGAAAACTTTACCGCCAACGTTTCTCACGCGGCATTCCTCAATCTGGATTGGAAGATCTGGGAGATGTTTATAATCGTCGTGGTACGCGCGTTCGTTTTCATCCTGATCGTGAAATTTTTGGTGAAAACGCAGCTTTTGATCCAGAAAAAATCTATAAGATGGCATGCTCCAAAGCTTATCTTTTTGGTGGCGTAAAAATTCGCTGGACTTGTGATCCCGTCATACTTGAAGGCGCAGAAAATATTCCTGAAAAAGCTGTTTTTCATTTCCCCAATGGGCTTAAAGACTATTTACTCTCGTCACTAAAAGATGAATATCGAGTAACATCAGAAATTTTTTCTGGCAAAACACAACAAAATAATGGCCATGGCTCCGTTGAATGGGCTATCGCGTGGCATGGTGGTGATTCTTGTGTGCAATCTTACTGCAATACGATTCCTACAGGAGAAGGTGGAACACATGAAATAGGATTACGTCAAGCTCTTTTGCGTGGATTGAAATCCTACGCTGAGTTAATAGGAAACAAGCGCGCAACAATTATTACGTCTGACGATATTATGATTTCAACAGCCGCAATACTTTCAGTCTTTATCAGTAACCCTGAATTTGTTGGACAAACAAAAGATCGATTAGCGACCATTGAAGCACAGCGTATCGTTGAGAATGCAATCCGCGATCCTTTTGATCATTGGTTAGCAAATTCCCCGCAAGAAGCAACAAAACTTCTCGATTGGGTTATTGAACGTGCTGAAGAACGTGTTAAACGACGCCAAGATAGAGAAATAAGTCGAAAAACTGCTGTCCGTAAATTACGTCTGCCCGGTAAACTTGCAGATTGTAGCCAGAACCATGCTGTAGGTGCTGAACTATTCATTGTTGAAGGGGATTCTGCAGGAGGATCTGCTAAACAAGCAAGAAATAGAGCAAACCAAGCAATTTTACCTCTTCGTGGTAAAATCTTAAATGTCGCCAGTGCTGCACATGAAAAAATGAACTCAAGCCAAACAATTAGCGATCTTATCCTTGCTCTTGGATGTGGAACACGCTCCAAGTATCGTGAAAAAGATCTCAGATATGAACGTATTATCATCATGACAGATGCTGATGTTGATGGTGCTCATATTGCGTCACTGCTCATTACCTTCTTCTTTCAAGAAATGCCTGACCTTATTCATCAGGGACATTTATATCTCGCCGTCCCTCCCCTTTATAGAATATCGCAAGGAGGAAAAGTTGCTTATGCTCGTGACGACATTCACAAGGATGAATTACTCAAAACTGAATTTACTGGAAAAGCTAAAATCGAAATCGGGCGTTTTAAAGGGCTGGGTGAAATGCGCGCGGAACAACTTAAAGAAACGACTATGCATCCTCAAAAACGTACATTGCTTCGTGTTTCTATTGATGCCGTGGAAATGCAAGAAACGAAAAAGACTGTAGAAAGTCTCATGGGAACAAAACCAGAAGCACGATTTCGTTTCATACAAGAAAATTCTACTTTTGCTTCTAATCTAGACATCTAATGTAAAAAATATCCCTTTCAAACCACTGCGGCTGCGTCAATCACACGCAGTTGCGGATTGGTCGTTCCATTCCAATAATTCAAACTAAGATGACCAGCTAAATGAATCATTTCACCAATATTTTCAAAAAGAAAATCACCAAGAGATGTCCCTACAGCACGAAAAGCTATTCCTTGCAGTTTTTTTCCTTCAACATTAGATACAATGAGGCGAAGATGTCCTTTACCAACTTCAGATAGATTCACCAATCGATGAGAGGGAAGAACAAAGACAGGTGTTGCATTCCCTGTCCCAAATGGCCCTGCTTTTTCAAGCAACTCAAACAGTGCTTCATTAACACCAGAAGCAGAAAGAGAACCATCTATACTAAGAGACTTTTTAGCATGCAACTCAGAAACCCTTAAAGAAACTTTTTCTTCTAACCATTTTCGAAAGATTTCAATTTTTGTTGATTGAATTGTAATTCCTGCGGCCATACTATGTCCCCCTCCCTTTTCTAATAAATTTAATGTAACAGCTTCACGAACGAGTGCCCCTAAATCTATACCATTAATTGAGCGTCCCGACCCTACGCCATTTCCATCTTCTTTCAAAGCAATAGCAAAAACAGGACAAAAAAAACGCTCTTTGAGACGGGAAGCAAGAATACCAATAATTCCCGGATGCCATTCTTTATGAGAAATTACAAGTGACAAGGGTATTTCTTGATCTTGATAAAGAGAAGCAATGTAAGATTCCGCTTGTGCTAATTGAATGTTCTCCATTTCTTGGCGTTCTTGATTAAGCTGATCTAATTGTTCTGCTATTCTGTCCGCTTCATCTTTATTCTCACAGCTAAGCAAACGTGCTCCCAAAGCTTGATCACCAATGCGCCCTCCTGCATTAATTCTAGGGCCTAACAAAAAACCTAAATGAAAACTATTAAGCGGCTCCCCTATTCGTGCAACCTTTGTTAAAGCTGTTATTCCTGGATTATGCATAGAACGAGCAACTTGAAGCCCTTTTATCACAAAAGCACGATTAACCCCCTGTAATGGGACGACATCACATATGGTTGCCAATGCAACAAGATCAAGCAGACTTAAAAGATCAGGCAGCTGCCCTTGGAATTGTTTTTTCCGCAGTAAATGATGAACCCAAGCTAACGTAACAAAAACAACGCCCGCTGCACATAAATGCCCCTGTTTAGAAAAATCATCAGGGCGATTAGGATTGACAAGAGCAACGGCTTCTTGATGAATCTCTGACATTTGATGATGATCTAAAATCACAACATCAGCACCAGCAAGCCTCGCTGCTTTTACCGCATCTGGACTGTTTGCGCCACAATCAACAGTGATAATTAACCGAGCACCTTCTTGCACAAGCATCCTCATTGCTTGTTCATTCGGACCATAGCCTTCAACAATACGATCAGGAATATAAATTTTGACTTCAATACCAAAATAACGAAAAAAACGCGCTATGAGTGCCGAAGAACAAGCACCATCAACATCATAATCACCAAAAACAGCAACCTGTTCTTGATTGAGAAGAGCCTTAACAATGCGCTCTGCAGCGCATTGCATATCCCTAAAACTTTCTGGATCAGGCATAAGCGTACGTAATGTTGGATTAATAAAAGCAACAGCCTCAGCTTCATCCACATCTCTTGCTGAAAGTACTCGAGCTAACTGATCTGGAAAACCAAATTTTTGAGAAATAGCACGCGCATTATTTATCCCTTTGACATCAAGGGCATCTAACCAAGCTTGACCACAAGCAGAAGATTCAACATTGAGAAAGTAACGAGACCACTGCATTATTGCTCATTTTATAATGGAGAACGATAAAATACAATCATACGTTAAAGATAAAATAGTCTTTTGCAACATTCATTTTAAGTTTAAATTGTCCACAAACTTCTTTTAATGAGGTATTATAATACCTTTATCATAACATGTTGTTTTATAAAGTTTTTATTTTCTCTTGACGTCAATCAAAAGACATTATATCAGAGTAAGGTGTATGCGTTAAATATTTCGCTATGGTAACAATTTTCAACGCAAAACAGTAAAAATTCCCTTATATTAAAAGGGTTCTAATAAAGGATACTTCTATGGCAACTTTTTCACAAAAGCCAACTGAAGTGGTGAAAAAATGGGTTATTATTGACGCAGAAAACCTTGTTTTAGGTCGTCTTGCCACATTTGTTGCTAACCGCTTACGTGGCAAACATAAAGCTACATTTACTCCACATGTTGATGATGGTGACAACGTTATTGTCATTAATGCAGATAAAATAGCTCTCACTGGCAAAAAATATACGGATAAAAAATATTATTGGCATACCGGCTATATTGGTGGAATCAAACAACGTACAGCACGTCAACTTCTTGAGGGGCGTTTTCCCGAACGCGTTATTGAAAAAGCGGTAGAGCGCATGATTCCTCGTGGTCCCCTTGGTCGCCGTCAATTGAAGAATCTACGTGTTTACGCTGGAAGCCAACATCCACATGAAGCACAACAGCCTGAATCTCTTGACGTTGGTGCTTTAAACCGCAAAAACAAAAGGATTGCTTGATTATGGCTGAAATTAATTCTCTTTCTGAGCTTAGCATAGTAACAAGTATTACAGAAACACATGAAAATGTTGTTCCTGTCCACGTGCAAAAGCTTGATTCACAAGGACGTGCTTATGCAACAGGAAAGCGTAAAGACGCTGTTGCACGCGTATGGATTAAACCAGGTTCTGGAAAAATCACGATCAATAATAAGGAATTTGACAAATATTTTGCTCGTCCTGTTCTTAGAATGATTCTTCGTCAACCAATTGTTGCAACAAACAGGGATACCCAGTTTGATATTATTGCAACCGTTGCAGGTGGTGGTCTTTCCGGACAAGCCGGTGCAGTGCGCCATGGCATTTCCAAAGCTTTAACGTATTACGAACCAGAACTTCGCTCAATCTTGAAAAAAGGTGGTTTTCTTACCCGTGATAGTCGTGTTGTTGAACGTAAAAAATACGGTAAAGCAAAAGCACGTCGTTCTTTCCAATTCTCAAAGCGTTAATTTCATTTTTTGTACAATGCATAAAGCCTCGGACAAAAACGGGGCTTTTTTTAACTGCTAAAACAGACCTTTCGTAGAGACAAATTTATATCTGTTAGAAGAAAACAAGAATGCAAAACAACAGATTCTCCTTAAACAAGAACTAAAAAAGTAGATCAAAAAATATCTGTAATATAACTTTAGTTATCTCATAAGCTTTTCAATGTCTTTTTCTATCATCACTTAACAAAATTTAGTCCAAGAAATGCTTTACCATTGTGATAAAATGAGGGACAGAAATAGGCTTTGACATATATTCTTCACATCCACTGGCACGAATTCGCTCTTCATCCCCTTTCATAGCAAAGGCTGTTACAGCAACAACGGGAATCGATCTTAGTTCTTCATCTCCTTTTAATTGTTTAATAACATCTATTCCAGAGACCTCTGGCAACTGGATATCCACAAGGATAAGAGATGGCATTGATGAACGCGCCAAATCTAATGCCATAAGACCATTACGCGTTTCAACGGTTTCATAACCACTCGCTTCTACAAGATCACGGAATAACTTCATATTAAGCTCATTATCTTCCACGATCATGACTTTTTTTGACATTCGTATAACTCCACCCTTCTCAGATAAAATAGAGAAATAGAAATGAATCCACATTCTCTTTGCTTAAGATAAAATGATAAAATGAATTGTAAACCACAAAGAGACTAGAAGCTTCCAATAAAAGCTTTTTACGCAAACATTTATAATACTCATCACTATGCTTTTTCATTTCATAAGAATGAAACCCACAAATAGTCGTAAGATTGTGATCCCCTGTATTTTTTGAGTTGATATGCAAAGTTCATGGATATCTCAATTAATACATTCGCATCATAAAAAAATATCAACCACAAACTTAGCTCAAATGTGTATTTTGAAGAGGGAAAAATTTAAGTAACCTTTAAAATAGCTGATTAGTTAAATTTAATGTGCCATATATTGCCTTACCCAAAAAAATATCTTAAGGATAAACTAATCAACATCATTAAGAGTAAAATATAACTAAACCATGATTAAATATCACGGTTTAGTTATATGAAATATTCAACAAAAGAATAATTCAAAGTTAATCAAGTACAATATCTTTTAATTCAAAGCCCATGCACTATGAGCAAAAGCATCGAATGTTCTTCCACCTGTCTCTCTGCTAGGACTCGGTGGCTTTCTAGTAAAGAAATATACAAGATATGCGATTAAACCAAAAATCGCTGCCTCCATCCCCATTAAACCCGCGACTTTTTGGACATTTTTCTCAGCCCCTTGTCCTCCAAATTGGCTAATAATCATATCAACAGCTTTAATAACTCTATTTTCCTGTGTCATTACAGAAATGAAACCAGCATTTTGAAATCTACCATTTAAAGAATCGGCATTGGCTCCTAAAACCTGTGAAAAGAAAATAGCGACTGCAACCACACATACTATACAATGCTTAAATATTTTCATCATAACCACCTATTACAATGTTTAATAAAATAAATTTTTCTTTACCCCCCTCTAAATATAAAACATTACATCATCTATCGATAACGTATATTTATCTTCTTATAATAAAAATATAATACAAAACTTTAATTAATAATTTTATTTTAATTGCTATTTTTATATTATATTATATCCGTTACATATTTATCTTAAGTTTGTCAATTGTTTTATTTGTGTTTTTATATTATACAATTTAATGCTAAAATGTATTAAATTAGAATTATTTTATTGTTTTTATTATAATTTTAGCTTTATTATCATAAATATTACTATGTTATTACATTATAAAAATATTAATGTGTTGTTTTTTAGTTACACATATTGTTTTTATTTTTTTGTATAGTACAGTAAGATAAATATTTTTAAAATTTACAAAAAACAAAAAAATACTTTATTGAAATATTCTGATAAAATTATTTTGCATTATTATAAATTGAGAAGAAATAGCTGTCCCAGTAAAAAAAATAGCGTAAACTCCAGCTTAGCTCTTTGATTGAAAAAGCTAAATCAGATACAATAAGAGATAACTTTTGGTGAACGCGCCAAATCTAATGCCATAAGGACATTACACATTTCAACGATTTCACAGCCACTCGTTTCTACAAGAACGCGGAATAATTTTAATAAAGTTCATTGTCTTCCACGATTATAACTTTCTGACTTTTATATCATCCCCCTAATCCATTAAATTTACGCATTGTTTTCTTATAACTCATGAAAGTCATGGCAATAAAAAGAAAAGCGCTCAACAGAAGATATCCAATATTCCATTCGCCTTTACCAAATAACAGTGAAACGGGCAAAGAAGCAGAAAAAGCCATAGGAAGCATAAACAAAAGCCATTTTACGATGCTTAAAGGATAAATGCCTATTGGTACAAATGACAGCTCGTAAATCATTTCATGAAAATATTCGACAGGCATCTTACGGCTAATAATAAATGTTACAAAATTAAACATCATGAAAAAACAAATATTGACGATAAAAACACAAAATATTGCAACAATAAAAGAGATCCATCTTAGCTTAAGATCGGATATATTCGGTAATGATACAAATAAATAGGCACTAACATAAAGAACAAAGAGCTTGATCAGATTAAGAGGTTTACACCAACCAAACAACATCAACAACCAAATTGAAACGGGCTTTATCAAGTATGGTTCAATTTTACCATCCGCTACTTTTTCAAAAAACGTTTCAATAGAATTAGTAAAAATATTCAAAAATATTCCAAGTAAAACAAAGACAACAAAGATAAAATGGATTTCATCTCTGCTATAGTTACCGATCTTTCCTGAAAAAGAAGATATTCTATCAATAAATATGAATTGAATAAAATAATAGCATAGAGAAAGAATAAACTCCCCAGCCAAATTCTTACCATAAACAATCTGTCGGCGGATATTCAAACTGATAAAATGAAGGATTATTTTCATCTCAACCACCCGCTCCATTATATGCTTTCATCCCTTTATTCCAAGCAATATAAATTAAGAATAAAAAACACAAAATATAAGTAAAACTTCCGAAAATAAACTGCTGAAACAACGCTAAATTTTGCGTCGCAAAAAACTCGGCAGGAGCTGAGATCACGAAACGATAAGGATTAAATTGCATAAGCGGAATAAGCCACACCGGCCAAAAAGATGGTGGTAAAAGCCCCCCCCAAGAAGCGCTGAACTAAGAATACTGAAAGAGAGTAATATATTGTACTCAATCACCCAAAAGCTTAATAAGGCAATTCCAAAAGAGAGTAAAAAACAAAGCAATTGTGATAGAATAACAATGAGAAAAAAGAATAGAAAAGCGATGACCAATCCCAGAATGTTTTCATAGGATGAAACAAGCTTAACAACAAAAAGAGCCAATAACGGGATGCTATATAATACACTCTCCCCTAAAAAAGTAAAAAGCATTTGTGTCATATAACTGAAGGGCTTTGTAAGATATACTTCTAATTGACCTTCTTTAACATGATGAGAGAAAAACTTAATCACATTATAACCATTATTTAAGCGTCCTAGGACTAAAGAAAAAGCATAATAATACATCATATCATGAAAGCTAAAGCCATTTATGGTGTTGCCCATATCAGAGAAAAGTGCATTCCATAATAGAAATTGAATAACAAATGGCGAAAGTGTTCCAATGATAATGTCGGTAAAAAACATTGCTCTATCACTTAGAACAGTGAGTAATCCATTCTTGGCAAAAAGAAACATGCCAAAGCAGTGGTTAGATAAATTCTTTAAATTTAACACGGAGCATCTCTTCAAGCGAGGGAGTGGATACAGAGAACGTACAGTTCAATTCGGTTGTAATTTCGCGTACAAAATGCGCAAAATCCTCACGAGGCAGCGAAATCTCCAGCGAGCATTCTTCAGTGTTAAAGTGCTTATCCTTTAAAGGAGTAGATAATTTCAACGCAATCTCATCAATTTTTTCTACAACAGTTGAAGGTGCAGCCAAGTGTTCACAAAAAAGTGTCATTCTCACCAAAGAAGGAATGACATTTTTAAGCGCCTGAAGATTGCCATGAAACTGTTTCTTTCCCTTATGCAAGAGAATAATATCATCGACGTATCCATCAATATCTCCCATATCATGACTCGTGATGATATACCCAGTGCCGCGCTCCCTTTTCAGTTTTTTAAGAAGCTCCCTGATTTCATGCTTAGATGTAATATCAAGACCAATACTTGGCTCATCGAGAAACAACAGTTTAGGTCTAAAGGAGAGATTAAATGCCAATTCACTTTTCACTCTCTCACCCAGACTAAGCATCCGCACTGGCTTATCCATAATATGCTCAAGACCCAGCAACTCAGTGATCTCTTTAAGATCACGAGTAAAAGAAGCGCGTTCAAGACCATATAATGGTTGAACCATATCCAGACTGTAGCGTAAAGGTAAATCCCACCACAAACAATTCTTGTGACCAAAGACCACACCCAAAGACTTGAATAGATCTTTCTTCGCTTTATAAGGATCAACACCAAGGACTTTAATACATCCCTCATCAGCATGTTGTATACCAGAAAGTATTTTAATCAGTGTTGATTTACCCGCTCCGTTAGGGCCAAGAATTGCTAATGATTGCCCTAAAAAGAGAGTGAAACTCATATCTTTTAACACATGATGATTTGTATAAACCGGCTTGAAGAGAGAAACCACCTTGTTTTTAAAACCAATTCCTCTGTCAATGTTGCGATATATTTTTGAGACGTTATTAACGTCAATCAATAATGATCCCATCCGTCACTCCTAATTTCAACTTATCTCCCCTTTAAATGTTCCCATAATAACTATCTGTTTTTGTTCACTAGAAAAAACAAAAGTGTTCAAGCCCTCCCTAGAGCAATAAAACGCACCTGACGTTTTATCTCCAATTTTTTGTATAGATATTTTTCAATGTGATGAGTTCACTTCAATGAAGCATTAAGATACTAAAAACTTATTTCTTCTTTTATGAAAGATAATCTTTTGAATAAACTAAGTAAGTAGAAAAATAATTGCTCATTGAAAGGAGAACTTTTCTCATAAAACTTCATTGTATAAGCAAAGATACAAAGCATAAATCTATACTATAAGCCTATCAAATCACTTTGATAACAGAACAAACTTCCTTGACAACAGGAATTTTTTGAGAGGCTACTTTTCCTCAGCATTACTATAAAATGCCTCAATTATCTCCCATGAAAAAATTAAAATCGCCTTCACTATTTTAGTAAATATCTTTCAGATTTTATCTAACTCATCTCCCTCAACAGACACGCCTCCCCAATATATGACCTCTATAGATAATTCAAAGGAGCAGCTTCACCAGCTCAGATTATTAAATAACACACCATATCCAAAAATAACAATACAATCTATATGGATAAAGAGCTGTAGAAAGAAAACTTATGATATTCGAAAATTTCATCACTCAAAAACACAATTTTCTCATAGCAATTTACTTATCAAAAATTTTCTTCAAATGATGCCCTATTCATCTTATAAAATTTATAGACAAAATTTGTATCAATCAAAAAGAACAAATGAAGTTTCTTTACTCTGTTTCAGCATCACTCTCATTAAAAGACAAAAGATTAAAACTTTGGACCATATGAGGCGGTAAAGGTGCAACAATATCCAATATTCCTCCTGAAGGATGAGGAATACGAATACGACGTGCATGAAGATGAAGACGATTTTGAATTCCTCCTGGTAATGTCCAATTACTATCAGAAAAAAAATACTTTGTATCGCCAATGATAGGATGATCCACATGGGCAGCATGCACACGAAGCTGATGTGTTCTCCCTGTATAGGGTTCCATTTCAAGCCACGAAAGAGCCCGCCCTCGCGTGTCTAAAACGCGATAGTAGGAAACCGCATGATGTGAATCTGGCTCCCCATGTTCACAAACACGCATTTTGTCACCTTGTGCAGTCATTTCCTTAACCATCCACGTTGAAATTTTGTCCTGCTTTTTTTTAGGCACGCCCCGAACCAACGCCCAATAAGTCTTTTTTGTTTCTCGCGCTCTAAAAGCAGCTGTTAAGAACTGAGCAGCTCCCCTTGATCGCGCAACAATAAGCACCCCCGACGTCTCACGATCAAGACGATGAACCAAACGCGGCTTTTCACCTTTTTTATTGCGCCATACCTCAAGCATACTATCCATATGACGTGTTAAACCAGAGCCTCCTTGTACAGCCAACCCAGCTGGTTTATTAAAAACAAATACCTTTGGATCTTCATAAAGCAGCATTTTTTTCAAAACGGTTTCATCATCCTGCCCACGAAGTGTTTTATCCGTTATTGAAAGATTTTCCTTGTCATTAATAGGGAGAGGTGGAATACGAACAGCTTGCCCCATACAAAGACGCGTATCAGCTTTAACACGTCCACCATCAACCCGTATCTGACCAGAACGCAACAATTTTTGCAAAGCTCCAAAACCAAGCCCAGGGTAATGCACTTTAAACCAGCGGTCCAAGCGCATTCCATTTTCATCTGCCTCAACTTTTTTTATTTCTACGCCTGCCATGAAAATTCCCTTACCTGATAATTTTCTCTGCCCAATATTTTTTACCTGATAATTTTATTGATCTATTTTTGCGCCTTTATAAACACAAAAATTGATATTTTAGTTGGCTTTATCACACCATATTACAGTTAGTATCCAAAATTGCCTTTTCTTAACGTCCAAATTTTATTAGCTAAAAACTAAGCGTAGTAAAAATCAACAACCTTTACGCTTAATAGCGAATGGAGATAATTAACCGTGTCCTTATTCAAAACCTATGCACGTGTTCTCACTTACCTAAATAGAGAAAAAAATGCATCCCTTTTAATCTGTACCGCTAATGTTATGTTAGCTATTATCACTATTGCAGAACCTATTTTATTCGGACGTGTTATTGATTCTATTTCAGAAAAATCAGCTATCATTCCTACTCTTACCCTTTGGGTTTGTTTTGGACTTTCACATATTATTGCTTATGTCCTTGTTGCTCGCGGTGCTGACCGCTTAGCCCATAGACGTCGCTTAACGGTTTTAACGGAATCTTTCGAACGTATCATTGCCATGCCTTTAATTTGGCATCAACAACGCGGAACTTCCAACGCACTCCATACACTTTTGCGCGCAATAGATTCCATGTCAACCATATGGCTTGATTTTATGCGCCAACACCTCTCAACGCTTGTCGCTTTATTGGTTCTCATCCCCATAGCGTTTAATATGAATTGGCGTCTTTCAATAGTCTTGGTTGTGCTTGCCATCATCTACGTATTAATTGCACGTTTAGTGATGCGAAAAACAAAAGACGGACAAGCCGCTGTAGAATGCTACCACCACAACCTTTTTAAACATGTCAGTGATTCAATTTCTAATGTTTCCATTGTACAAAGTTATAACCGAATAAAAGAAGAAACTTCTATACTGCATCAACATACAAATGCTCTGCTTAAAGCACAAAATCCTGTTCTTAATTGGTGGGCGCTTGCCAGTGGCTTAAATCGAATGGCTTCAACAATTTCAATCGTTTGTGTTCTTCTCCTTGGAGCTTTTTTTGTTGCAAAAGGTCAATTACGAGTAGGTGAAATCGTTGCTTTTGTTGGATTTGCACAACTCATGATTAGTCGTCTAGACCAAATGAGCAATTTCATTAATTGTGCAATATCCTCACAAGCAAAACTGCAAGAATTTTTTGAAATGGAAGACTCAACCTTTCATACCAACGAACCACAAAATCTTCCTTCCCTCCAAAATGTTAAAGGCGCCATCCAATTTCATCACGTGACCTATAAATTTCCAAATTCTTCTCAAGGCGTTTTTGATATTTCCTTTGAGGTTAAAGCAGGACAAACTGTTGCGATTGTAGGACCAACAGGGGCTGGGAAGACAACATTGATCAATCTGTTGCAGCGCGTATACGACCCTACCATTGGGCATATCTCCATTGATGGAATAAATATATGCTCGATCAATCGCGAATCTTTACGCAAGTCTCTAGCAACAGTATTTCAAGACTCAGGTCTTTTCAACCGCACTATTTATGACAATATTTCAATAGGAAAAGCGAGCGCAACAAATGAAGAACTTTATGAAGCAGCAAAAATAGCAGAAGCTCACGATTTTATTCTAAAAAAAGCTGATTGTTATAACACAATGGTGGGCGAACGAGGATCTCAATTATCAGGTGGAGAAAAACAGCGACTAGCAATTGCACGCGCTGTTTTAAAAAATGCCCCTATTCTCATTCTAGATGAAGCAACAAGCGCTCTTGATGTTGAAACAGAAGCACGTGTCAAAGATGCTCTCGATTGCATACGCCATAACCGCACTACTTTTATTATAGCACATCGCCTCTCAACAGTACGCAATGTTGATGTGATACTCTTTCTGGAACATGGTTACTTAATGGAAAAAGGAAACTTTCAAGAATTGATCGATAAAGGAGGACGTTTCTCTAATTTTTTAAAGGCAAGTGGTTTAACAATCAAACAACCAGAAAGAGAAGGAGAAAATGTTATCCCCTTACATGAAGCCATAGCTTCATAAAAACGATACTCTTCATAGATCTTATGCAAAAAATCCTCCTTAATATAATAAGAGTGCTTATATGATACAAGTAAAAAAATTTCTAAAAATGCCACAATCCATTTTAGGTATTTAAAACAAATATTAAAACAGTTTAGTATTTTCTCTGCTATTGTAATTTTACTAGATTGGAACAAAAATATTTTCCTATATCTGTGCATATTGACGAGTATACATTCTCATTTAGGGAAAATATAAAGATATAAAGGTAAAAACAATTTCCAGTTTTACCCTCTTCTTTCAACTCAGCTCTACGAATTTCAAAAGGAACTAAAGCAATATCTTTTTAATAATGAATATTATTGTATTGCTTTGCACTTTTGTTTATCTTGTTCTTTATAGTCCTCTCATAAAGAACAGAACATCATTATTTTGCACATTCATATGGCTTTTTTAGAAACATTTCTCAATGCTCCTAAGCCCATTTCACAACGACATCCGTAAGTAATTTTGATTAATTTAACATACACAGAATTTGAAACGATAAATTATCATTATAAATTAATTTATTAAGGAAATCTCATCATAATAAATCATACATTAATCTAAATCTTTAGATTTGTGTAACATTCCTTTGATTTATAAAGATAGGAGAATGTTCTTTTCAAGACCTTTTAATGATAAACAAAAAAACTGTTTGCTTGTACATAACAAGCAAAATGAAAACAATACAATAGCTCTAAGATACAACAACTCTTTTATAAGCCTTTTCAAGGAAAGGGATTTTAGTTATTTGAAAACTAATAGAATAATGACAGCTTATAACTTTATAAGGATAATCGTATGCAATAAATCTTGTGTTATTCCTTTCATAAAAAGAGAGGTTTCTTCAAAACAATCTATAGGAGCAATGCCATAACTAGTCTTCCTAGTAAAAGAATACACAGCAAAGCATGAAGTGCTGCATAATCTATCTTATCTTAAAACGGTGACTTCTGAAACGCTTGGAGGCTATAATGCCAAATGAAAAAGTAATCATAAAGACAAACACTGCTTTTATCTTTACAAATGTATTTTTCCCCAATTACGCTGTATCTGCATTTCAGAAATACACAAGACAGATATTCTTAATACTTAGATGCCAACCCAATATAAAAATGTAAAAAAAACCTATGCAGAATGATTTCATTCTTTAATTTTTTTCCAAAAAATCTTTTAGTGCTGCAAATGCCTCATCAGCTTTGTTCCCCTCAGGACCACCAGCCTGCGCCATATCAGGACGGCCACCTCCACCTTTACCACCAAGCATAGCTGAAAGAATACGAACGAGATCAACAGCATTCAATCTATGAGTTAAATCATTCGTAACACCGACAACAGCACTCCCTTTTCCATCCTCCGAGACACTAATAAACGCAACCACTCCAGATCCGATTTGTTTTTTCTCAGAATCGACGAGCGCCTTAAGATCCCGTGGTAAAATATTTTTAACAACGCGTCCGGTAAAAGAAAACCCATTGATGATAGTAATATCACCTTGGCTCCTTTCTGTTATTCCACCACTCAACATCATTTTCTTGCGTACATCATTCAATTCTTTTTCAAGTTTACGACGATCATCAAGCAAAATTCGCACCCGTTCTTCCACACCAACAGAAGAAGTTTTTAAAAGATCAGCAATTTCATGAATACGTTCATCTTGGCGGCTAAGATAAAGACGTGCTTCTTTGCCTGTTAAAGCTTCAATACGCCGCACTCCAGCAGCTACAGAACTTTCAGAAACAATATGAATCAAACCGATATCACCTGTTCGCTCCACATGTGTACCTCCACAAAGCTCTATTGACCAACGCTTTTCTAATCTTCCCTGTTCAAGTGGCTCCCCCATAGAAACAACGCGAACTTCATCACCATATTTTTCACCAAACAATGCCATTGCTCCTTCAGAAATGGCATCATCTACAGCCATGAGGCGCGTTATCACTCTACTATTTTGCAAAATAATCTCATTTGCTAAATCTTCTATTTTTTTCAGTTCTTCTGGTGAAACGGATTTTGGATGTGAAAAATCAAAACGCAACCGATCTGGCGATACAAGAGAGCCCTTTTGTGTAACATGAGATCCCAAAACTTGTCGTAAAGCTTCGTGTAACAAATGAGTAGCAGAATGATTCGCGCGAATTTTCTTACGACGAACAATATCAACCGTTAATTCGACACAATCAGATCTCGATGCCTGACCAGATTTCACCTCCCCAATATGAATAAAAAGACCATCACCCTTTCTTTGGGTATCATGCACCTCAAAAATAAAATTTTCACCAGAAATGATACCGCTATCACCAATTTGCCCACCAGATTCACCATAAAAAGGTGTCTGATTAACAACAAATATAGCTTTCTGACCTGAAGAAATATGATCAACAATTTTACCATCACACACAAGAGCTGTAAGAATACCTTTCGCTGTCTCAGTTTCATAACCTAAAAACTCTGTGGCCCCCACTTGATCACGAACAGAAAACCAGATCTTTTCTGTTACAGCTTCCCCAGAACCAGACCAATTGGCACGCGCTTCCTCTTTTTGACGTTCCATCGCTTTATTAAAGGTATCAACATCAACAGATATTCCACGACGCCGCAAAACATCCTGCGTTAAATCAAGCGGAAAACCATAGGTATCATAAAGCTTGAAAGCAACTTCACCATTTAAATGATCTCCTTCTTTAAGATCGGTACTTGCTTCATTTAACAAACCAAGTCCTCGTTCAAGCGTTTTACGAAAACGTATTTCTTCTAACCTTAAAGTTTCTGAAATCAAAGATTGAGCACGCACCAATTCAGGATAGGCTTGTCCCATTTCGCGAATTAAAGCAGGCAAAAGTCGCCACATCAATGGCTCTTTAGCACCAAGAAGATGCGCATGACGCATAGCACGACGCATAATACGACGTAAAACATATCCTCTTCCTTCATTAGAAGGAAGCACACCATCAGCAATCAAAAATGCAGATGAACGAAGATGATCAGCAATGACACGATGGCTGGCAATAAAATCACCCTTTGCCTCAATCCCTGTAATTTCTTCTGATGCAGCAATTAATGCACGAAAAAGATCAATATCATAATTATCATGAACACCCTGCAAAACAGCAGCAATACGCTCTAATCCCATACCGGTATCAATAGAAGGATGAGGCAAGTCAACACGTTCCTCCTTGGAAATCTGCTCATATTGCATAAAAACAAGATTCCAAATCTCAATAAAGCGATCGCCATCTTCTTCCATACTTCCAGGAGGACCGCCCCAGATTTTATCACCATGATCATAAAAAATCTCCGAACAAGGCCCACAAGGGCCTGTTTCTCCCATCGACCAAAAATTATCAGCCGTCGCAATACGGACAATTTTTTCATCTGGAAGACCTGAAATTTTACGCCACAGTTCAGCAGCAACATCATCACTCTGGTAAACTGTCACCAACAATTTATCTTTTGGCAGGCAAAATTCCTTTGTTAAAAGATTCCATGATAAAAAAATGGCTTCTTCTTTGAAATAATCACCGAAAGAAAAATTACCCAGCATTTCAAAAAATGTATGATGGCGCGCCGTATAACCAACATTATCAAGATCATTATGCTTTCCACCCGCACGAACACATTTTTGTGCCGTTGTTGCCTGCTTATAAGGAGGTTGTTCAAGTCCAGTAAAAACATTTTTAAACTGCACCATCCCTGCATTTGTAAACATAAGTGTAGGATCATTTCGCGGAACAAGCGGACTAGAAGAAAGAACTTTATGCCCATTACGATGAAAATAATCCAAAAATATTGACCGAATATTATTAACACTATTCATACTGACACCTGCTTAATACAGCACAAAACCATAAAAGAAAAATCCCCCCTCATTAAATATCCTCTTCGCCACGCATGGAGTCAATTTAATCAAAGAATGGAATATTTGTTTTAAAAAATTGAGAAAAAAATGACTGTATATTTAAAAACTCAAACAAAAAAACAGAAAAATCTTAAAGGAAAAAAATTATAGACGAAAAAAACGCTCCATCAAATGGTTTCATCACTTTCTATATTTTCTGACCCTGCATTTTCTAACAATTCAATCGCAATCAAACCAGCATTTTGACGCAAAGCTGATTCAATCTCTGTAGCTATTTCCGCATGTTCACGTAAAAACTGCTTTGCATTTTCACGCCCCTGTCCTAAACGCTGAGAATTATAAGAAAACCAAGCACCAGATTTTTCCACAATACCAACCTTGACACCCAAATCAATCAATTCACCTACTTTGGAAATACCTTCACCATAAATAATATCAAACTCAACTTGTTTGAATGGGGGTGCCAGTTTATTCTTCACCACTTTAACACGCGTCTGATTACCAACGATTGCATCCCTATCTTTAATGGATCCAATGCGACGAATATCTAAACGAACAGAAGCATAAAACTTTAAAGCGTTTCCACCCGTTGTCGTTTCGGGAGAACCAAACATTACACCAATTTTCATGCGAATTTGATTAATAAAGACAACCATACAGTTAGAGCGAAAAATTGCTGCTGTTAATTTTCGCAAAGCTTTACTCATTAACCGAGCTTGCAATCCGGGCAAAGCATCACCCATTTCACCGTCAATTTCTGCTCGCGGTGTTAAAGCCGCGACAGAATCCACAACAAGCACATCAACTGCACCAGAACGAACCAACGTTTCTGTAATTTCCAATGCCTGTTCACCAGTATCTGGCTGAGAAATGAACAAATTTTCTAAATCAACACCAAGCTTACGCGCATAAATAGGATCAAGTGCATGCTCTGCATCAATAAAAGCACAAATCCCACCCCCTTTCTGTGCCTCAGCAATAGCATGTAGAGCCAATGTTGTTTTCCCAGAACTTTCTGGTCCATAAATCTCAACAATACGCCCCTTCGGTAATCCACCAATCCCCAAAGCAATATCTAAGGATAACGACCCTGTTGGAACTGTTTCAATTTCAACAACCTGCTCTTTTTGCCCAAGACGCATAATCGAGCCTTTACCAAAAGAACGTTCAATTTGTGAGAGAGCAGCATCGAGAGCTTTTGTTTTATCCACGATTATATCCTTGACCGATTCATAATAACCTAAAACTTAAGTGTACACTGTACTTTTAATTTAACTAAAGGCTTGAGTTTAGATTTTCACAGACTATTTCCATTCCTATCCCCACATTATGCCCATAACATTCATGACCATCACAATAAAGAATTGGCATTGCTTATCTTATCACACAAAATAAACTCCAATAAAATAATATCCCCATGAGAGCGTAGTTAGCATATTTATATCCCTCTAGAAAAGGAACAATTTAAATTTAAACACAATGTTCTACTGCCCTTCTGCTTATCCCTTTGATTAAGTACTTAAGAGACTAAGAATTCTCCTGCTATTGATCACACAAAAACGCATTATCAATCAACCTCATCCCCTATCGCATCAAAGAACAAAACGCCATTGTGTTGCATATTCATGCACTTGATTTAAGAAACATCTCTCAACACCCCCAAACCTCACTTCGTGACAACACCCATGAATGCGGTATACTGTAAAGCCCTTTGGGAGCCACCATCTTTACACTAAAGAATGAGAAAGTCGGCACCATCACACTATTTATCATCTCCCAATGTTGCGACAACTCTCGGCACTTAAGACGCTTCATAAGAAGAATTTTTAGTTCTTTCTTGTACAGTTTTTATCACACGCTAATCCTGCTTATAACACACAAGCGAATGATTTGATTGCTTCAACAAATACCAGGCTTGGAATGAGTAAAATTCACGGTATTTAGGACTTTCATTCAACTTACAAAACAGTGAGTTATCGTTATAAATCAATTATATTATTTAATAAAAACCACAAAAATAAAGCAGCTTAAAAGTTGAATAACACATTTAAATTTGATAAAAGAATATGCACTTTTGAAGATATCAAAAAAATCTCTACGAGCAATGCAATAAATATTTAAAATATAAGCTAAATTGCTCATACAATAACATAAGAGATAAAAAATAAATCCAAGATCAATAAAACATGTGTTTCTACTCAAATTTTATTTTTGATCTTTACGTTTTTTGCGCAATTGTTTCCACCACTCAAGACGTTTTACAATTTCACGCTCAAAACCACGCTCAACTGGCTTATAATAACTCTGACGCCCAAGTTTTTCGGGAAAATATTCTTGTCCTGAAAAAGCGTCTGGTTCATCATGGTCATAACAATAACCATTTCCAAACCCTTCCTCCTTCATAAATTTCGTAGGAGCATTAAGAATATGCTTAGGAGGTGATAAAGAGCCATTTTTGCGCGCACAACGCAGTGCTGCTTTATACGCGAGATATGTTGCATTTGACTTTGGCGCAGTTGCAACATAAAGACATGCTTGCGCCAAAGCCAATTCTCCTTCTGGTGATCCTAAATAATCATAGGCATCTTTTGCTGCATTACAAATGACAAGAGCTTGAGGATCCGCCAAACCAACATCTTCAACAGCCATACGAACCAATCTTCGCCCAATATAGAGAGGATCTTCACCAGCATCCAACATACGTGCCAAATAATAAAGCGCAGCATCAGGATCAGATCCACGAACGGATTTATGCAACGCTGAAATGAGATTATAATGCCCATCTCGTCCTTTATCATAAATGGGCACACGACGCTGAATAACTTTTTGCAAAGCAACAACATCAAGAATCTCTCCCAATGGTGCAATAGACCAAACTTCCTCTGCCAATGTTAACGCTACCCGCGCATCACCATCAGACATCTCTATCAAAACGTCTCTGGCATCATTATCCAAGGGAAGAGTTTTTCCCTCCACTTCTTCAGCACGCCTCAAAAGCATGTCCAAACTTTCATGATCATGTGAAAGAAATGTTACAACACGTGCACGCGAAAGAAGAGCAGCATTAAGTTCAAAAGAAGGATTTTCGGTTGTTGCACCTATAAGTACCACAGTACCATCTTCCATCACAGAAAGAAAACTATCCTGCTGTGCACGATTAAACCGATGAATTTCATCAACAAAGAGAACTGTTTTATCTCCAGATATAAAACGCCTCTGCGCAACTTCAAAAATCTTTTTAAGTTCAGAAACTCCTGTAAAAATAGCAGAAATCTGTTCAAATGCGAAGTTCGTTTCAAGTGCTAACAAACGTGCAACGGTTGTTTTTCCCGTCCCTGGAGGCCCCCAAAAAATCATCGATCCAATTGAGCCAGTTGCCACCATACGTGAAAGCAAACCATCCTCTCCAATCAAATGCTTTTGTCCCACAACATCATTGAGAGAACAAGGGCGCATTCTTTCTGCAAGTGGCTGATTTTTATTAACTTGAAAATCAAACGACGAAGTAAAAAAATCTTTCTTCAAAAAAAACCTCAACGAATAAATTGGCGAATATACATACCATCACGTTCATATTCCAATTGCCAAGTACGCGAACGAGCTTGCATAAGAACCTTTTTCAACTGATGAACTGTTTGAATTTTATGACCATTTACAACACGTAGAATATCTCCTGACTGAAAAATTCCAGCTGCATTGCTCATGTCATCAAGGTTGGTAATCACAACCCCTTTTGCAGATATAGGAAGATGAAAACGTCGACTATTTTGCGGTGTTAAATCTAACACTTCAGCACCAGCAAGAGGACTGTCACCCGTGATTTTTTCAGATTTTAAAAATGCAGTTTCTGATATCGATGAAACTGTTATTTGTGTTTTTAAAGTTTTTCCATTTCGTAAATATTCCAAAGCAAGACTATGCTCAACGTCAGCTGTCATCAAACGATACCCAAGACTATCTGGAGTATCAACGCGTACCCCTTGCACACTCAAAATAACATCACCTACTTTCAATCCAGCTTTTTCAGCAGGACTATCTTTGATAACTTCAATAATCAGAGCACCATAGGGACGTTCTAAACCTAAACCACCAGCAATATCAGGTGTAACATTTTGAAAAGAAGCCCCTATATAAGGCGGCACAAAATATTTTCCACCGCGTTTAACAGTATCAAGCATCACTTTTACAAGATTAACTGGAATAGCAAAACCAATCCCTACAGAACCACCAGAACGCGAATAAATAGCCGTATTAATTCCGATTAATTGACCTTTCATATCAATTAAAGCGCCACCAGAATTCCCTGGATTAATGGCAGCGTCTGTTTGAATAAAAAAGTCAAAATCAGAAATCCCAACACGTGTACGCGCTTGCGCTGAAACAATACCACTTGTAACTGTTTGACCAACACCAAAAGGATTACCAATAGCAAGAACAAGATCACCAACTTCAACAGCATCAGAATTTCCCAAAGAAAGAACAGGGAATTGAGCATCTTTTTCCTCAACTTCAAGAATTGCAATATCAGTTGCTTCATCTTTGAGCACGATCTTACTCTCAAACTCCCGCCCATCAGAAAAAGCCACTTTAATTTCGCTTGCATCTTTAATGACGTGGTAATTTGTAACAATCAAACCACGTGCATCAACAATCACCCCTGATCCTAATGACGATTGCTTACGAACAGGAAAGTTATTTTGAAAACGACCAAAAAATTGCTCAAAAAATGGATCGCCTTCAAAAGGTGATCGTGCTCTAATTTGTCGAGCTGCATAAATATTTACAACAGATGGAACTGTCTTTTTAACTAAAGGAGCAAATGAAAGAGTGATTTCTGTTTGTGTTTGAGGCACATGAGCATATACATGATCAAATGATATCTGCATCATAATTGCAAAAAAAATCCGCACCCAAAAAGAATATCTCATAATCCACTCCTTATAAAACCAGTACATTCTGTTGAAGATTAATAGAATTAAAAAACTCATCCCCGCAAATTAAGGATCTCTATTAATATTTCATAATAGAGAATAAAAACAACCTATTTGAACAATAAATATTATAAAAATAAGATAATTCAATGTCCTATAATTTTCTCTCTGCACCTATTTCTCAATTAAAACAAACTTAAAAATGCTCACAAAAAAACCGCCTAAGACAAGGCGGCCTTAAAAAATCTAACAGAATTAAAAAACTCTACGAAGATGTCCCCTTTTCATTCTCAGAAGCCTCCATGCGAGCACGATCCCCAGCACCCTTCGCTTCAACATCACGATCAACAAATTCTATAACAGCCATAGGCGCATTATCACCGGTACGAAACCCCGCTTTCATAATACGTAAATATCCACCGTTGCGTGATGCATAACGTGGCGCAAGCGTATCAAATAATTTTGCAACCTTTCCTGCATCACGAAGTGCTGCAATTGCTTGCCGACGCGCATGCAAACCACCACGCTTACCAAGAGTAACGAGTTTTTCAACAATAGGACGAATTTCTTTAGCCTTTGGAAGCGTTGTCACAATCTGCTCATGCTCGATCAACGAAGTTGCCATATTTGCAAACATCGCTTTACGGTGACTGGCAGTACGATTCAACTTGCGTCCTGACTTACTGTGGCGCATAAGCCCTCTCCTTAAATTCTAATTTTAATATTGATCTTCATAACGTTTTGCAAGATCATCAATGTTTTCAGGCGGCCACGCAGGAATTTCCATCCCAAGATGTAATCCCATACATGCCAAAACTTCTTTAATCTCATTCAACGATTTGCGACCAAAATTCGGTGTACGAAGCATTTCAGATTCTGTTTTTTGAATAAGATCACCAATATAGACAATATTATCATTCTTAAGACAATTTGCCGAACGAACTGAAAGTTCTAATTCATCCACTTTTTTGAGAAGAGCAGGATTAAAAGAAAGCTCAGAATCAGCCTCTTCAACAGGCTCCTTCTGTGGCTCTTCAAAGTTAATAAATAGCGATAATTGATCCTGAAGAATGCGTGCAGCAAAAGCAACAGCATCCTCTCCATTAACCGCACCATTCGTTTCAATCGTTAAGGTCAATTTATCATAATCCAAAACTTGACCTTCACGCGTATTTTCCACTTTATAAGACACTTTACGAATTGGTGAATAAAGACTATCAATTGGAATAAGCCCTATACGTGCATCATCAACACAATTACGATCAGATGGAACATACCCCTTCCCTGTGTTGACAATGAACTCCATACGAATTTCAGCATCTTCATCAAGAGTACAAATAACATGATCTGGATTTAGAATTTGCATATCCCCAACGGTACTGATATCTCCCGCTTTCACGACACCAGGCCCCTCTTTATAAACAACGACACGTTTAGGACCTTCTTCTTCCATACGAAGCGCAATTTCCTTTATATTCAGAATAATATCTGTAACATCCTCACGCACACCTGGAATCGATGAAAATTCATGTAAGACACCGTCAATCTGCACAGCAGTAATAGCAGCACCACGAAGCGAAGATAACAACACGCGACGAAGTGCATTTCCTAACGTTAAGCCAAAACCCCGCTCAAGAGGTTCAGCGATCACACTTATAACATTTGGATTATCATGCGCACATGATTCAACCTTATTGGGTTTAATAAGTTCTTGCCAGTTTTTCTGGATCATATTTTTATTCCCGTTCTTTAGTTCCGTTACCATTCAATCGTAACGACCAATGTGAACATCAGAGAAATCTCCGACAACAAAAAACAACACCCAATTAAACACGCCGCCTTTTCCGCGGACGACATCCATTATGAGGAATTGGTGTTACATCACGAATAGAAGTAATGACAAAACCAACAGATTGCAATGCACGCAGAGCAGATTCACGCCCTGATCCAGGTCCACAAACTTCAACTTCCAAAGAACGCATACCATGCTCTTGCGCTTTTCTTGCACAATCCTCCGCAGCAACTTGAGCAGCAAAAGGTGTCGATTTACGCGCACCTTTAAACCCTTGGGCCCCCGCAGATGACCAAGCAATTGCATTACCCTGAGCATCAGTAATAGTAATCATTGTGTTATTAAATGTTGAATTAATATGCACAACACCCGATGAAATATTTTTACGTTCGCGACGACGAACACGTGTGGCTTCCTTGGCCATAATTTCCCTTTCAACGATCTCATCACTGCCGTAACATCAGCAGCTCCACCTTCTTTTCCTTGTCAAAAAAATCAAACAAGAAACAGAATATATAAAAACCTTCCAAAAAGGCTCTTATTTCTTTTTACCGGCAATTGCCTTAGCTGGTCCTTTACGCGTACGGGCATTTGTATGTGTACGCTGCCCTCGGACAGGCAAAGACCGGCGATGACGCAATCCTCGATAACAACCAAGGTCCATCAAACGCTTAACATTCATAGCAACCTCACGACGAAGATCACCTTCAACTTGATAGCCTTGATCTATCGCCTCACGAATCTGCAGCACCTCAGCATCTGAAAGCTCATGCACACGACGCCCCAAGGGAATGCCAACTCTTTCAATAATTTCTTGAGCAAATTTTGGTCCAATCCCGTGGATATATTGAAGCGCAATAATTACACGCTTATTTGTCGGGATATTGACGCCAGCAATACGAGCCACGCCTACTCTCCTTAGTTATTTTGACAAATTGTTATAAAATACCTGATATACCTTACAGAAAAAAATAGACTCAGAAAAAAATTCTTCCGAATCCTATTATTTCACTAAAATAAATTAAATTCGTTTGTGATAGATTTCATCTCAAAAGTCAACTCTTTTCATTTATTTCTAAAAAAATCTTATGAAAGAAAACCTCTAATCATGCGTGTCACTTCAGTAATACCAATCATTCCATCAATGACCTTCAACATTCCCCTCTCTGAATAAAATTTTGATAAGGGAGCGGTTTTTTCACGATATTCTACTAATCTTTTTGCAAAAGCAACAGGATTGTCATCTAAACGAACCTGTCCACCAGCCGCTATTGTTTCCTCAACGCGCTTCTTCATACGTTCAATCAACACGTCTTCATCAACACACAACTCAATAACAGCATCAAGCCGCATATTTTTTGACTGCAAAATCTGCTGTAACGCTTCTGCCTGCCCCACAGTTCGAGGATATCCATCCAAAACAAAACCGTTTACACAATCAGTTTCATCAATCCTATCTGATACGATTTGGTTAACAATATTATCAGGAACCAAAGCACCAGAACTTATAATAGCTTTAGCTTTTTTACCAATCTCTGTTTCTTTGGCAATCACCTCACGCAACATATCCCCTGTTGATAAATGAGGAATGTTATATTCCTCGGTCAACATTTTTGCTTGCGTACCTTTTCCTGCTCCAGGAGGACCTAAAAGAATAACTCTCATCGATTCCTTCTACCTCCACGAAGTTTTGATTTTTTTATCAACCCTTCATATTGGTGGGCAACAAGATACCCCTGAATTTGAGCAACCGTATCAAGCGTAACAGTAACAACAATCAACAAGGATGTTCCCCCAAGATAAAAAGGAACCTGCAATGCAGATATCATAAATTCAGGTAACAAACAAACCAAGATAATATAAACAGCGCCCACAACAGTAATACGCGTCAAAACGTAATCAATATATTCGGCTGTACGCTCACCTGGACGAATCCCTGGAATAAAACCAGAATGTTTTTTCAACTGATCTGCAGTATCACTTGGATTAAACACAATAGCTGTATAAAAAAAGCAAAAAAACGCCATTAAAAATGCATAAACAATCATATAAAGTGGCTGTCCATGACCAAGAGCATAAGAAATCGCCTGAACCCATTGTGGCATTTTATCAGAAAAATTATTAATAGTGGCAGGTAATAATAATAAAGATGAAGCAAAAATAGGTGGAATAACACCAGCAGTATTCAACTTTAAAGGAAGATGCGACATATCTCCTTGAAACATTTGATTCCCAACCTGACGTTTCGGATACTGGATAAGAATTCGCCGTTGCGCACGCTCTATAAAAACAATAAGCCCAATAACCAAAACAGCAATAAGAACGATTCCTATTAAAAGAAAAGTTGATAAATCAGCCTGACTATGAGCTGTCAAAAGCTGAGCAAAAGTAGAAGGAAAGTTGGCTACAATCCCTGTAAAAATGATAAGAGAAACCCCATTACCAACACCACGTGACGTAATTTGCTCGCCAAGCCACATGAGAAACATCGTTCCGCCAACAAGGGTAATAACAGAAGAAATACGAAACATAAGACCTGGTTCTAAAACAATTTGAAGCCCCGTCCCTATACCGCTTTCAAGCGCAATCGCAATACCAAAAGCTTGTAGAATTGCCAATACTACTGTTACATAACGCGTATACTGATTGATAATCTTACGACCTAATTCCCCTTCTTTTTTAAGAGTTTCCAAAGAAGGAATAATAGATGTTAACAATTGCACAATAATAGATGCCGATATATAAGGCATGATACCCAGCGCAAAAATAGCCATACGCCCAACGGCACCCCCAGCAAACATATTAAAGAGTCCTAATACACCCGACGCATGATGTTCAAATGTTTGCCGTAAAGCATCGATATTAATACCTGGAAGAGAGATGTAAGTGCCAAAGCGATATACAAGAAGCGCTGCCAGAGTAAACCAGATGCGTTTCTTTAATTCAGTTGCACGAGAAAAGGTACCGAAGTTTATATTGGAAGCAAATTGCTCTGCTGCTGATGCCATAAAACGTCTCCACTTCACTACTCCAGTTCTTTAAATCACGGAAGTATAACCCTAAAATTCATATATACATACACAAATAAATGCAGAACTTAAAAAATTCCCCACAAAAGATCCCACAGAACAGATGTAACTCTTCTTTAGGTCTCTACTCATATAAAAAATTATTGAGCAATATCAGGAAAAATAACCTGACCACCCACTTTTTCAATCTTAACACGAGCAGCTTGTGAAGCACCAGAAACATGAAAGGTAATCTTAGCTTTCAAATCACCATCAGAAAGAAGACGAACCCCATCTTTTTCACGACGAATAATACCAGCTTCTTTCAAAGCAATCATATCAACAGGCTTTTCAATATTCAACTTACCTGCATCAACTGCCAACTGAATACGTCCTAGTGAAACTTCATTGTAGGTTTTGGCAAAGAAATTTCTAAATCCACGTTTTGGCAAACGACGATAGATAGGCATTTGCCCACCTTCAAAACCATTAAGGGAAACACCAGAACGCGACTTTTGCCCTTTTACACCACGACCACCAGTCTTACCCGTACCGGATCCAATACCACGCCCAACACGCTTACGATTTTTTGTTGCGCCTTCACAATCACGCAGTTCATTGAGTTTCATATCTAATACTCCCGCAACCCTTAACCTTCATCTATAACGCGAACAAGATGCCGAACCTGAGCAATCATACCCCGCACACAAAGTGTATCATCTAAAACGCGCCGACGACGCATTTTATTTAGTCCAAGCCCCTTTAAGGTTGCACGCTGAATCCGTGAGTTTCGAATAGGGCTTCCAATTTGCTCAACCGTGATAGTTTTACCACTCTGAGATTTTTTCTGAACCATTTTCTAATTCCTTTTCTGATAATCTCAGAAACTATCCTTCTAGGTCAACTAAATGGCGACGACGCGCCTGCAAAGTCGAATATTTTATACCACGCTGAGCAGCAATATCTCTAGGATGCATTTGATGTTTCAATGCATCAAATGTTGCACGAACCATGTTATAAGGATTAGACGATCCCAATGATTTTGCAACGACATCCTGCATACCAAGAGCTTCAAAAATAGCACGCATCGGTCCCCCAGCAATAATACCAGTACCAGCAGAAGCCGAACGTAGCAAAACACGCCCAGCTCCATGACGCCCTTCAAGATCATGGTGCAATGTACGTCCAGACCGAAGCGGAACATAAATCATCCCACGTTTTGCAGATTCCGTTGCTTTACGAACGGCTTCTGGAACTTCACGGGCTTTACCATGTCCAAAACCTACACGTCCTTTTTGATCTCCAACGACAACAAGAGCAGCAAAACCAAAACGCCGACCACCCTTTACAACTTTAGCAACACGATTGATATGAACTAGCCTATCGACAAACTCATTATCGCGTTCTTCTCTCTCACCACGTTCTTTTTGTGCCATTCCTCATTCCTTTTTCTTTTCCGGAAGCACGATAACAAAGTCCCTCATCAAACTGGAAGAACTTAAACGAAATAATCTAAACTCTCCTTACTCACTCACAAATAAGAAATTTTAGAAATTCAAACCACCTTCACGAGCAGCTTCAGCTAAAGCCTTGACTCGACCATGATACACATACGCTCCACGATCAAAAACCACTTCATTAACACCCGCTTGCTTCGCACGCTCAGCAATTAACTTACCAACAGCAAAAGCTGCTTTTTTATCAGCACCACTCTTTAACGACTTTTTTAAATCACTTTCAAGAGTAGAGGCTGAAACAAGTGTACATCCCCGCAAATCATCGATAACTTGAGCATAAATGTTCTGATTTGAACGATAAACACTAAGCCGAGGACGATCATGAGAAACCATTTTAATTCTACGACGAACACGCCTTGCACGACGTTGGATAATGTCCTTAGATGAAACCATAATACAAAATCCTTATTTCTTTTTACCTTCTTTACGGAAGATACGTTCATCTGCATGCTTAACACCTTTACCTTTATAAGGCTCAGGTCTACGATACTCACGAATCTCCGCTGCAACTTGTCCAACTTGCTGTTTATCAATTCCAGAAACAACAATTTCTGTCGGCTTAGGAACAGTTACAGTAACACCCGATGGAACTTTATAAACCACATCATGGGAAAATCCTAGAGATAGTTGGACATCCTTACCCTGCAAAGCAGCACGATAACCAACCCCATTAATCTCCAACCTCTTTTCAAAACCATCTTTCACACCACAAAAAATGTTCTCAATCATTGAGCGCGACATACCCCATTTAGAACGCGCATCTTTTGACTGATCCCGCGGCATAACTGATATGATATTTTCCTCAAACTTGACTAAGACTTCATCATTGACGACGTAGCTCAGCTCACCTTTTGGACCTTTTGCCTTAACCAGCTGACCTTCAACAGTAGCAGTAACTCCAGAAGGAATTGAAATGGGTTTCTTTCCAATACGAGACATTGTTCTAACCTACTTTTTCTTCCGTTTTCTTGACATAACTTAGAAAACACGACAAAGGAGTTCTCCACCAACATTCTGTTCACGCGCCTCATGATCTGCCATGACGCCTTTAGGAGTCGATAAAATCGAAATACCAAGACCATTTGCCACCTGTGGAAGTGACTTAGCAGAAACATACACACGACGACCTGGCTTTGATACACGTGAAATCTCACGAATAGCAGCCAGCCCTTCAAAATACTTCAATTCGATTTCAATTTCAGCTTTCCCATCACCTAAATCAATTTGATTATATCCACGAATATAACCTTCCGACTGAAGAACATCAAGAACGTGCACACGAAGCTTCGAAGCTGGAGTAACTACTTTACCTTTTTTACGACCAAGTGCATTACGAATACGTGTTAACATATCACCAAGAGGATCTGACATAGACATTAAATAATCTCCTCTTACCAACTAGACTTTACAATACCAGGAATATGGCCAATAGAGCCAAGCTCACGCAACGCAATTCGCGACATTTTTAATTTACGATAATAAGCCCGCGGACGACCTGAAACCTCACAGCGATTACGAATACGAACTTTCGAAGAATTACGTGGCAACTCTGCCAACTGAACAGAAGCTTTAAAACGTTCTTCAAGAGAAACCTTCTGATCCATAACTATTGCTTTCAAACGTGCACGACGGGCAGCATAACGCTTTACCATCACCTCACGACGCTTATTTTTTTCAACGGCACTTACTTTGGCCATACTTTCACCTCACTATGTCTGCCGTTACGAACGAAAAGGAAAATTAAAAGCACGCAATAACTCACGAGCTTCATCATCCGTTTTTGCTGTCGTACAAACAATAATATCCATGCCCCAAATTTGATCAACTTTATCATAGTTGATTTCTGGAAACACAATGTGTTCTTTAATACCCATAGCAAAATTGCCACGACCATCAAAACTCTTTGGATTCAAACCACGAAAGTCACGAACCCGTGGAAGAGCAATCGTAACAAGACGATCTAAAAACTCAAACATACGATCTTTACGCAATGTAACTTTAGCCCCAAGAGGCATTCCTTCACGAACCTTAAAGGTCGCAATAGAATTACGCGCACGTGTAACAACAGCCTTCTGACCTGTTATTAGCCCTAAATCCTCAGCAGCAAGAGAAGGCTTCTTCGAATCAGCAGTTGCTTCACCTATCCCCATATTTATTACAATTTTATCAATCCGCGGAATTTGCATCGCATTTCTGTAATTAAACTTCTCTTGAAGCGCTTTACGAATCACTTCAAAATAATGCGCTTTCATACGCGGTATTTGTCTTTCCTCAGCCATTAATCAACTCTCCCGAACGCTTGGCAAAACGCACTTTATTACCATCTGCATTCATACGAAAGCCTACACGTGTAGGCTTACCATCTTTAGGATCAGCAATCGCCAAATTAGACAGATGAATCGGAGCTTCTTTAGAAATAATTCCAGCTTCTTGCTTCTGCGTTTGACGTTGATGACGTTTAATCATATTAATCCCACGAACAAAAGCCTTATTCTCTTTTGGACTAACCTTAATTACTTCACCACTACATCCTTTATCCTTACCGGATAAAACAACAACTTTATCACCTTTTCGAATCTTCTGCATAACATTTACTCCTTACAGAACTTCAGGAGCGAGCGAGATGATCTTCATATGATTCCTACCACGCAATTCGCGGGGAACAGGTCCAAAGATACGAGTACCGATCGGCTCTTTTTTATTATCCACTAAAACCGCAGCATTACTATCAAAACGAATGACACTACCATCTGCGCGACGAATATCCTTAGCAGTACGAACCACAACAGCTTTCATAACATCACCTTTTTTAACACGGCCACGAGGAATAGCATCCTTAACCGAAACAACAATAATGTCACCGACCGAAGCATATTTCCGCTTTGAACCGCCTAACACCTTGATGCACATGACACGACGAGCACCAGAATTATCAGCAACGTCGAGGTTTGTTTGCATCTGAATCATGACTGGCCACCTTCTCTTAACACATATATCCGATTGTACCTTTTATACACTCGGATTTGCCTGCCAAATAACGATAAAGTCATCGCCTTTAAATTTATCAATGATAAAAACACTGTTAAATTCTAAAACAATAAACTTAACTCATTACGCTACATTGTCTTTTACAACAATCCAACATTTATCTTTCGAAATTGGTCTAGATTCTTGAATAGAAACTTGATCCCCAATCTTGAATTGGTTGTTTTCGTCATGCGCTTTATAATTTTTAGACTGCCGAACAGTCTTCTTAAGAAGCGGATGAGAATAACGGCGCTCAACTTTGACAACAACAGTCTTATCACTTTTGTCGCTAATAACAACACCCTGCAAAACGCGTTTAGGCATCTCTCATTTCCTTAAACCTTACTTTCACTTACCTTTTGACGAAGAAAAGTTTTAATACGCGCAATATCACGACGAACCTGTCTAACACGCGCAGTCTTTTCTAATTGACCTGTTGCTTTTTGAAAACGCAAATTAAATTGCTCTTTCTTTAACTTAGCCAATTCATCTTTCATTTGGTCGAGCGTTTGCGCCCGTAATTCTGTGGCTTTCATCGCTTAACCTCATTATTCAGCAATACGCTGGATGAAACGCGTTTTTATAGGCAACTTTGCAGCACCCAATCTTAGTGCTTCACGTGCAACATCCTCAGGAACTCCATCAAGCTCAAACATGATGCGTCCAGGAGCAACACGTGCAGCCCAATAATCGACACTTCCCTTACCTTTACCCATACGAACTTCAGTCGGCTTAGATGTAACCGGAAGATCTGGAAAAATGCGAATCCACACACGACCAGAACGCTTCATATAACGCGTAATCGCACGGCGCGCCGCTTCAATTTGACGAGCAGTAATCCGCTCCGGCTCAACAGCCTTCAAACCGTAGGCACCGAAATTCAAATCCGTACCACCCTTCGCAACACCGTGAATACGGCCCTTGAACTGTTTACGGAACTTTGTGCGCTTTGGCTGCAACATTGTTCTCTACTCCAAATTTTAGTTCAATCTCAAAAACTAAGCATTTTCACGGCGACGATTCGATGAAGAACCAGATTGATCAACTTCCGTAGCACGACGTTCTGAAGCCATCGGATCATGCTCAAGAATCTCACCCTTAAAGACCCAAACTTTAATACCACAAATACCATAAGCAGTCTTAGCTTCTGCTGTACCGTAATCAACATCAGAACGCAAGGTATGAAGTGGAACACGACCTTCACGATACCATTCCATACGAGCAATTTCAGCACCACCAAGACGGCCAGAACAATTGATACGAATACCTTCCGCACCAAGACGCATAGCAGACTGAACAGCACGCTTCATTGCACGACGAAAAGCAACACGACGCTCTAACTGTTGAGCAATTGATTGCGCAATAATCGTAGCATCAATCTCCGGTTTACGAATCTCCACAATATTCAATGAAGTTTCAGCATCCGTCATTTCCGAGAGCTTACGACGAAGCTTTTCGATATCAGCACCCTTTTTACCAATAATCAAACCAGGACGTGCAGAATGAATCGTAATACGACACTTCTTATGAGGACGCTCAATAACAACCTTCGAAATAGCCGCCTGTTTAAGTTCCTCCAGCACGTATGAACGAATTTTCAAATCTTCATGAAGAAGGCGCCCATATTCACCACTATCAGCATACCAACGAGAATCCCAAGTCCGATTAACACCAAGACGAAGTCCTATTGGATTGATCTTCTGACCCATTACGCGGCCTCCACTTTTTCGGTAACTTCACGAACAATAACAGTAAGATGCGAAAATGGACGTTCAATTCTACTAGCACGCCCTCGACCACGAACATGAAAGCGCTTCATCACTATCGACTTACCAACATAAGCTTCCGCCACAATAAGCGAATCAATATCAAGATCGTGGTTATTCTCTGCATTTGCAATTGCTGATTCAAGCGTTTTTTTCACAGTAGCAGCAATACGCTTGCGTGAAAACATCAAATCAGCGAGTGCCACATTAACTCTTTTACCACGAATCATTGCAGCAACTAAATTAAGCTTCTGCGGACTAACACGAATTGTCCGCGTGACAGCTCTTGCTTCATTATCTCTAAGCTGGCGCGAAACTTTAGCTTTTCCCATTCCTACTTCCTCTTCGCTTTTTTATCGGCACCATGACCATAATAAGTCCGGGTAGGAGCGAACTCACCAAACTTATGTCCAACCATCTCTTCAGAAACAGAAACAGGAATATGCTTATTACCGTTGTAAACACCAAAAGTTAAACCAACAAATTGCGGTAAAATAGTAGAGCGACGACTCCATATTTTTATAACTTCATTGCGCCCACTTGCACGTACCTTCTCTGCTTTACCAAGAAGATAGCCGTCAACAAACGGACCTTTCCACACTGAACGAACCACTTCAGACTACCTTTCTCATTTCTTGCGTTGATGACGCGTACGCATAATAAATTTATCAGTGGCTTTATTGGAGCGCGTACGCTTACCTTTCGTAGGCTTACCCCAAGGAGATACTGGATGGCGCCCCCCCGATGTACGACCTTCACCACCACCGTGCGGATGATCAACAGGGTTCATAGCAACACCACGAACATGTGGACGTTTACCACGCCAACGTGACCGACCTGCCTTACCATCATTAATATTCCCATGATCAGGATTTGAAACAGCACCAACAGTTGCAAAACAGCTACTAGGAACCAAACGCTGTTCACCAGAATTTAAACGAAGAATAGCCATACCATGATCTCGTCCAACCAACTGCGCATAAGTACCCGCTGAACGTGCAATCTGCCCCCCTTTTCCTGGCTTCATCTCAACATTATGAATAATTGTACCTACAGGCATATTAGCAAGAGGCATAGCATTACCTGGTTTAACATCCACATTTAAACCAGCCATAACAGAATCACCAACCGCAAGACGCTGTGGCGCAAGAATATAACACAATTGCCCGTCCTCATAGCGAATTAAAGCAATAAAAGCAGTACGGTTAGGATCATATTCTAAACGCTCAACCTTTGCTGAAACATCACGTTTAAGACGCTTAAAGTCGACAAACCGATAACTACGTTTATGTCCACCACCCTGAAAACGAGCAGTAACACGACCGCGATTATTACGTCCACCCTTTGAAGACAAACCTTCAGTCAACATCTTTATAGGCTTTCCCTTATAAAGACAAGAACGTTCCACAATAACAAGCTGACGCTGCCCAGGTGTCGTTGGATTAAATTGCTTAAGTGCCATTATTCCTATCTCCGAGCCTCTTTAAAGACCTGTCGAAACGTCGATAGTCTGACCACTGGCCAGAGTTACGATCGCTTTTTTGACATCACTTTGCCGACCAACTATACCTTTGAAACGCTTCACTTTACCCTTGCGGACTATCGTGTTAACTGCTTTAACTTTTACGCTAAAAAGCGCTTCAATAGCAGCCTTAATCTCAGGCTTCGTCGCTTTCGGCGCGACATTAAAAGCAACTTGATTATATTCAGAAATCATAGTCGACTTTTCAGTAATAACTGGACTAATAATTATATCATAATGGCGAAGATCTGTCATTTAAAACGCTCCTCAAGAGCCTCAACAGCTGCCTTTGATAAAACAAGTTTGCTGCGACGCAAAATATCATAAACATTAATTCCCTGAATAGGCAAAATATCAATATTAGGGATATTAGAGACTGCACGAAAAAAGTTAATATCAATCTCTTTACCACCAATCAAGAGAGCGTTATTAAATCCAAGCTTAGAAAAATGAGAAACAAGCATTTTCGTTTTCGCATCCTTAACAGTCAACTCATCCACAATAATTAAGTCTTTTGCTTTTAATTTTGCAGATAAAGCAAGACGTAACCCAAGAGCACGAATCTTTTTAGGAAGATCATGCGCATGGCTACGAACCACCGGTCCATGTGCCTTACCCCCACCTCTAAACTGCGGTGCACGGGCAGATGAATGTCGAGCACGCCCTGTTCCTTTTTGCTTAAACATTTTTGCCCCTGTTCGTGACACATCAGAACGACCTTGGGATTGATGACTCCCCTGCTGACGGCGTGCAAGCTGCCAGCGAACAACGCGTTGCAAAATATCCTCACGTGGAACAAGATCAAAAATAGCTTCAGAAACCTTTAACTTGCCAGCTTCATTACCATCAAGAGTTTTAATTACAAGATCCATTATTAGGCTCCCTCAACTTCAGAGGTTTCCGTCACCGGAGTAACCATTTCCGTTTTCTCCTTCACAAGACGGCGAATACCAGCAGGCTTTGGAGCATTATCAGGAAGACGCTTCTTCACAGCATCCCGTACCAAAATCCAAGAACCTTTAGAACCAGAAACAGCACCACGCACTAAAATTAAACCACGTTCACTATCCGTGGAAATAACTTCAATATTCTGTGTTGTTACACGCACTTGCCCCATATGGCCAGCCATTTTTTTACCTTTAAAAACTTTACCAGGATCTTGGCACTGCCCTGTAGAACCATGAGCACGATGTGTGATCGAATTACCATGGGAAGCACGATGCCCACCAAAGTTATGCCGTTTCATAACACCAGCAAACCCCTTACCAATACTGGTACCAGTCACATCAACTCTCTGTCCTGGAACAAAATGTTCCACTGTAATCTCAGTACCAACATCAAGAAGATTGTCGGGACTCACACGAAACTCTGCTATTTTAGCTTTAGGCTCAACAGAAGCCTTAGCAAAATGTCCACGAAGAGCTTGTGAAGTGTTCTTAACTTTAGCAAAGCCTACACCTAATTGAACAGCAGTATAACCATTCTTTTCAACTGTACGCTGAGCAACGACTTGACAATTCTCCAAACGAAGTACGGTCACCGGCACATGCTCACCAGCATCATTATAAATACGGGTCATGCCCAGCTTCTGTGCTATTACACCTGAACGCATCGGGTCTGTTCCTTCTGTCCTCAAACCTCAGAGCTTAATTTCTACATCCACACCAGCAGAAAGATCGAGCTTCATAAGCGCATCCACTGTTTGCGGCGTTGGATCAACAATATCAAGAAGACGCTTATGTGTTCGCATCTCAAACTGCTCACGACTCTTCTTATCGATATGGGGTCCACGATTGACCGTAAACTTCTCAATCCGCGTCGGAAGCGGAATGGGACCACGGACATTTGCACCAGTACGTTTAGCAGTCGATACAATCTCACGCGTCGACGTATCAAGAATTCTATGATCAAACGCTTTTAAGCGAATGCGAATATTTTGACTGTTCATGCTCTTTATTTCCCTGTTATAGAAAGTGCCTTCAATAATAAAAGCACTCAACAAGCATTATTTATTCAATGATCTTAGAGACGATACCGGCACCAACAGTACGACCACCTTCACGAATAGCAAAAC